>JALEQE010000017.1 GCA_022766825.1 Oscillospiraceae bacterium | reverse complement strand
CATGGAACATGGGCACAGATCCGCTTGTTTCCACGCTGAACACCGCCTACTACGACGGCAACGACGGCACGAACGACTACGGCGAGAATTGGGGCTTTTATTGCGCCGTTGAGGGAATTGCACAGCCCAACACCGACTACTCCCGATACTGGCACGGACTGGCGGCGGTTATTCGTCCGCTTATGCTCTTTACGGACGTTGGCGGTATCAAGCTTATCGGAATGATAGCGGCGTTGGTTCTGCTGGCGTTAAACGCCGCGCTGCTGATAAAAAAGCGGCAGTATTTCGCGGCGGGCGCGCTTGTCGCGGCGTTTTTGTGCGTTCACGTGTGGAATATCGGTCTGTCGCTGGAATATCAGCCCGCCGTGCTGGTAACGCTTGCGTTGCTCCCGCTGTATATTCTGTTTGAGAAGAATGACAGCACACTTTCGATACTTGCGGTGATTTCAGGCGTGATGATAGCTTTCTTCGACTTTCTCACTTGCGAAACGCTGACGATACTTATCCCGCTTCTAATCGTATTTATTATGAGAAAACAGGAGAACAGGCTGCCCTCGCTTAAAGACAGCGTGCTGCTGACGGTAAAATGCGGCGCGGCTTGGGGGCTTTCCTACGCGGGCGCGTACCTTGTGAAGTGGAGCGCGGCGAGCATTGTTACGGGCGAGAACAAATTTGCGACTGCGCTTGCCTCCGCCGAGGTACGCATGGTGGGCGAAGCCGAGGAGCTTAATCCCGTGGCTCAGTTCTTCCTTGCGCCGCTGGCGAACATTTCCACGCTTTTCGGCGGATATGAGAGAGTTTCGTGGGGCAATATTGCGGCAGGGCTGGTGATTTCGGCGGTGGTGTTCGGCTCGATATTCTACCTGTTCCGCTGCCGTGAGAAATTCGACCGCAGTTTCACGCTTATCATGCTGATACTCGGCGCACTGCCCATTGCGAGATATTTCCTGCTG
The DNA here is from genome assembly GCA_022766825.1 of Oscillospiraceae bacterium. Classification (GTDB taxonomy): domain Bacteria; phylum Bacillota; class Clostridia; order Oscillospirales; family Ruminococcaceae; genus CAG-115. The sequence goes on along the minus strand of JALEQE010000017.1, from coordinate 18,480 downwards.
AACAACCACTCCTACCTGCACGAATTTTTCACCTACCGTGCGCTTGCGTCTTCTATCCTGGCGGTGTTTGCTATGCTATGGTTTTCACTGGAGTTTCGCCCCAAAAAGAAAAAATCCCCCACAAAAGGAGGAAAAAAGCATGGATGAAGTTGAGCTGACTATCCTAATGCCTTGCCTTAACGAGCAGCAGACCGTCGCACAATGCGTTCGGCAGGCGCGGCAATTCCTTTCCGAAAGCGGCGTTCACGGTGAAGTGCTGATTGCCGACAACGGGAGCACCGACAATTCGGCGGAGCTGGCGCGGGAAGCGGGAGCGCGTGTGGTGAGCGTAACCGAGCGCGGCTACGGAAACGCGCTTATCGGCGGGATAAAAGCCGCCCATGGAAAATACGTCATCATGGGCGACTGCGATTTGAGCTATGATTTTCTGCACCTGGACAGTTTCATCGAAAAGCTACGCGAGGGGTACCCTTTGGTTATGGGTTGCCGCTTGGATAATATCGCCCCGGGCGCAATGCCGTTTTCGCACCGCTATATCGGCGTGCCGGTGCTGTCGTTTCTTGGCAGACTGCGGTTTCATACCAAGGTTCGGGATTTTCATTGCGGACTGCGCGGTTTCGACAGGGAAAAGGCGCTTGCGTTGGGGCTTTCATGCGGCGGAATGGAGTTCGCCACCGAGATAATCGGGAAGTTCGCGCTCTCCGGCGCGCAAATTGCGGAAATCTCAGTTACGCTAAGTCCCGACGGGCGAGGCAGAAAGTCGCACTTGCGGACGATACGGGACGGTATGCGGCATATCCGATACATTTTCTTTGGTTGTAGGGAATAACTCGGCTTTGCGCCACTTTTATTTTCGCCTTAACTGCCAAAAAGCAACCGCCCCCGCCGCTGCTACGTTTAAAGAATCCACTCCGTGCGACATAGGAATTTTCACGGTATAGTCGCAGTGCGCTATCGTTTCTTTGGCGAGACCGTCGCCCTCTGTGCCGAGTACAATTGCGAGTTTATCCTCACGTGCAAGCGCGGGGTCGTCAATGCTCACGGAATTGTCCGTTAAAGCCATTGCGGCGGTTTTAAATCCCCACGAACGCAGAATATCCGCGCCGTTATCCGTCCAATCGCTCGGCGAATTTCCAATCACCGCCCACGGAACAAGCAAAACCGTACCCATACTCACACGGACGGCTCGGCGGACAAGCGGGTCACAGCAGGACGGCGTAATCAATACGGCGTCAATTCCCAATGCCGCCGCCGAACGAAATACCGCCCCGATATTAGTCGAATCGGCGATATTCTCCAATACGGCTATTCTGTGCGCTTCGCCGCAAATTTCCTCGGCGTTTCGCGGCGACGGACGTTTAAACGCGCCCAAAATCCCACGGTTTAGCTTATATCCCGTTATTTTGGAAATAATATCTGTGTTGGCAGTATAAACGGGAGCGTTTCCGCATTTTTTAAGCAATTCTTTCGCACAGCCGTCAAGACAGCGTTCCTCAATTAGAAATGACACGGGCTCGTAACCCGAATCAAGAGCAAGCGTAACCACTTTTTCGGTTTCGGCGATAAAAATACCCATTTCGGGGTCGCGCTTGTTTCTCAATTGGTGTTCGGTAAGGTTTGTGAAAATCTCGCATTCGGGCGCAGATAAGTCCGTAACTTTTATGATTTGGGACATATAATCACTCGTTTCATTTTAGTTTACCGTATAATTATAGCTTAATTTTGAAATCCTGTCAAGTAAACGAAAACGTTTTGATAATAAGATTCAAAAATTATATACGATTCCCTCCCGTGTTTGGGAGGGATATTTTATATCAAGATTCCGTTACAATGATCGCATTCATGCTGAATAATCTGTGCCGTAAACCCTGTAAAAGTCTTTAACCTGACTTGAAAATCACTGTTCTGATACTTTACTTTAATGCTCTTATACCGTTTCACGGGTTTGGGCGCGCCGATAAGCGACAAACAACTTTCCTCTGTTTGATATGCTCCCGACATTTTCACGATTTCGGGATTGAACATAATTTCGGGAATGCCGTCATTATCAAACACGATTATCCGCTTTTTCACGCCTATCATATTCGCCGCCATTCCGACGCAGGTTTCTTTATGCGCCGCCAACGTATCAAGCAAATCCTGCGCGGTCTGCAAGTCGCTTTCATTGGCGGTTTCCGACTTCTGCGCCAAAAAAATCGGGTCGTGAACAAGTTCCTTTACCATATAACCCCCATAAAAATACTGTCGGCATTTCTGCCGACAGTTCAGGTTGTCGATAAACCACCTGATAAATTTACTTTCCCAATGCCGCTTTTGTTACTTTAACAATATTGTCAGCGCAAAGTCCGTACTGTTGGAGCAAATCCTTTGCGGGACCGCTGTGTCCGAATACGTCCTTAACACCGATTTTGATTACGGGAACAGGGCACTCTTCAAGAACAACATCGCCAACAGCCGAGCCAAGTCCGCCGATTACGCTGTGTTCCTCAACGGTGATTATCTTGCCCGTTTCTTTCGCCGCTTTTACTATGATATCACGGTCGATCGGCTTAATCGTGTGAATATTGATAACACGAGCGTCAATGCCCTGCTCTTTGAGAGCCGCCGCCGCTTCCATAGCCTCCGCAACCATAAGTCCCGTTGCGATTATGGTTATATCTTTGCCGTCCTTTAACGTAATACCCTTGCCGACTTCAAACTTATAGTTTTTCTCATCGTTGAAAATCGGAACGGCAAGACGTCCGAAACGCATATATGTCGGTCCTTTGTAATCTGCCATAGCAAGCACCGCCGCTTTTGCCTCAACAAAATCGGCAGGGTTGATTACCGTCATATTCGGAATAGAACGCATAAGTGCAATATCTTCGTTGCATTGATGTGTCGCGCCGTCCTCGCCGACGGAAATACCCGCGTGAGTCGCGCCGATTTTTACGTTAAGATTGGGATAGCAAATCGAGTTTCTGATTATTTCAAAAGCTCTTCCCGCCGCGAACATCGCAAAACTGCTTGCGAAAACCAACTTTCCCGTTGTCGCGATACCTGCCGCAACGCCCATCATATTAGATTCCGCGATACCGCAGTCATAATGCTTTTCGGGATACGCTTTCTTGAAAATGCTTGTCTTTGTTGCCGCCGCCAGATCGGCATCGAGTACCAAAAGATCGGGTCTCACTTCGGCAAGAGCGCACAAGCCCTCGCCATAACCCTCACGAGTTGCTTTCTTTTCCATAGTTATATTCTCCTTAATTTCAATACTTCACATTAGAAACAAAACTCAATTGTTTTCAAGCTCCGCAAGGTGTTCCTTAAGCTCTTTTATCGCAGTTTCATACTGTTCGTCATCCGGTGCTTTTCCGTGCCAATCAACGACATCTTCCATATAAGAAACGCCCTTACCCTTTGTGGAACGCATAATTATAACTGTAGGTTTTTGAACAACTGTCTCCGCTTCGTTGAATGCTTTCTCCATTTCATTGAAATCGTGAGCGTTTATATTGATAACGTGCCAGCCGAAAGCCTCGAATTTCTCGTCAATCGGATACGGCGACATAACCTCGCTTACTTTACCGTCAATCTGCAAACCGTTGTTATCGACAACCGCCACAAGATTGTCAAGCTGATAATGCGCCGCGAACATTGCCGCTTCCCATACTTCTCCCTCTTGAATTTCACCGTCGCCGAGTACAGCGTAAACCTTGTATGGATCGCACGTAACCTTTCCAGAAAGCGCCATTCCGCAAGCCGCCGAAATACCTTGACCAAGCGAACCCGTACTCATATCAACACCCGGAATTTTAATGTCGGGGTGACCTTGCAGACGAGAACCGATTTTACGCAAAGTTTTCATCTCGTCCATCGGGAAAAATCCGCGCAGAGCCAATGTCGCATACAAAGCGGGCGCGCCGTGACCTTTCGATAAAACCAAACGGTCGCGTTTGGGATCGTCGGGATTTTTCGGATCAACGTTCATACGGTGCATATACAAATATGTCAGCAAATCCGCGCACGAAAGCGAGCCGCCGGGATGTCCCGCTTTTGCCTCATGAATACCCTCGATTATTCCGATTCTGACCTTGACAGCGTCTATTTCAAGCTGCTTTTCAAGTTTTTTGTCCATAATTTTCCTCCTGAAAACTTTTGTTCTTTATTTTTTTAAATCATCTGCATATATATCCCAACGATTTCGGATAATCCTTTGCGGAAAAGCTTGGATCAACGCCCCACGCCGCCGCAAGCTGCAAAACATATTCCTCGTCGGGCGTTTCGTGGGAATCCCAATCCGCCTCCTCGTTCGGAAGAAGATTTGTGAAACCAAGCCGCTTTTCCTCATCGGTAAGATCTCCTTTGTTAAGAAAAACACGTCCGTCGCAGCCGCACCAACCGTAACCGCGTATCATTTCACCATTTATATACTTCACCCACGCATGATAATCCGCAACACGCTGCGTCACAAAATATTGCAGTTCCGAAAACAGCTTTGCCTTTTCGTTAAGAAGTTCGGGTGCCAAAGTAAGAACGTCCATTCCGAAATTCACAACCAACACATAACCGTCCAAAACTGGAGAAACAAAACGATAACCGTTATACGCCATTTCAATGCCCTTATCCCAATTTGACGGCTCGGCGTTCTTCAAATCCAGCTTTTGAATTACTTCCAACGGGGAATTTGCCTTTACGCAAAGCCAATTGCACTTGTAACCGAATGCCACGGGAAAATCAGGTTCGCTTCCTGTTTCGGGTGACGCTGTGACGGGAATTTCTGCATTATCGGAAACAGTATGAATTTCAACTTTCTTATCCTGCTTATCCTTGTTAAGGTACTTGCTGTTCGCAAACAAGTCGTCTAAAAATCCCATATTCCCTCCGTTATAACTTTTCAATGTAATTTATTATCTCGGCAATCGCGCCGCTGTTATTATCACATACGATTAAATCCGCCGCCCGCTTTACGCTTTCCTGCGCGCTCGCAACGGCACAGCCCAAATCGGCTTTCCTTATCATTGCGGTATCATTCATATAATCTCCCGCCGCAACGGAAAATCTGTTTTCCGCTCCGAGTATGCGAATAAGTTCCGCAAACCCGCGTGACTTATCAACGCCTTTTGGCAAACACTCGTAATAGAACGGCGCACTGCGTACCCACTGCGCGTCCTCAAAACCGCCCTGTTCAACGGTTTTCTGAACTTCGTCAATGTCGCTCGGTTCGGCGGCTATTACAAATTTGAGCCAACCACCCTCGGGAATATCGTCAAGCTCTCGTCCGTCGGGAATTACACTCTCCATTTCAAGATGTTCCTGTTCGGTTTTATTGATAAAAGGTACATATACCTTGTTTTCGTGCAGTACTTCAAAACCGAGTTTTCGCGGAAACAAATCGCTGAGCCTGCGTATATACTCCCTTGCCTGCGAACCAATTTCACATTGCCACAAGAATTTATCCGCACCGAAATCGTATACGCCCGCGCCGTTAAACAAAACCGTCGGAACATCAAGGTGCAAAACGTCTTCAACAATCCGCCGCGCCATAGCGTAACCTCTCCCCGTAGCCGCGGTAAAAATTCCCCCGCCGTCACGGAAACGCTTTATCGCGTCCATATCTTTCGGCAGAATTTTCTTATCGTCCGTGAGAAGTGTTCCGTCAAGGTCGGTCATAAAAATTACTTTTCCGAAATCCATTTCTTTTCCTGCTATTCAATACTCTTTAAAAACTTCTTGAAATAATCGGGCAGTTCCGAATCAAATTCCATATACTCGCCCGTTCTCGGGTGAACAAAACCGATTTTTTTTGCGTGTAAGCATTGCCCACACAACCATTTCGGCTTTCCGTTTCCGTATACTTCATCACCCGCGACCGCGTGACCGATATAACTCATATGAACGCGGATTTGGTGCGTTCGTCCCGTTTCAAGCCGAACATTCAGGTATGTGTACCCCGCATAATTGCAAATAACGCTGTAATGCGTTATCGCCTCGCGTGAGTTTTCAAGCGTTACGCACATTTTTTTACGGTCTGTTTTGTGACGTCCAATAGGCGCGTCAACTGTGCCATCCTCTTTGATTGAACCTGTCACAACCGTTTGATACTCACGCGTGAAACTGTGAGCTTTTATTTGCTCGGACAATCCCAAATGCGCCGTATCATTCTTCGCCACCATAAGCAAACCGCTTGTATCCTTATCGATACGGTGAACAATTCCGGGACGGATTTCTCCGTTTATTCCCGACAAACTGTCACCGCAATGAAACATCAGCGCATTAACAAGCGTACCCGAATAATGCCCCGCCGCAGGATGAACGACCATTCCTTTCGGTTTGTTCACAACCAACAGGTCATCATCTTCATAAACAATGTCAAGCGGAATGTTTTCGGGAAGAATATCAACGTTTTTAGGTTCGGGGAGCGTTATAACAATTTCCGTTCCAAGTTTCGGAATGTCCTTTTTCCCCGCCACTTTTCCGTCAACCAAAACGGAACCCTGTTCCAACAATTTAACGGCGGCACTTCTTGTAAGCTCGGAGTTCTCTGCAATCTGCTTATCAAGGCGGTTTTCACCGTCGGACTTAAAAATAATCTCGTCACTCATTATCTTTCGGGGAATCGCCGTTTTCTTCCGTTTCATCAGTTACAGCCGACTTTTTACGTTTATGCTCTCGAACCTCGTCAACAATAACGCTTACAAGCAACAAACCCGCGCCGCATACCGCGCAGATATCGGCGAAATTGAATATCGGGAAATTGATTATGCGAAAATCAATAAAATCAACTACCAAACCTTCGTTAAAAATACGGTCAAGCAGATTACCGATACCGCCGCCCAAAATCAAGGAAATAGACGCCAGATAAACGGGACGGTGAACCTTTTTCGCAATCATCAGATATAACAGCCAGATTATTACAATAGAAGTAATGACGATAAGGAAAATCGTCTTTCCCGACAGCTTACTGAAAGCCGCGCCGTTATTTAATGTGTAGTATAAATTCAGAACCTCTTTGTCCCCGACTTTAATCAAATGAATAGTGTCGCTGAGTTGCATATTCGACACCACAAGCCACTTTGTCAGCCTGTCGATACCCACAAGAACAGCCGAGAGCAATAACCACAAATACTGCAAATTATTCTCCTTTTGCTATGATATTTTTATTCACGAAATATAGGAGGGGAGAAAACCCCCTCCTGAAAATTATTCAAAATTGAGCTTGATAACGTCCGCGCAACGTTTGCAAAGGTTAGGATACTTGCTGTCGCTGCCGACAGTATCGTCAAACTTCCAGCAACGCTCACAAGCGCAACCCGATTTCTTTGTGACAGTTACGGAACAAGATGTTCCCTTATACTCGCTCTCGCCGCCAACGTTGACTTTAACTCCCGAAACGATACAAGCGTCCGCAAGCTCGCTTTCAAGAGCCTTTACACTTTCGTCATCGGTGAATATCTCAACCATTGCTTCAAGCGACTTACCGATTACCTTGTCGGAACGTTTCTGTTCAAGAGCAACAAGTACATCATTGCGGATTGCGTGAATTTTATTCCACTTCTCGTCATCAGCCTTTACGCCTGTCTTTTCGGGCATCTGGTTGAATACAACTGAACGTAAATCGTCCTCTTTCTTGTGCGGCATAAATCCCCAGATTTCATCTGCCGTAAAGCAAAGAATCGGCGCTATCAAACGTACAAGAGCGTCAAGAATAACGTACATCGCAGTCTGAACGGATTTTCTCGCGGGAGAATTTGCCGCCTCGCAATAAAGCGTATCTTTTACGATGTCGAGATAGAAGTTCGACATATCAACAACGCAGAAATCGATAAGTGTATGGTAAACAAGGTAGAAATCAAGCGCATCATAAGACGATTTTACCTTGTCAATAACCTCGTCAAGACGAGCCAACGCCCACTTGTCAATATCGCGGAGCTTGTCAAACTCAACCATTTCGGTATTGGGATCAAAACCTTTATTGTCATTGAGATTGCCCAAAATGAAACGAGCCGTGTTTCTGATTTTACGATAGCTCTCAGACAGCTGTTTGAGCATATCCTTTGATACACGGATATCAGCATGATAATCAAGAGAAGCAACCCACAAACGCAAAACGTCCGCGCCGAAATCCTTGATAACTTCCTCGGGAAGAATTACGTTGCCTTTTGATTTGTGCATCTGCTGACCGTTTCCGTCAACTACCCAGCCGTGAGTACATACCGACTTATACGGTGCTTGTCCTGTTGTCGCAACGGAAGTCAGCAAGCTGGACTGGAACCAACCGCGATACTGGTCGCAACCTTCAAGGTACATATCAGCAGGCCATGAGAGTTCGGGACGTTCCTGCAAAACAGCAGCGTGTGTACAACCCGAATCAAACCACACATCAAATATATCCATTTCCTTATGGAACTTATTGCAACCACATTCGCACTTAACATCAGCGGGAATAAATTCACTCGGATCTTTTGCATACCACGAATCGGAGCTTTCCTTGCGGAACATATCCGAAATCGCCTTGATTGTTGTATCGTTTACAATAGCCTTTCCGCAATCTTCACAATACAAAATCGGAATCGGTACGCCCCATCTTCTCTGACGTGAAATGCACCAGTCGGAACGCATATTGACCATATTCTTGATACGGTCTTCGCCCCATTCGGGAATCCACTTTACACCTTCAATAGCCTTGATTGTTTCAGGCTTGAACATATCAACATTACAGAACCACTGGTCCGTTGCGCGATAGATAATCGGCTCGTGGCAACGCCAGCAATGCGGATACGGGTGGACAATCTTCTGCATTGCAAGCAATGTGTTATCATCTTCAAGTCTTTGCGCAATAGCCTTGTTTGCGTCGGTTGTTTTAAGTCCCTTGAACTCGCCAGCCTCTTCGGTAAGTACACCCTTTGCGTCAACGGGAACGATGATTTTGAACATTCCCTTGTACTCGGGTTTCATACAAACCTCAAAGTCCTCTACACCAAAGCCGGGAGCGGTATGAACACAACCCGTACCACTATCAAGCGTTACGTGATTTCCGACAATAAGCGGAGATTTTCTGCCCATAAACGGGTGATTTGTTTCAACGTATTCAAGATCAGTACCCTTAAATTCGCCGATTGTGCTGTATTTCTTGATACCGACAACGTTCATAACGTTGTCGACAAGGTCTTTCGCCATAAGGAGATACTCACCGTATGATTTGCTCTCCTCGTCCTCAACCTTTACAAATGTGTAGTCATAGTTCGGACCGAGGCAGATTGCAAGATTTCCGGGGAGAGTCCACGTTGTTGTAGTCCATATAACAACATACGCTTTATTCAGATCAATTCCGAGGTTCTGGAATTTGCCTTTATCATCGGCAACGGCAACGGGGAACTTAACGTAAATTGAATAGCACGGATCGTCCTGATACTCGATTTCAGCCTCGGCAAGTGCTGTGTTGCAGTCCGCGCACCAATAAACGGGTTTCAGTCCTTTGTAAATGTAACCTTTCTTGTACATTTCACCGAATACTTCAACCTGTTTCGCCTCAAATTCGGGTCTGATAGTAAGGTAAGGATTATCGAAATCGCCCCAAACACCCAAACGCTTGAACTGCGCTTTCTGGTCGTCAAGGCAAGAAAGAGCGAACTGACGGCAACTCTTGCGGAGTTCAACGGGATCAACCGCGCCGCTGTCAACACCGAGTTGCTTGATTGCTTTCAGCTCGATAGGCAATCCATGACAATCCCAACCGGGTACATAATTCGCATTATAACCGGTCATATCCTTATATTTGATAATTATATCCTTTAACACCTTATTTAACGCAGTTCCAAGGTGAATGTTTCCGTTCGCGTAAGGAGGACCATCGTGCAAAGTGTAAGCAGGCTTGCCCTTATTCTTCTCGGAAAGCGCATAATATAGCCTTTCATCCTCCCACTTTGTCAACATTTCCGGCTCTCTTTTCGGAAGATTTGCGCGCATCGGGAAATCTGTCTGCGGAAGATTTACGGTGCTGTTAAGATCGACTGACATAAAAGTTATCTCCTCTGAATTTTCTATGTATTATTTCTTACCGTCATTATGCTTGCCAAACTGCAGGTTTTCATGACGAGTTATTGTCTGCGAATCAGAATTGAAGAACGGCAGATTGTTTTCAGCGGTCTTGTCAGCAACTTTATTCTGCGTTTCAGGAGCTTTAGGTGCCGGCTTCTGAGCAGCTGCCTGTTTATTGACTGCAGATTTTGGAGCAGGATTAGCCGATTGCTGTTCGGGTTTCACTTCCGGAACAACATTTTCTGCTTCCAACGCAGTCGCAGCCTTTGCCGCCGCTTCTTTTACCTTTTGCTGTGCGGCAGCATTCCTTGCGGCTTCTGCTTTTGCCTTGGCTGCTTTCTGCTCTTCCGCCTTTTTACGTTCCGCTTCGCGTTTCTCAACCTCTTCTGCAACTCTCTTTATATAATCGTTCTCACACTTTTCGGGCATACCCTTAATAAGTTCAATTTGAGAATTATATGCAGAAAGTATCTTTTCAGTATATTCCCTGACTTCTTTTCTTGTCTGCTGAAGGATTTTTTCCTGAATACTCTGCTGTTTGTCCATAGCCGCTTTAATCTCGGCTGCCCTGTTATTTGCACTATTGATGGTGTTCTCTGCAGCTGTATCAGCTTCTGACCTTGTTTTCGCGGAATATTCATTTGCATCGCTGATCATTTTTTCCGATTTTGTTTTGGATTCCGCAAGCAGCTTATCAACCTTTTCCTTTGTTTCTTTTGTGAGCTTTTCAGCCGCCGCTTTTGATTCTGCCACAATAGCGTTTCCTTGTTTCTGCGCAATAAGCAAAGCATCCCTAAGCGCGTCCTCATCTTCACGGTATTCGCGAATTTTATCGGCAAGAACCTCCAATTTCCGCTCCAGTTCGCTGTTATTTTTCTGAAGTTCGGCAAATTCTGCGGCTACTTCCTTGAGGAAATCATCAACCTCGTCCATTTTATATCCGCCGAACGTTGATTTTTCAAACTGCTTGTTTAAAATTTCTTTTGCATTCATCGATTTTATCCCTTTCAGACAAATTGGCAACAAACTGCCTTGATTAAACCAAACTTTTACCGAGAACAGCCGCAATTAAAGCTATTCCCCGTAAAAGTATAGTTACACATATTTTTTGAACACAACGTGTATCTTACCTTTTTTTGTTTCCCCGACAACTTTCATCAGCCTGAATCTTCCGTATCTGCGCACGGAAATCACTGAATTTTCTTTTAGGATACAACTTACATTCAGACACACCGAAAAATCCGCACTCACTTGTCCCGATTTAATAAGCGACGCGGATCTGTTACAGGATATATTTGCACATGCACCAACTAAACGATCAAGCCTTAACGATGTTACCGTACGATCAAACGTTTCATATTTTGCTTCAGGCAACTCTCGCATTATTCCTTGCTGAGTTTTTACACCAACATTCCCGATCTTTGTAAGTCCGTCAATGATATCAACGGCTGTATCAAGACAAAACACAACCGCATAATCGTCCGCGACCGCAATATCGCCCAGAACCGAACGTTCAAGACCCGTGCTGAGAATAGCACCCAAAAAATCGCGGTGTGTAAGCCTATCATAACTTCTGAAAGTAACAGTAACTGCCTTTATCGGAAACATTTCGTATTTTTCGTCCGTTGTCAGATTCTCGGCATATGTTCCATCGAAAAAGCCACAGACATTTCTCGACGCACTGTCATATCCTCCGAAAAACAACGGATTTGCGTTCTCGGTACGCGCGGCATTTAAAGCAATCGCCGTCTCACGCTCGTTTAAAAAACGTGAAAAACGCGGGACGCCTGTCTTGCGGCTGATTGCCGCAAGATCGGAGATATGCGCGTACAGAAAACGCTCATCGTCGTTTAAAAGCTCAGAACTCACCGTTTATCTCAGTCATCAATAGTGTTGATCCACTCAACATTCTTTGGTGCTACCGCATAGCAGCATGTATCAACTTTCTTGATTCTGCCCTCAAAAGCAGCAGCAACGCCCGTCATAAAGTCAACTATACGTGTTCCGACTTCCTTATCGATACCGTTAAGGTTAAGGAAAATAATTGTACCCTGACGAAGCATATCAACAGCGCCGTTCATTACCTCATCATATCCCGAAGGCTTCATTACATAAAGCTTAGGAGTATCAGCACCGCTGTGCATACTGATAAACTTGGAAGAACTCTGGTGATAATCAGAATAATCATTGCTGTCATCATAACCGGTATAATCAGCTTCTTCATTTGTTACAGCGGAAGAAGAATCATCATACCCCTGATTATCGTAATCGCTAAAGCCTTCATCCTTGTGTCTTACGCCAAAAAGATTTTCAATAAATTTTGCCATTTTTATTTCCTCCCAATTATTTTTGATATTTTCTATATCCGAACAGTGCAGAGCCTATCCGGACAATTGTGGCCCCATATTTTACCGCAGTTTCGTAATCTCCCGACATTCCCATTGATAGCCTGTCGAACTTGACGTTTTCTGTCTTTTCAAAATCCGACTTCAGACTTTCAAAAAGCTCCTGCATTGACGCAAAAGTACTTTCGGGACATCCTGGCGGCGGTATTGTCATCAGACCTCTCAGTCTGACGTTTTTAAGCTGCGAGATTTCCTCACAGAATTGCTTTGCGTTCTGCGCGGAAATACCGCTTTTTGTTTCTTCCTCACCTATATTTATCTCGGTGAGTATATCCATAACCAATCCGTGCTGTTCCGCGCGACGGTTGATTTCTTCCGCCAAACGGATATTATCCACAGAATGAATCATTGATACCTTGTCAATAATGTATTTTACCTTGTTGGACTGAAGCGAACCTATAAAATGAACTTCCGCAGGAGAATAACTTTCGCGTTTGTCCATAAACTCCTGAACACGATTTTCGCCCAACAAGTCTATACCCAACCCAATCGCGAAATTTATTCGCTCCGGAGTAACCGTTTTTGTCACAGCCATAAAGCGCGGCTTTTCGGTGCGGTTTGCTTTCGCGGCGGCATTGGATATATTCTCGCAAATTCTCAAATAATTCTCGCGAATTTCTTCAAAAGAAGTATGCGCATTATCCGATAAATTTTCCATCGTACAGTTCTTTACCCTCTGTAACTATTATATCATACAATTTCAGATAATCCTCGTCGATAGTTTCTTCATAATCTCCGGGATCTTCACCAGAATTATATTCATGTTTTTTGTAAACATTTTGCTTACAAATAACGTAATCATCGCCCCAATAGATGACATCTACCTTTTTAAACACAAGGTTCTGTCCTTGCTCAACAAAAACGCCGCGTTCATTGTTTTCGTTGTAGCTGAGAGCCTTTCTTGGAACTCTTAACCCGCCGAAATTGTTCAGAACCAACTTGAAACGCGCAGTTCTTCCCGACACAACAATAGGATTTATCCTGTCGCACTCAAAGATACAAACGGCTTTATTATCATCGTTCACTTCTTTGAGAACAACAGTTGATTCAAACTGCCATCCGTCAGAACCCGCACGAAGATTTACTGTATCGCCTGCGCTTATCCCAAGCAGATTTTCAGCGTCAATAACGGTCGCAACCCTCCAATGGTAATCAGATATCAGCTTGCCAATCGCGTTTCCGCCCGAGCTCTTTCTGGGATTTGAAACAATCTCGTTTATCTTGTCCTCGGTCATCTCGGAGATATCGTTATAACCGATTTCACCCTCATAACCGTCAACATCACTCACAAAATATCCCGCGTTACCCGCTGTAACTTCCTGAACAGATCCCGAGATCATCGACTGGAGTCGCTCTACTTCCTGATTTAACGCCAATTTCTGGTCGGCGTATCCCTGTGACTTCTTCAACGTGATCTCTCGCTTGCACATTGCTTCGAGAAGAGAATTCTGTTTTTCGTTTGCCCGCGTATAATCCTTATCTAGCACGGCAGAAACAATATCGGAATGATTTTCGTTTATCTGAATTGAAATTGCTTCCAACTGGGAGCTGTCTGTTCCGATAAGTCTTTCCGCGCTTTCAAGCACCTCAATCTGATTCTTAAGCGCCTCGATCTCACGAAGATAGACAGAATCGCCTTCACTTTTGTATCTGCGGGCAATCACAGAACTTTTTCCGACTTTTGTGCCGTCCTCGTATTCAAAGCTCAGAACGCCTGTTCCGGTATTGTAGATCATCGTTTCATCGCGCATATAAACTCCGTCGAACGGAACGACGACCTCATGATCGTAAGAATAGGCAACCTCGGTAGAATATTTCTCTCCGTGCGCAAAGAAGATCTGACCAACCGCCACAAGCAGAACAAACAAGGACAATATCGCGATAACAACGGTTGTCCACGGCGATTTCATTTATTCTTCCTCGCCCTTTTCATATGCGTCGAGTATAGACACAGGCTTAAACGGTGTTATCGTTGAGATTGCGTGTTTATAAATCAGATTTTGCTTTCCATCGGTGTCGAGAATGACTGTGTAATTGTCAAAACCCTTGACAATACCCTTAAACTGAAACCCGTTAGTAATATAAATCGTAACGGGAATTTTATCTTTTCTCGCTTGATTGAGGAAAACATCCTGTAAGTTAATATCTTTTGCCATTTTTATCACCTTTTCTGTTTATGTACATCCGATTTGAAATGCGATACGCAAAACAAGTCAAATATCCCCAACTATATATTTATAGTATAACATACTTTTCTGAAAAATGCTACTATTTTTTGAAAATTTTTTTAATTTTTTTATTGTTTTTTTTGGCAAAATCGCCGATGATTGTCTGATATTAACACAATTTACATTATATGGAAATAATAGCCGATTTTATGAATTTATAATATCTGTTGCTTTTTTTAAAATACTTTCGGTATTATCATTTTCGCAAACAAACAAGTGTACTATTCTCTTATCACGCCTAAACCACGTCATTTGCCTTTTCGCGTATTGCCGTGTGCGAAGTTTGATTTCCTCTATACATTCCTCAAGAGAGCGTTCTCCACGGAAATACGGATACAGCTCCTTACAACCGATTGCTTGCGCCGCTGTCGGACGTTCGGGCTGTTCAAAGCATTGACGCGCCTCCTCGACCAAACCTCGTTTCACCATATCGTCAACGCGCCTGTTAATTCGCTCATGGAGAATAGCTCGGTTATCAAAATCCAAAGCTATCATAATAAACTTATACGGTGACGGATTTTTCTTTGACACAGCCTTTGCCTGCGAAATCGTATGCCCTGTTGTGTGGTACACTTCCAACGCGCGGATTATCCTCCCGACATTGTTTTCGTGAAGCGTCGCCGCCGTTTCCGGGTCAACGGAGCGGAGCTTTTCGAGAAGAGCGGCGTTTCCGTTTTCCTCGGCAAATTTACGCATTTCTTCACGGAATTGAAAATCCTGCCTGCTGTCGTCGAACGTCAGATTATCCACGAACGAACTTATATAAAGTCCTGTTCCTCCGCATATAATCGGAGTTTTTTCACGGTTCAGAACATCTTTAACACACTTATCGCACAGCCGAACGTAATCGGCAACGGAAAAGCTCTCGGTAGGTTTCAGAAAACCTATAAGATGATGAGGTATTCCCTGTTGCTCCTCGGCGGTCGGCTTTGCGGAAGCGATATCCATATCCGTATAAATCTGCATACTGTCAGCGGAAATAACTTCACCGCCGTAAATTTTGGCAAGTTCAACGGCAAGCGCGGTTTTTCCAGAAGCGGTAGGACCGCCGACTACAATTACTTTATCCATAATACTACTTTCTTTTTGATTTTTTTGGTTTTGGTTCGGGCAAAGCGGCGCAAGTTTCGGTTACAAGTTCAGTCAGGAAATCACGATCATCTACATTTTCAACGCAAAACGAATTTCTCGCTCCGTCATACGGCGGTTTTTCGGGTAAATCGGGAAAACGCTCTTTCACCTTGTCAGTGATTTTCACGAAAAACTCATCGTCACTCACGCACCCGAAAAATTTTCCGTCACAATACAATCCGTACTCTCCGAACATCTTCTTGTAAGTTATCTCGCCTGCTCCGCCGCATTGCTCCGCGACATATTCAACAAATTCTATCCTTGACGCCATATCCTCTCCTTGTCATACAATTCTCCCAAAGTATTTCTCAATTTGTTTCTTGGAAATCTGCGTCAGAACGGGTCTGCCGTGCGGACAATAACGGATATTATTGTCTTTCAGAACTATGTTAGCGAGGTATGCAAGCTCGCTTATGTCCTGATTTTCATTTGCCCGTATACTTGCTTTGCAAGCCATAGTATGCAGAACATCATCAAACAAAACGCCCTCCGCGTTGTCGTTATTCTCGGACAGCGTTTCTGCGATACTCTGCAAAATATCCTCGGGGTCGCACCCGGCAAGCGGTTCGGGAAGTCCCGATACCATAACCTTTCCACCGCTGTCAAATTCAAGCGAAATTCCGACTTTCTCAAGTTTATCCTTAAAATTGCTTACCGCCTCATATTCCTGCGGAGATAAGAAAACTTCCTTCGGCTCTAAAAGAAGCTGAACATCGGTATCCCTTTCTTTTTTGAAACGCTCAAAGTTGATACGCTCGTGTGCGGCGTGCTTATCGATAAGAATGAGGCTGTCGCCGCTCTCGCAGAGAATGTACGTCTTGAACAGCTCGCCGATAACCCGTATCGGCGCGATTTCCTCGGACTGCTCCGCAATATCGTTTTCAGGCTTTTTCGGTGTTTCGGGAACGCTTTCATTTTTCTCGAATGATTTCTTCGATAAAAACACGAAACCCGGAAGTTCTTCAATCGGCGTTTCTTTCGGCTCTTCTTTCTCGGCTTTTGTCAATATCGGTTCAAACTCGGGAATTACTTTCTGCTCCGCTTTCTCGCTCGGTGCGGGGAACTCATACGGCGCGCTTTTTTTGAAAAAGTCATCAGGCAAGGTTTTGGGTTTCTGTTCGGTAAAAACGTTGCCGCCGGTGGGAATTGTGACCGTTGATTTTTTCGGCTCAACGGTTTCTTTGTTCTCAGCCGTGACTGTTTCTTCGATTATTTTCTTACTTTCCGCTGTCTGCGGTTTCTCGGACGCTTTCGGCAGAATAATTTCACGGCTTTCGTCATAACCGAGCAAACTGTTTTTCACAGCATAATATACCGCGTCAAAAACCGCTTTGTCGTTTGAAAAACGAACCTCCGTCTTTGCAGGAGAAATGTTCGCGTCCAAAAGTGCGGGGTCTAGATTGACATTCAACACGCACGCGGGAAATTTCCCCGTCATTATCGAATTTCTGAACGCCTCTTCCAGAGCCGCACAGCAAATCGGACTTTTAACACTTCTTCCGTTGACAAAGAAATTCTGCATACTGCGGTTAGCCCTTGTAAACAGCGGCGAACTTACAAAACCCGTAACCCCGATGTCACGGTAAATGTTATCGGCGGGTATCATTCCCGCCGCAAATTGTTTCCCGAAAACCGCCTGTATCGCGCTGTAATATTCCGCGTCACCCGGTGTAAACAACGTCTGTTTTCCATCGCGGATAAAACGGAATGATATATCGGGGTGAGATAAAGCAAGTTTCTCGATAACATTGGCGCAATAATTTCCCTCGGTTACGTCTTTTTTCAAGAATTTCAACCGCGCGGGTGTATTGTAGAACAAATCGCGTATAATTATGGTTGTGCCGTCAGCACAGCCTGTCCTGTCGTATTCCGTTGGGCGAGTACTCTCTATCTTATAACAAGTTCCGAGTTCGTCCCCGGGACGCTTTGTGACGGTTTCTATGCGCGATACTGCCGCCACGGACGCCAGAGCCTCTCCGCGAAATCCAAGCGTGTTGATGTTTTCAAGGTCCTGCGCCGTATATACCTTACTTGTCGCGTGCCGCTGAAAAGCCAACGGCACGTCCTCGTAGGAAATGCCGCAGCCGTTATCCGTTATGCGCATATACGTAATCCCGCCGCGTTTTATTTCAACCGTTATAATATGCGCGCCTGCGTCAATCGAATTTTCCGCAAGCTCTTTGATAACAGACGACGGACGCTCGATAACCTCGCCCGCCGCGATAAGCTCATATACGCTTTTATCCAACTGATTTATCTTTGGCATTTACTGCTCCGTTTCAAATATATCAAGGCAATACCGCACAGAGATTGTGCGCATATTGCGCAGTCAGATTTTTCGTCAGATTGTACAAATTTGACGCAGGCGGGCTGTCGCCCGTCAAGGAAAATTTGTGCAAGATGGCGAAAAATATGCAAGCAAGATGCGTACAAAGCCGTAAGGCATTCTTTGCGCGGTGTGGCCTCAACTTTCAAGCGCCTCTTTCAAATCTTTCAGAAGCATAAGTGCGTCCATCGGACTTACGGTATTTATATCCAATGCCCGCAGTCTTGCAATAACATTCTGCTCGTTTACCGCCGCGAAACTGAATTGATTGTCACGGCTGTTTTCTATCGCCTGCGCCAAACGAACTTTCCCGTCGACTTCAAGGTCTTTCAATTCCTCTTTCGCGCGTTTAATTACGCTGTTCGGTATT
>JALEQE010000157.1 GCA_022766825.1 Oscillospiraceae bacterium | reverse complement strand
TTGCCGCTGCCCGTACCCGTATATCTCCCGACACCGCCTGATTTCTTCGTAAATTTCCACTGCTATTGCCACTCCTCTTTCCTCCCGTGTACCATTTCCTTCTATTATACACGAGATTTTTCCACAAGTGGCTCAGTTTTTCTTGGCGTTTTGAGGTTGGGTGGCTCAGTTTTATTTTAGCAAATATAATCTCTTATATGTCGAATAAAATACCCCCACAATACCATTTAAACGCGGGAAAGCATATTATTTTCAGGCGCTTATCAATTTCAGGGCTGTAATCTATAATTTCCAGAGTTTCGCTGTTGACAAGCTCTACCTGTTTTTCGATATCGTGTATCACTATTACGGCAACAAGACAGCTTAGGTGAACACGGATAAAGCCGTCACCCGGTTCTTTTTCGATTCGCCAAGCGCTGTTATTGGCGGGTTTTCTCACCGCATATCTTTCCACATTATTGCTTTTCTGAAATGCTTTGCAAGCCCTCGATTTCTTTCAGTGCTTTGCCTGTTTTCACTTTCATAATCAAACCGAATGTCCACACAAAACCGCCGATAAGTATCGTAATTATCCGCTGAATCGTTGTCGCGGCAACAACCGCCGTAAGCGTTATCGCAGTCACAATGCCCACTAAAATCAGAATTTCAGCAAAAAAGCCAAGACTTTTCAGCTGTTTTTTTGATACAAGTATTCCGAGCGCGGATTTTTCGCCCTGTTTGATTTTCTCGCTATCGTCAAGACGCTTTCCGCCGAGAAGTTCGGACACTCGAATATCAAGTTCCCTGCACAACGGCTCATACAACGACATATCGGGCATTGTTCTGCCGTTCTCCCAACGTGAAATCGATTTGTTGCTCACACCGATTTTCTCGGCAAGCTGTTCTTGTGTCAGATGTTTTTCTTTTCTGCATTCCGCTATAAATTTTCCAATGTTTTTTGGTTCATACTGTCACGTCCTTTCTGCTTTGATTGTACCAAAAAATGCTCAGAATGTACAGGACACAAACCGAGAATTGCTTGATAACAACGCGAAAACTCACTTTTTCGCCTCGTCCGTGAACAGATATTTCATTTCTCCCATAAAATCATCTTTTTCGTACAGCTTTGGGTAATAGCCGAAAACGAGGTCGTAAAACTGCTTGTCGGACAACGCGGTAAATTCCCCAAACATAAATCCGGGGTAGCTTTTCATAGCCTCGCACATTGACCGCGCTTTGTCACGCTCGCCGTTTACAAAATGCGCGCAGATTGTGTCGTTCCCGTAAATCATCGCGGGAACGTGCCGAGTGGCTTTCTCGAAATCATAGTCGAGTATCGGATAAATTTTCGCGAAATACTGCTTGACTTTCGGATAAAACGCTTTGTTTTTCGTTTTTATTTCCTGTTTCAGCTTTCCAAGCAGTTTTGAAATCGGCTCTTTTTCATCGTTGAGATGTGATAAAACCGCCGATAGACTGTCCAGAAGCGCGGGAATGTTAATCGGCAATTCATC
The DNA here is from genome assembly GCA_022766825.1 of Oscillospiraceae bacterium. Lineage (GTDB taxonomy): Bacteria > Bacillota > Clostridia > Oscillospirales > Ruminococcaceae > CAG-115. The sequence continues at coordinate 13,409 of JALEQE010000157.1, read as the reverse complement.
CTTTGAAATCGCCGAATATGCCGCCTTTGAAATCCACAATACACGTCCGAGCGAGTTTTTTTCCTTTTCCATAATCCGCCGCCTTTTTAAAAAAGTACCTCGTTCTCACGAGCGAGGTACTTTGTGTTATTTCTGTTGCTTTTATTCTTCGGGAACAAGAACGGCATAGTTGCCTTCGTCACGCTTGTAAACAACGTTTACAAGTCCCGTTTCCGCGTTCTTGAACATAAAGAACGTGTGGTCGAGCAGGTTCATCTGCAAAATCGCCTCGTCAATATTCATCGGGCGCAGACGGAATTTCTTCTCACGGATAACCTCGTACTCGCTCTCTTCGGGTTCGGGAGCAAGTCCCTCAAATGCGTTCGCGCGCAGGTTCTTTTCAACTTTGGTTTTCTGTTTTCTTATCTGACGGATAATGCGGTCTATCGTAACGTCAAGCGCGTCGTTTTTGTCTTTCGCGGTCTGTTCCGCACGATAGATTATTCCGTTGTATTTAACGGTGAGTTCGAGAATGATAACGTCGCGGCGTTCCGCAAGCGTAATCTTTGCCTCTGCCTCATCGGGGAAAAATCTGTCCAGCTTTGCTCCCAGTTTCTTTTCGGCATAATCCGAAAAAGACTGCGATATGTTCATTTTTTTTGCGGCTATTGTAACTTTCATTTACAATTCCTCCAATCGGTTAATATATGGTATTAAGGCAATACCGCACAGAGATTGTGCGCATATTGCGCAGTCAGATTTATAGTGCGTTCGCCTTTTTGTGCGGCACGTCCTGTGCCGCTTGGGCGAACGCCTTCCGACTTCGTGTTGGCGGCAGATTGTACAAATTGAGCGCAGGCGGGCTGACGCAACGTTTTCCGCCGAAGGCGGATAATGCGGTCAAGCGAAATTTTGTGCACGCATTATGCGCTTCGCGCAAAACGCTATGACGGAAAATATGCAAGCAAGATGCGTGCAAAGCCGTAAGGCGTTCTTTGTGCGGTGTTGCCTTAAGAATACCTGTGATATTATTTTAACATATTTTCTTGTTTTTTTCAAGTGTTTGAGGAATTTTTTGTCTAATTTTCACAAAAACGCAGTGTAATTTATGTAACGTCCAAACGGACAGAGGTTAATCCCTGTCCGTTCTTCTGTTTACGATAAAAATCAAACGCAACAATTGCGCAACCGCGACTGCGAGCGCTGCGACATAAGTCATTGCGGCGGCGGTGAGAACCTTGCGTGCGCCTTTGAGTTCATCAGCCGTGAGAATATTGTAATCGCGAATGGTCGCCAGAGCGCGGCGACTTGCGTTAAATTCGGTCGGGAGCGTTACAAGCTGAAAAATCGCCGTAAGCGCGAACCCGAAAAGTCCGATATAAGCAAGCCATACGAAAAATTCCCCGAACGAGCTGAAAATGATACCGATTATTATAAGCGGCACGGCGAGCTGTGAACCGATATTTGTTATCGGAACAATCGCGCTCCGAATTTTAATGGGCACATAACCTGTTGCGTGCTGAATAGCGTGTCCGACTTCGTGACAGGCAACGCCGATTGACGCAGTTGACGTTCCGTTGTATACGTCCTGCGACAAGCGGATAACGTTGGTTCGAGGGTCGTAGTGGTCGGTGAGTTTTCCACTTATCATCTCAATCGGGATATTCTGCAAGCCGTTTTTGTCGAGAACGAACCGAGCCGCCTGCGCGCCCGTTATTCCCCTTGACGAAAACTGCTTTGAATATTTTGCGTATGTCGCGTTTACGCCCCAGCTTGCAATTAACGCCAACAGCATTGCGGGCACAACAAATATGAAATAAGTCCAGTCAAAATACATATCAAACACCCCTTTATATTATTGTCGTTTTATATGCGATAATTCCCTGCCTTATCGGAGGCAGGGAATTTCAGCTTGTTGAAAAAGCCTTTTTAAGACTGTTGAGAAGCCCTCAGATGCTAGGAACTCGCATAACGGCTAGGCTTTGTGCCTGCCGTTATGCGGTGCAGCATTGACGCTGCAAAGTCATCGCCAAAAAGCGGCACGGACGCCGCAAACACAGCGATGACAAGGTGACAGGAAGCAGATGAGGGGTTATCGACAGTCTGTATCAGCATTTTTTCGCGCGCTCAACGAGAATATTTATCATCTCGCCGACGTTTTTCATACCGCTTACTTCTTTCATTGAGAAGCGCATTTTGAACGCTTTCTCAACCGCCGAGATAAGGCTAATATGTTCCAGACTGTCCCACGCTTCAATATCGTCGGCAGTGGTTTCGTCGCTTATTGTCAGATTTTCGTCGTCAAACACGTCACGGAAAATTTCCGTCAGGCGTTCTGTAATTTTAGCTCTGTCCATTTTGTCCTCCTACTGCAATAGTTATTGTTCGGCTACTTCAATAGATGTAGTTATCGGTTTGTAGCCTTCAACTTCCAGCTTCCACACCGTGTTTCCGCTTTCATCGGCGGAAACTTGCGCAAAACCGAATTGCTCATACAGTTTTGCTACCATAGCGTTCTTTTTGGTGGGGTAATAGTAGCCGAAAATCTCGGTTATACCTGCCTTTGCCGCTTCTTCGACAAGACGGTTTATCATCGCAAATTCCATTCCGCGTTTGAGTACGCGGCAACTCATCAGCCACAAATCAATATGCAGTTTGGTTTCCTGTTTTTTCGCGATAACCACGGATACAATGCCGTTGTCGCCGAATTTGTCGGTAAGCCGCCCGCAAAGCCGAATGTAATCGGGACTTGCGGCAACGCTTTCCATTTCCGCCTGAGTGTAGCGTTTCGTGGTGCAGTTGAATTGATTGCTTTTGTTGGTCAATTGCGTTATTCTCGGAATATGCACAGGGTCAAATTCTCCGATAACCGCGTGCATTTCAAGACTTTTCAGAAAATCGTCATAGCTTGCGAATTTCTTTTCCGCCGCCGCCCTTTGAGCATTCGCCGCGTACATTTCGCCGCGTTTCGCGTCGTCCGCCGACAAATTCGTCACTTCAAAGTAGCCGCATTTGTCTATCGCACGGATACACTCTTCGGGGTTTTCAAAGTTAATAACGGTAACTTCGGGCAACTGTGCCTTGACAATATCACACTCAACGGGGTTGTCGTCTACAAAAACAAAGCTTTCGGGCAACAGGTTGAGTTCCTGCGCCGTTTCTTCGAGGTTAGCGGACTTTTCGTTCCAGTTTGCTTTGATAAGCGCAAAATCGGACGGTTTCAGAACACCGTCGGGGTGATTTAAGCCTTCAAGCGCGTTTTCTGGGTCGTTTTTCGAGCAGACCGTAAGCAGTATGCCGAGTTCCTTGTGCGCTTTGATGTATTTTTGCAGTCTTAAATAACTCTGCCCCTCGGAAGTTTCGCTCCCTATTTCAATACCCGACTGTCCGTCGTCGCCGATAACTCCGCCCCAGAGCGTGTTGTCGAGGTCAAGCGCAAGCACTTTTTTGTTGCGTCCCATAACCGAACAGATGATGTTCGATAAACTGTAAGCAAATTCAGGTATCGCCGAAACGCTCATAGCGTATTTGTACAAATGCCAATGGCGCAGTTCGTGCCACTTTTCCAGTCCGTAAGCCGCCGAAAGGTAGTTTATATCGTGAATATAGAAGTTGTTGTGCGTTTGAGCGTAATCGTACAACTTTACGTTCAGCCGCGTGATGAAATCTATCCGTCCGTAAACGCAGCCGACCTCGCGGTTTCCGAGAAGTCGCTCACTTGGCATTTCAAAGTTGTTTTGTATGATAACACAGCCGAATTTCTCCGAAAGAGCCGTCCACATTTTCTCAAACCGCACGTATTCGCGTTTGAGTTTTTCGGAAACGGATTTTCCGTCCTCGCCGACAACGGTTTTTTCCTCGATATTGCGCGATGTTGTGTGAATAAACACGATTTCGGGCTTGAACTCGTCAAGTTCGGGCGTTCCGAAAACGGCGTCGCTCCAATACTGAGCGTATTCGCTTTCATAAAACGTGGGTATTATTCCGCGGTTGCGCAGAAAAAGTTCAAGTACTTTTACAATATCCGAGGTTGTTGAGCCGCCCAATACCGCAATGCGCAGCGGCGTACCGCTTTCGTGTTCTTTCAGCAGGCGCAGTAACTTTTTCTTGGAACGCATTATTTCATCGCCGTCAAACGGACGGCATAATTCTGTCAACATTTGTTGTCTATTATCTCCTTGATTTATCAGACTATACCCGCAAGGTGATTTGCATTTTCACCGACCGCGCTGAAAGTGTCCATACAGAACAGCACGTCCGTAATTCCGTATTCTTTTACGATTTTTGAAATGCTTGTCGGAAAATGCTGCATTTCTTCCAGATAGCGCATATCGACTGTCCATATTTCCTCAAACGAACCCGTAAGGCACGGTACAAGCGCGTTGGGATAACTGTCCTTTATAATAAGCAGTTTTCTGCCATTGGTTACGTCCGTTGTAACGTGAACAACCTTTTCATCGCCGCCCATAAACGTTCCGTAAGAATAGCCTACGGGTTGCTGGACAAACATTGTGTTGCGTGTGAAATCCGTGTCGGTGGGATTCATATAGTATGTCGCGAAATCGTTCGGAGCAACATAGTATGTGAATGTTTCGGGATTAGCCGCCATAAGAGCGTTTTCGTCGCTGTATCCGTAAAGCGTACCGAGATAGCCTTCAATGTCGTGACGCTCATAGTCGGTAATCGGCGCGAACGGTACGTCTATCTGCGCCGTTTTAACAAATTCCTCAGCCGCATAATATGCGCCCAGCTGCATCCAATGGTGGTCCGTTCTTGCGAATATTTCCTCGTCGGTATGCTTTGAAAGCGCCGTGTAAGCGTCAACGGGGATAATTCCCTGAAGCTGGCTGTTTACATTTTCAATAGCGTCCCATTCACTCGCCATACTGAATCCGTTGGGCATATAAAATGAGCCTGCAGTCGGAATTATCATCGAGAATACGTTGACTTTAGTACCCGCGCCGACTTTTTTCGCGACTTCGTTCAGTGCGTTAGCGTATGTTGTGCCTGTTCCACCGCCGAAAAGAACAATACCGCGTCCGTCGTTGCATACAAGAATGTTTCCTGACATTTCTCCGTTTTCAGCGTGACTGGTCGTGTCAGCGGGTTTGCTTGCAGTCTGTGATGATGTCGATACGGGTTCGGAGTTCGTTTCAGATACGTTCGACGAGCTTGATTCAGGCACGGATGAACTGCTGCTCTGGGTGCTTGTATCGGATTCGGCAGAGCTTGTCGGCGTTACGGAAACATTGATCGTCGGAACGCTTGACGAACCTGTTTTTTCACAGCCTGTAAGTGTGAGCAGTATCGCAGCCGCGGCTGCAAATGCAATTGCTTTTGTGGTTTTCATAAAAATCCCCCTTGTGTACATCTGTTTGCTCTGCACCGAAGCAGGCAAGTATAATTATGAACCTATAATGTGATAATACTGTAATATGACAATGAATACTACATAATTTCCTTCAGCTTATACTGATTCTGAGCGGTTGCGCTGAATGTACAGCTACAGAACAGAAGATCCGTTATGCCGTTGTCCTTTGCCAGCTGTATTGCGCTTGTATCGCAATAGCGCATATCAACTATCCATATATCCTCGAAAGAACCGAAAAGACACGGCGCAAGAGAATCGGCATAGCTGTCCTTGATTATCATCAGCTTGCGACCGTTTTTCTGACTTGTGTTGACGTGGACGATATGATCGTTTCCGCACATATACGTCAGATTCCATTCCGCTGTGCTGCCGAAATTGTCGGGATTAAAGAAATACGATCCGTTAAAACCGTTTTTGGCGTATGTATCATAATATGTTGTTGAAAACTCACGCTTTGGAATATAGTAAACAAAGGTTTCCGGATTGTCCTTTATTAGCTGATTCTGATTGCTTGAGCCGTAAAGAGTACCGATATAACCACTCTTTTCATACCTATCGTATTCGGCAAGCTCGTCGAACGGAACTTGTCCCGCTTTCGCGAACTCTCTCGCCGCATACCATGCGCCAAGCTGTGACCAATGATGATCAGTGCGGTAGTAGATTTCTTCGTCTGTATGACTTTGTAGCGCGGAATAGACGTCTATCGGGACAATACCGTTCAGGTGTTCGTTTATATCGTTTATGTGAGCTGTTTCGCTGTCCGTAGCTTCTGCATACTTTTCGGGCATATAGAACGATACGGCTGTCGGAGCTACCATTGAATACACATTAACATCGGGGAGCTGTTCTTTGTATTGGTTTACCGTATCGGCATAATTGCGGCCCGCTTCATATCCTGTTCCGTAGAGCATTAAGCCGCGCCCGTTGCTGAGTACCATAATGCCGCCTGCGATTTCGCCGTCAACATCGGCGGGTTTCTGAACGGGTGTCTGAGAAGTGGTTTGTGAAGAGTTTGACGAACTTTGTTCGGGAACGTTTGATTCAGCAGGGGATTCCGTTGACGAATTGCCGTCCGCACTGCTTGAAGTATTTGGAATAACTACTGCCGGAACGGAATTTCCCGACGGCTTTACGATTGCGGGAATGGAGTTCGCAGGTTTGCTTTCCGTGTCGGCGGGCTTTGATGTGTTGTTCGTAACAGGCAGCTGTCCTATTATTGTGACGCCGCCGTCATATTTTATTCCGATATGACTGCGGAATTGAGAAATAAACTGCTTCCAGGTGCTTCTCATCGGAACGGTATCGTTGTAATAACGTCCGAATTGTTCGGTGAAATCGCCGCTCCAATAGCTTTCCCAAGAAAATTCGGGCATTTTTTCAAGGTTTCTGTTTTCCTCATAGGAAACATTCGGGCGCTGTCCGAATGTCATAAACAGCGTAATTCCCGTGAATATCGTCATAAGCACGGCGATGTTGATTATACAAAGAGTTTTCTCGCGTTTTGGGGAAACTTTTGTTTCCTGTTTGACATCTCCGTTTTTGGGAGTTTTTTTGTTCTTTTCCAAATCAACACCCCCTTAAAAATGCCAGTACAGGAACGCCTGCGTTGTAGCGTCGACCATAAGAATACTGCTTAAAATCAGCAGTCCCGCGCAAATAACCGTTCCCGAAACGGAAACCACGGTTTTCGAGCCGTCTGAACGCTCCGCGAGTTTGCCGAACCACTTCATCAGCGGGAATGTGCAGATTATCGCGACGATTATCAAGAACAGATTGTTGTACAGCGATATTTTTTCCGAAATCCCGCAAAAACCGTTCGGGTTTGCGGGGGTGAGGTTGCGCAGGAAAAGTCCGAGCTTGTTTATGTCCTCAAAATAGAATATACCGAAACCGATTATAATAACGAGTTTGCTGTAAATATGACGGATAACAAGCGGGATTTTTTTCATACGTTTCTTGCCGAGAAGTTCCTCAAACAGAATGAACAGACCGTAATAAACGCCCCAGATTATGTAGTTCCAGCTTGCGCCGTGCCATACGCCCGTACAGAGCCAAACAAGCGCAAGGCTCAAGTATTTGTTGCGGTGCCCGAAAAATGTCACGGGGAGCAGATAGTCGCGGAAAAACGAACCGAGCGAAATATGCCACCTTTGCCAAAATTCCGTGATGTCTTTACTTAAATAAGGGTGGTCGAAGTTTTCGTTGAAATGGAAACCGAAAATCCGCCCCATTCCTATCGCCATATCGGAATATCCCGAAAAGTCGAAATAGATGTACAGAGAGTAGACGATAACACCGTACCACGTTCCGCAAACGGTAAGCGCGCCGACATCGCCGCCGAGGAAATTATCCACAATGCGGTGAAGCTGGTCGGCTAGGATTACTTTTTTCGCAAGTCCGACAATAAAGCGAGAAAAGCCCTCGCTGTAATCCCGCAAAGTGGTGTGGCGGTTGTCGATTTCTTCCGCTATTGTGCTGTAACGCACGATTGGTCCCGCAATAAGCTGGGGGAAAAGGCTGATGTAGAGCAACAGCTTGAAAAAATTCCTTTGCGGCTCAACCTTGCCCCAATAGCAGTCAACTATGTAAGAAATAATCTGGAACGTGTAGAAGCTTATTCCCGCGAGCGGTGCGATATCGGGTACGGGCAGACTTGAGCCGAACAGGGAGTTGACGTTCGTCATTAAAAAGCCGCTGTATTTTATTACGGCTATCATACCTATATTAAACACAAGTCCCGCCGCAAGAACGGCCTTTTGTCCCTTATTGCTTTTTATGCTGCCTATTCCTATTCCGACAAAGTAGTTGACAACAGCGGAAAGTATCAGCAGTCCCACGCGGACGGGTTCGCCCCACGCGTAAAAGAACAGCGAGAGAATGATCAGAACCGCATTTTTCCCTTTAAGCGGTTTTATCAGCCCGTACAGAATAAGACACAGCGGCAAAAATGCGTATGTGAATATCAAGCTGGAAAATATCAATTTTATACACCCCAATTATTTATTGTTTATTGTATCCCGATTATTATATAACGTTTTGTATTGTAAAATTACAAAATCACATATGTATACCTTTATATCATACTACAAAACGTGACAATTGTCAATATATAAATAAGAAATTTCGGAAAAATTCGTTTCGTTTCGGCAGGGAAAATCGTCTGTATCTTTTTAGAATAACAAATATAAAACAGTATTTCAGATATAGGAATAATTTATATATTTGTATAAAAATAATAATATTGACAATAGCCTATAAACGTGGTATGATTATATCAAGGCAAAGATAAACAGCCCAAATAAATAAAATGAACAAGAGAAAAGAGAAAAAACTATGAAAACAAATGTAATTAAAAGAATAACAGGTGCGGTTCTTGCCGCGGTTTTGGGAACAGCGGCTCTTACGGGTTGCGGCGCAGGCAACAGCAGCACCGCTTCGACTTCGACAAGTAAAGATGAAAGCGGCGCGACAGAAAGCAAAACAAGCTCCGCAACAACAGAAAGCACAGCGTCTGCAAGCGGCGAGAAAAAGACTGTAAAGCTCGGCATACTCAGCGGCGCAGACGAGAATATCTGGAAGCCAATCAAGGAAGAGCTTGCCAAAGAGAATATTGATCTCGAAATCAAGTTCTTTACAGATTATCCCGCGTTCAACAAAGCTTTGAACGACGGCGATATCGACATCAACGCTTTCCAGCATCACAAATATTTCAACGAGGAAGTTGAGCAGTTCAAGTATGACATTGTTCCTATCGCGGACACATACATTTCCGCTACTAACATTTATTCCAACAAGGTAAAGGACGTTAAGGACATCAAGGAAGGCGACAAGATCGCGGTTGCAAATGACGCTTCCAACGAGGGCCGCGCACTGAGAGTACTTCAGGCGGCAGGTCTTATCAAGGTTGACGACAGCAAGGGTATTCTTCCCACAAAGGCGGATATAACCGAAAATCCGCTTAATCTTGATATAGTTGAAGTGGAGGCTTCTCAGACACCTTCATTGCTCCCTGATGTTGCGGCCGCTGTAATCAACGGTGACTTTGCGGTTGCGGCAGGACTTTCGCCTATCAACGATTCCATTTTCCAAGACGATCCCGCAAACTATCCCACAAACGATTATGTAAATCTTATTGCGGCTCGCACAAAGGACAAAGACGATCCCACTCTGAAAAGAATAGTTGAAGTATATCAGAGCGAAAAAACAGAGGAAGTTTACAAGACGGTATTTGAAGGCACTTATCTGCCCACCTGGAAAACAAACGCCGACGGCGCTTCTTCAGCGGCAACCTCAGAGCAGGCATCTTCTGCCGCCGCATAATTATTGACTGACGGGTCACGATAAGCATAGTTAATTGCGTTCCCGCCCCTTTCGGGACGGGAACGTTGATTTATGGGAAAAGAAAAAGAGGAATTTATGATAAAGCTGGAAAATATAAGCAAAACCTTTGCTGTCAAAGATCGGACGGTCGAGGCGGTAAAAAACGTTTCGATTGAGATAAACGACGGTGAAATATACGGCATAATCGGGTTTTCGGGCGCGGGAAAATCAACTCTTGTGCGGTGCATTAACCTTCTGGAACACCCCACAAGCGGAAAAGTGTTTGTCGGCGGTAAAGAGCTTACGGCATTGAGCGAGGGAGAGCTTCGCAAAGTTCGCCGTAAAATCGGAATGATATTCCAACAGTTCAATCTTATGGCAAGCCGTAATGTGGAGCGCAATATTGCGCTTCCGCTTGAAAATACCGGTATGAGCAAGGAACAGATAAAAACGCGCGTCAAGGAACTTCTCGACTATGTGGGACTCAGCGATAAAGGAAAGTCTTATCCCTCTCAGCTTTCGGGCGGACAAAAACAGCGCGTCGCAATCGCCAGAGCTCTTGCGAATAAGCCTGATGTGCTTTTGTGCGACGAGGCAACTTCCGCCCTTGATCCGCAGACAACCCGTTCCATTCTGGAACTGCTTGTCAAACTCAACCGCGAACTTGGAATTACCATTGTGGTAATAACTCACGAAATGGCGGTTATCAAAAAAATATGCGGCAGAGTTGCCGTTATGGAACACGGTGAAGTGGTTGAAGAGGGCGATGTTTTCACGGTTTTCGCAAATCCGCAGAAACAGATTACAAAGGATTTCATTTCCACAACATCAAATCTTTCTGAGATTTACAATCTTGTTGAGGAAAATTCACTCGTAACTCAGCTGGAAAAGGGAGAAGTCCTTGTTAAAATACATTATCGCAAAGCGGAAGTTTCCGAGCCGCTTATTTCAACGATAACTGCAAAATTCGGAATTACGTTCAACATTTTGTTCAGCGACTGCGAAATTATCGGGAACAGCCCGCTTGGCGGAACGGTCGGCATAATGAGCGGCGAGAAGACCGAAGACGCACTGCGTTATCTGCGTGAAAAGGATATACTTGTGGAGGTGATCAAAGATGCAAGAGCTTCTTGAAAAAATATTCCCGAACACGATGGACAAACTTCCCGAATTTGGAAAGTCTATTGTGGATACGCTTATTATGCTGGGCATTTCGGGTATTATATCGTTCTTTCTGGGCGTGTTTTTCGGCGTTATTCTTGTAATTACGCAAAAAGGCGGAATACTGCAGAATAAGATCGTTTACAAAATACTTGATATTCTCGTAAACTTTTTCCGCGGAATACCGTTTGTTATCTTACTTACTTGGATTATGCCGGTTACAAGAGGAATTGTCGGTACAAGTATCGGAATAAAAGGCGCTATTGTACCGCTTGTTTTCGGAACAGTGCCGTTCTTTGCACGGCAGGTTCAAAGTGCGCTTCTTGAAATACCGTCAGGCGTTATCGAGGCGTCAAAGGCTATGGGGCTGTCACCGCTGGCAATAATATTCAAAGTATATCTGAAGGAAGGCATACCCTCGATTGCCCGCGCGACAACGCTTACTTCGATAAGTCTGCTTGGACTTACGGCAATGGCGGGAGCAGTCGGAGCGGGGGGAGTCGGCGATTTCGCTATACGTTACGGTCACAATCGATTTCAGGAAGATGTCACTTGGGCGTCGGTTATTGTAATCGTGGTTATCGTGTCTGTTCTCCAGATCATCGGCGATATTATTGTAAGAAAGAACACGCATTAGTCGGCTTGTTGAAAAAGTCTTTTTAGCGTATGTTTTCGTTTATATTTTCAGGTCTGTGAATTTGCACCGTAAAGCTGTCATTTTATGCAATTTTGTAAAAATAGACACTCTAATTTCAGGCGCGGTAATGATTATTTCCCGCAGAAAGAAAAAGTAATCGGAAAACGATTGCTTAAACTGAATAGTAAAATCCCGTCGGACAAAAGCGTTCGGCGGGATTTTTGATATCCGATAGTCTTTGAAACGTCAGTGTTCAATTCCGATAACGATAGCATAATCCGATAAAAAATTCAGCGGCATTTAAAACCTGTAAAAAATTCCAATTTTTTGCATTACCTACTTGACAAAGCAAAGAAAATGCTGTATAATATAAATAATCATTTACTTTAGCGTTAAAAGGGGGAAATCAATTGCGAACTGTAAACGAACAATCCCGCAGGGCAAAGCAAATCGATATTATGGAGAAATGCTTTGACTGCTATGCGGAGAACGGGCTTGCAGGCGTTGGCGTAAAAGCCATTTCGGAAGCCTGCGGCTGTAATGTTGCAAGTCTGTATCAGTATTTTGAAAATCTCGATGACATTATTATTCAATCCACCGAATACTGTATGAGTAAGGTAGAAGACGAATTTATGGCGAAAGCCCCCACAGATGTGGAGGACTTGTGGCGGTTTATCGACGAGATACCCTACTGGACGGCGGAAAAGCACGGCAAGAAATACCGCCTTATGTATCAGATCTACACTCACCCGAAATACAGGGAATACGGCAAGAAATTCTTTGCCGGTGTTGATAAGCGTTATACCGAATATGCAAAAAGCCTAGAGCCGAAGCTCGGTATTCCATACGAAAAGCTGACGCCGCTGATTTTCATTCTGGTTAGAGCCTGCGTTCATTACGCATTGTTTGAGGATGAGTTCTATCTGAAATCTCAGATAGCGTTGCTGAAAGAAGCTCTTGAACTATTTATTGCGAAATACAACCCCGAATCAGTCACAAAGGAGGAAAAAAATGAAAAAACGGTTATTGAGCATCCTGATGACCCTGGCCCTGTGCCTGAGCCTGTTGCCCGTTACGGCGCTGGCGACGGACCCGGCGGAACAGTTTCCCGGTCTCACCCCCGGTGAAACCTACTGGTTCGACCTGTCCGGAGCGAACATCCCGGGCGACAAGAACAGTAGCTTGCCGGACAATTCCCTTCATTGGGTTCCCTTCACCTATGTGGGCACCGTGAACGCTTATGTGCTGAAAAGCCGTTCTGCCAATGACAACACCGCAAGAGGCGATTCAGCAAATGCGGCAGACAGTACAGATCCCAGCGACCCGATTGGCTACACCTATGACCACAGCCTGTTCATTGCGGACTACAACGTGACCAGTAAAGCCAACTGGAATAAACTGAATGAGTGTAACTTGATTTTCGGCACGACCTATACCAGCGGCGGCGTGGGCTACACCCTCCGCGTGCCCTCGGCGGGGAGTGGTAGCACCGGTTCGGAGGGCAGTGAGCGTGGAACTCCGCAGAACAACGAGTGGGACGCGATTTTAGACAAAGCGAACCAAAGCTATCAGAATAACACGGATGGTTGTATCAAGAACTGGAACAGTATGTATTCTTGGGGGCAGGATACCCAGGATGGTCCCGATCCTGACTGGAACCGTGCAACGCGCGGGTCCTTTACAGCCCGCTCCTGGCAGTTTGACCTGAAACTGTCTCCAAGCGTCGGTTTCCGTCCCGTGCTTGAACTCCCATCCTCTGACACCCTGGGCTCTGACGGCCTGGCGACTGTCACGCTGGACCTGAACGGCGGCTCCATCGGCTCCATCACCGGGACGGTCAATTTGGCGGTGAAGTCCGACTTCAATGTTACCCTCCCCAGCGACACGGACGTGACCCGCCCGGATGGAAACGAATGCACCTACTTCAAGTGGCAGGACAGT
>JALEQE010000144.1 GCA_022766825.1 Oscillospiraceae bacterium | reverse complement strand
ATCTTAGCACATCTAAGGTAACTATTCAGTCTTCATCAAGTAATAATACAAACAATGAACCTACTATTAAACCCGATCCTGTTGGAGGAGATCCTTTCGAAGGACTTAAAGTAGGGGATAAAACATATCAAGGTTATACAGTTATAGGGTTAACTAGTGATGGTCAGCCCTATATTGCTATTGATGAAGAATATGAACAAGATGGCTCTGTAATTCAAGGTTATGGGAATGCAGGTACAATCCATATTATAGATCCGGCAAAAGCTGCAGAAATTTGTGCAAAACGTCGAGCAGAAAACGCTAAAGATCCGAATAAGGGCCATATTGTAATGGGACATTAATTTTATTAGTCCTCCTTATATATAAGATTTAAAAATATAAGGAGGACTTATCTATGAAAAATTTTAAAAGAAAATTTAAATCTGTAATACTGCTATGTGTTTTTTCATTAGCAATGATGGCTTATTCTTTACTTATAACTTTAAAACTATAAATAAAAGCCGGGCGAAAGCTCGGCTTTTTATATGGTACGCCCGGTGCGATTCGAACGCATGACACATAGCGTCGGAGGCTATTGCTCTATCCAGCTGAGCTACGGGCGCATATAATCGTAAAGCGGCAAACATTATGCTTGCCGCTTTCACTTTTTGGTGACCCACCCGGGAATCGAACCCGGGACACCTTGATTAAAAGTCAAGTGCTCTACCGCCTGAGCTAGTGAGTCGTTTGTGTTTGTGCAACGTTAATATTATAGCAAATTTATATTCGTTTGTCAAGACCTTTTTTGAAAAAATTTTATTTTTTTTCTTTTTCTGTAAAAAGGCGGAAAAAAATTCATTAAAATATTGCAAATCCTTTCCGAATGTGATATAATATAATATGTGTTTTTATGTATGGATTAAACACTCAATAAGTATTTCTTATCGGTTTTCAGATGATTTTTGCGAAAGGCGGCGATGTTGTGGATATTTCGGTAGGCGATATTCTGATTATGAAAAAGCAGCACCCCGGCTGCGGAAACGATCATATGAAAGTTTTGCGTGTTGGCGCGGACTTTAAACTTACCTGTATGGGCTGTGGCAGAACATTTATGACGCCAAGGTCAAAATGCGAAAAGAAGATTAAATCCGTTATTCATCAGGCTGATGAGAAAGATAAATAGCGTTTCCGAGAAATTATTGTTGAAATAATTTTGGAGGAATATTTATGACAGAAAAACTTGATATTGCAGTGGCTCGGTATGATGAAATAAGCGTAAAGCTCTCTGATCCGGATGTCGTTTCGGATAATAAGCTATACACCGAGCTTATGCGTGAATATAAGAATTTAACACCGCTTATCGAAATGTACAAGAAGTACAAATCAGCGGAAAATTGTTTTGAGGACGCAAAGTTCGCTTTGAATGACAATGACCCCGAACTCCGAAAAATGGCGCAGGACGAAATGAACGCGGCAAAGGAAGATATGGAACATTTCGGAGAGGAGCTGAAGTTCCTTTTACTACCGCGTGATCCCGATGATGACAAAAGCGTTATAGTAGAAATCCGCGCGTGCGCGGGCGGTGAGGAAGCAGCTTTGTTTGCCAACTCAATGTTCAGAATGTATTCAATGTATGCCGCCCGGCAGGGTTGGAAAATAGACGTTATGAGCAGTAATCCTACCGAACTCGGCGGTTATCGTGAAATCAGTTTCAGCGTTGAGGGCGAGGGTGTTTACGCTAAATTAAAGTACGAAAGCGGCGTTCACCGTGTTCAGCGTGTTCCCGAAACGGAATCACAGGGAAGAATACAGACTTCAACCGTGTCTGTCGCGATTTTGCCGGAAATCGAAGACGTTGACGTAAATATAAATCCCGCCGACCTCACGATACAAACCTTTCGTTCAAGCGGCGCGGGCGGTCAGCACATAAACAAAACCGAATCGGCGGTTCGTATAATTCACAATCCGACAGGGACGGTTGTTGAATGTCAGGAAGAACGTTCGCAGATGAAAAATAAGGACAAGGCTATGAAAATGCTTTACAGTAAGCTGTACGAAGCCGAAAAATCCGCGCGTGACAACGCAATAGCCGAAGATAGACGAATACAGGTTGGTTCGGGCGACCGTTCCGAGCGTATAAGGACTTACAATTTCCCGCAGTCGCGTGTTACGGATCATCGTATAGGCTTGACGCTTTACAAATTGGACGATATAATGAACGGTTTTTGCGACGAGGTGTTTGACGCATTGAGAGTAGCCGACAGAACCGCGAAACTGTTAAGGCAAGAGAAGTGATAGAATGTTTACTAGAGTTGAAAAATACAGTCGTCAGAGCGTAATCGACGCAGCAGAACTGCTGAAAGCGGGGAAGCTTGTCGCAATTCCGACAGAAACGGTGTATGGACTTGCCGCGAACGCTCTTAACGAAAAAGCGGTTGCGGATATTTTTCTCGCAAAAGGACGGCCGCAGGACAACCCGCTGATAGTTCACATCTCGGATATGAGTATGCTGCCGCCGCTCGTTTGTGAAATACCCGATATCGCAAAGCGTCTGGCAGAACGATTCTGGCCGGGACCTCTTACAATGATTTTTCCCAAAGCTGATATTATCCCGAATGTTACAAGCGGAGGACTTGACACAGTTGCGGTCAGAATGCCTGAAAGCGAAGCGGCTCGCGCGATAATCAAGGAGTGTGGTTTTCCGCTAGCCGCGCCATCGGCGAATTTGTCGGGGAAACCAAGTCCCACGGCCGCCGCTCACGTTTTTGGAGATATGAATGGAAAAATACCGCTGATAGTTGACGGGGGCGAATGTTCCGTTGGCGTGGAAAGCACGGTTGTGTGCTTTAAAGGAGATATGATACACATCCTTCGCCCCGGTGGAATTACAGCTGAAATGTTATCGGAATACGGAAAGGTAGAAATCGACAAAGCCGTAACCGCCCAACCCGAAAAGGACGAAAAGGTTCTGTCTCCCGGAATGAAATATAAGCATTATTCTCCGAAAGCCGATGTTTATATAGTAAACGCTCACGGCGACAAATTCGCGGAATATTGCGCCGAACGGGTCAAATCCGACAAAAAGGTTATAGTACTTGGTTCGGGAGTTTCGGAAAACGGGGTATATTTCGATTATGGAAAAACTCCCGAGCTTCAGGCTCAGCGGTTGTTTGCACTTTTGCGAAAAGCAGATGAAATCGGCGCAGAAACAGTTCTTGTCGAAATGCCCGAACAGAGCGGTGTCGGACTTGCCGTGTATAACAGATTATTGCGTGCCGCCGCTTTCAGAATTATCGAGGTATAATAATGGTAAATTTACCGAATATTATGATTGTAGGCTTAACCGGAATGAGCGGAGCGGGAAAGTCAACCGTGTGTGATGTGTTTGAACATAGCGGTTTTGTGATAATCGACTGTGACAAACAAGCACGGAAAATTGCGGACAACCGCGATTTCCTCAATGAACTCCAAAGTCGATTTCCCGATAAAATTCTGAATACTGACGGAACGCTGAATCGTCAGCTTACAGCAAAGGCAATTTTCACCAATAATGATAAGCGCAAATTATATAACAGAATAATTTTTCCATATATTGTTTATGATATAATTGAAAAAATAAAAGTATCGGGAGAATACGTTCTTCTGGACGCGCCAACGCTTTTTGACGCGGGACTTGATATAATCTGCACTAAAATTGTTGGTGTGACAGCTGATTTTGAGGTTTGCGTCAACCGCATAATTAAGCGCGACGGAATTTCACGACAAAGCGCCGAAGAACGTTTATGGTCACAACAAGACAAGTTTTTTTTCAAAAACAAATGTGATTTTATTTTGGAAAACAACGGGAATATTGATGACTTTATAATGTGCGCTCAGAAAATCACAAAAGAACTGAAAGGCTATATATGACAGTTTACAAACGACGAAAACGGAGTAAATCTCCGATTATCATATCAATTGTTATAATTGCGGCAATCTTGCTGTTAATCGGTGGATATTTCGGATATAACAGGTTCATTCTGTATCAGTATCCGATAAAATATCAGGAATATGTTGAAAAATATGCCGCCGAAAATCACCTCAATAAGTATTTTGTTTACGCAGTTATAAAAACCGAAAGCGGTTTTCGTCCCGATGCGGAATCAGATGTCGGTGCGCGTGGACTTATGCAGATAATGGAAGATACTTTCGATTGGGTGAAGTTCAAATCGGACGACGATGAAGCCGTCTATTATGATATGTACAATGCCGAAACGAATATAAAGTACGGTTGTAAGCTGTTGGGATATCTAAGTGAAGAATTTGGTAATGTTGAGACTGTCGCTGCGGCATATCACGCAGGACGGGGAAACGTCAACAATTGGCTTTCCGATAAGAGGTATTCCCTTGACGGAGTTCATCTTGACAAGATTCCGATTTCAGACACCGCACATTATGTTGATAAAATAAAAAAGGCAATGGATAAGTATATATCGCTTTATGATAAAAAATGATTTGAAAGGAAGATAAATACTATGGCAAAGAAAAGTGAAGTAAGTGCTAAAGAACTCAAAGAAAAGCTGTTTATGCAGAAAAAGAACGCATATCTGCGAATGACAGACGATGATGTCAAGAAATGCGATAAATTCTGCGAGGGATACAAGTCTTTTCTGAATACTGCAAAAACCGAACGCGAAGCGACAGCTTTCGTTGAAGCTGAAGCGAAAAAGGCGGGATTTGTTCCGTTTGACAAGAAAAAGACATACAAAACAGGCGACAAGATTTATTATGTAAACCGCGAAAAGGCGATAATTCTCGCAATAGTAGGCAGAGAACCGATTGAAAACGGAGTGAATATCGTTGCGGCGCATATTGATTCTCCGCGACTTGATATGAAACAAAATCCGCTTTTTGAAAAAGACGATATCGGGTATTTCAAAACGCATTATTATGGCGGTATCAAGAAATACCAGTGGCCGACTGTCCCGCTTTCATTGCACGGCGTTATAGTTAAAGCGGACGGGACAAAAGTAACCGTGAATATCGGTGAAGATGATAACGATCCGATTTTCTGTGTTTCCGATCTGTTGCCGCACCTTGCAAATGCGCAGATGAAACGTCCCGCAACCGAAATAGTTCGCGGGGAGGAACTGAATATCGTTGTCGGCTCACGTCCGTTTAAGGATGATGAGGCAAGCGAAGCTGTAAAGCTCAATTTGATGATGATATTAAACGAAAAGTACGGAATAACCGAATCCGATTTTCTTTCGGCAGAACTGGAAGCAGTTCCTGCGTTCAAGGCAAGGGATCTTGGATTTGACAGAAGTCTTGTCGGCGGTTATGGTCAGGACGACAGAGTGTGCGCTTATCCGGAATTTATGGCGATACTCAATACCAAAAGTGTTCGCAGAACAGCTGTTTGCGTTCTTACAGATAAAGAAGAAATTGGTTCGGACGGCAACACGGGCCTAAATTCATCATATATGAAATATTTCATTGCCGACTTGGCGGCTACTTTCGGTGTTCGTTGCAGAGAAGTTCTTTCAAATTCAAAATGCCTGTCTGCCGATGTAAATGCCGCTTATGATCCGACTTTCTCCGATGTGTTTGAAAAGAACAACGCTTGTGTACTGAACGGTGGCGTTTGCGTAACAAAATATACGGGTTCACGCGGTAAGAGCGGAACTTCCGACGCATCGGCAGAGTTTGTCGGTGAAATTCGTTCACTGCTTGACAAAAACGGTGTAATCTGGCAAACAGGGGAACTCGGCAAGGTTGATAACGGCGGCGGCGGAACAGTTGCAATGTACGTTGCCAATCTGAACGTTGATACCATAGATGTCGGCGTTCCGGTTATGAGTATGCACGCGCCTTTTGAGATCACCGCGAAAGCTGATATTTATGCTGCATACAGAGCCTTTGTATCAGTTATAAAAGATTGATTCCGGACAAAGCCATAATTCACCCAATTCCATAATAAACATATAATTGTGGAAGAAGGTGATATTATGGTAAAACAACGATCGTTTCTGAACAAACTGGGATCTAAATTGTTGGCGCTTGCGTTTATTCTTATCGGATTGTTTTTGCTTGCGGAAGCAAGTTTCAGACCGATGATAGAATCAATAAACGCATACGAATGTCACGAACTTGTATCCGATATAATCAACGATGCCATACTTTCAGAATTAGAACAGAGCAACGTTGATTATTCTTCGCTTGTTACGCTGACAATGAACGGCAACGGCGAAGTCACGTCCGTTCAAAGCAACATTCTGAATATTAACAAGCTGAAAACAAATGTTGCAGAACGTATTGAACGTGAAATAGAACGGCTGTCTGCCGTTGATATACAGATTCCCATAGGAACGCTTTTGGGACTGCAGTTACTGCATGGCAAAGGTTTCAATGTGGGAATGAGCGTAACACCGTTGGGTTATGCGACAACAACGATAATCAGTGAGTTTACCGAAGCGGGAATCAACCAGACACTTCACCGTATTATAATTGAAATAAATGCGGATGTTGACGCAATAATACCGGGTTTTGAAACCCGTGTACCTGTTAAAACGTCAATTGTTGCCGCGGAAACTGTTATTGTCGGCAGAGTTCCCGATGCATATACTCACGTTATAACTCAATCGGGGGAGTTAGCGGGAACGCTAAATGACTATGGAGCGGTAAATTCTTAAAACAGGAGAGCAAATGTGGATATTAACAATGCAAAAGAGCGGCTTGATGAACTGAAACAAATAATCGAGAAGGCAAACCGCAGTTATTATGATCTTGATTCACCCACTCTTGAAGATGACGAGTATGACGCATTTATGCGTGAACTTCGTGGTATTGAACAGCAGTTTCCTGAACTGTTGACAGCGGATTCTCCGTCGCAAAGAGTAGGCGGAACGGCGCAAAGTACTTTTGAAAAAGTACAGCACGAAGTACAAATGGGTTCGCTTCAGGATGTGTTCAGCTTTTCCGAAATGCAGGAATTTGTTGAACGTGTTAAAGCCGATGGAGCAAATGAATTTACCGTTGAACCGAAAATCGATGGCTTGTCGGTATCGCTTGTTTACGAAAATGGTGTTCTGGTTCAGGGATCAACGCGCGGTGACGGGTTTATCGGCGAGGATATAACATCAAATTTAAAAACAATACGTTCAATACCGCTTAAAATTGATGAAAAACTGCCTGTTCTGGAAGTTCGCGGCGAAGTATATATGCCAAAGAAAAGTTTTGCTGAATTGTGCAAAT
This sequence comes from Oscillospiraceae bacterium, assembly GCA_022766825.1. Lineage (GTDB taxonomy): Bacteria > Bacillota > Clostridia > Oscillospirales > Ruminococcaceae > CAG-115. Next base: position 346 of record JALEQE010000144.1, on the reverse strand, counting down.
TACAGGAGCAAAACGATGAACCTCTTCCGAAAAATCCGCGTAACGCGGCGGCAGGTTCACTTCGACAAAAAGACAGCAAGATAACCGCTTCAAGAAAACTTGATATTTTCTGTTTTAATATTCAGCGGGTAGAAGGTAAAACATTCACTACACATTCGGAATCACTTGAATTTATCAATCAACAAGGCTTTCGCATTATTCCCGATATTCGTGTTTGCCACACTATTGAGGAAATAACGGAGCGCATAAAAGAAATCGGCCAAATGCGAACCTCACTTCCTTTTGATATTGACGGCGCGGTTGTCAAAGTAAACGATTTGCGGTTGAGAAATGAAATCGGGTCAAC
>JALEQE010000122.1 GCA_022766825.1 Oscillospiraceae bacterium | reverse complement strand
TCGATAAAGCGGCTCATTTGTTTCTTGAAACACTCGATATTGTGGTCAATTTGTTCCTTTGTGAGCATTTTGCGCATATCGCTTTTACCCGACGGGTCGCCAATCATTCCCGTGCCGCCGCCCAAAAGCGCAATCGGTCTGTTACCCGCCATTTGAAGACGTTTCATAAGGCAGAGTGCCATAAAATGTCCGACGTGCAGACTGTCCGCAGTTGGGTCAAAGCCGATATAAAACGTAGCCTTGCCCGCGTTTATCATTTTTTTGATTTCTTCTTCGTCCGTTACCTGTGCGATAAGACCGCGTGCAACGAGTTCGTCATAAAGTTCCATTTTATTACTCCTTATTCTGATTTATTTTTTCTCTCACGCACAAAACAATCTGAACGATTGCGTTTATAGCGGCAGAGGGAAGTGTGAAAAAAAATACCACAAGGGAAATATTTCTCCCGAGATTTGGGAGATTTCCAAGACCAGATATATGCCTTTCGGGCGGTATACTAATAAACAACGCGGCAATCATCGCGAGTGTTCCCGCGAAATAGCACATTGTTAGGACAACGGGCGACATTTTCATCTTTTTTTCGGCTAATTTGTGCGCCATACAGCCGAGAAAAACTCCCAGTCCCGTTGTAATAAAAGATACGAGCATCAGTCCACCATATCCCGCAAAAATTCCCAGAAATTCCAGCAAGTAAAACGCAACTTGAATTATCGCGCCCGCGAGGAAAAAGCCGCCGATTTTGAGTGCTTTCATAAATTACCTCCGTTCAGACAAGGCAGCGCTATTTATTGAACGAGCCGATTTCAATCAGATTTCCCTCGGGGTCGGCAATATAACAGGTTCGCTGCCCCCATTCCTCAGTTGTGGACTTCATCACGGGAGTTGCCCCCTTTGAAACGACTTCATCGAACGTCTTATCAACGGCGGCGTAGTTTTCCACGCTTAACGCGATTTCATAATGTCCGTTAATGTTATCCGCGTAATTATACTGTCTGTTCGTCATTTTTTCAAAATCGGTTCTGCGGTACAGCAAAAACAGCGTTCCGTCCTTTTCCAGAAACACATTTGAAGTGTTTTCATCTTCTTTGATTTCAAAGCCGAGAACATCTCTGTAAAATCGCACCATAACCGCCATATCCTTAACCATAATTCCAAAGCCGTCTAATCTCATTCGTTATCGCCTCTCTTTTCAAGGATTGTAATTGCGCAGTAATGCAACACATCAAATTCATCGGGAGCAATTTTGTCAAGCAGTGCCATATGCTCACCGTCAAACTCCCGGGTTTTTTCTTTGGAAAGCGACGCGCCGATACCGCGGCAAGACTTTATCCGCCCATTCCAGCTTTCACGGGTAAACGGTACTTTTACGTCAAACACCTCGCTATGTACCTTTTTGAAATAACCGTTATAAACCTCGGGAACAAAAATTTCCTTCCTCATATCGCACTTGCCTGTCCAATCGGGGTTATATTTCAGCACAAGGTCTTCGCTTGCGCCCGCGATTTTATCCTCAAAGGGCAACCAACCCATATAAAGCAACGCAAGTCTGCCGCCGTTTTTCAGCAACTTTGCAAGCGTGGGAGCGCATATATCGTGTTCAAAATAGAAAAAGCACTGGCAAGCGGTAACAGCGTCAAAAGTGTTTCCCGCGAAATCGAGTTTTTCGGTCGGGTAGCACAAAAAATCAATATCCATACCGTCACGCGCCGCAAGCCTTTTCGCCTGCTCAATCTGATTTTCCGAAATATCCGTACCCGTAAAACGCGCGCCGTACTTGTACATATTACGGGGAACAACTCCCGTTCCCGTGCCGATGTCAAGCACTTTCTGACCCGAAACGCCTATTCCGAGTGAATAAATTTTCTCATAAAACTCTGCGGGATAGATGTCACGATATTTCGCGTAATCCTCGGAAGTCCTGCCCCAATCAAAGGGATTTCCGTTATCAATATCACGTTTTACTGTCTACACCTCATATTTCCAACAAAAACGCCCTCTCAAAGCACTATGCTTCAAGAGGGCGAAAAACCGCTGTACCACCTCAATTTACGGGAGTTATCCCGCCTTTGAACAGCTTTAACGGGCTTACCCGTGCGGACTATTCGGAAAACCTTTCGCCTCGCCGCTCCGAGATGTAATTCACAAACGCCCCCTACCGCCTCGCACCAAACGGCGGCTCTCTGAAATGGTTTGCGTTACGCTACTGCTTTCTCATCAACGCTTTTCATATTCGGTATTTGCATTATAACATAATAATCGTGTTTTGTCAAGTGCTTACAACGGAATTTCTCCGCGTGCCGCCTTATTGAACTCTCTCACGGTTTTTTCTTTCAGCGCGGCGAACAGCGGGTCGAACTTGTCAATCTTTGATTTAACCGACGGATAAAGCGCGGCTGCCTCGTCTGTTCGTCCGAGAGCGTTCAGCTCATACAGCATTAAAATATCAAAATCGGGATTGGGCAACGGATATCTCTTGTACAAAGGACTGTTCATATAAGAAACCGTTTGGTCGTATGCTCTTTGAACACGCCCCGCGCAACAATCAATAAGTATCAGCGAAAGATAAATCATATAGCTTACCGACGCGTAGGACGGTTCGTTACGCGCGCTGTTCAGAACACCTTGCCAATTGCTCCACACACTCTCCGCAAGCTGCACATTGCCCGTTTTTAAAGCGGCAACCACATAAACCACAAAGAAAGAGATTTTTTCGTTAATCGGCGCGTTTGGCGGTATGATTATTGAGTTCAGATATTTAAGCGCGTCGGCGGGCTGACCGATATTTACAAATATTTCTGCATACTCAGCGGCATATTGCACCCGAAAAGGTTTTCCCAAAATACGTTCACTTTCGTATGCCCGAAGATATTCGACACTGTATCCGTATTCATCAAGCACAGAATACAGTTTTTCGTTCTTTTTTGCGATAATCAACGCACCGATTAACGCCCATAGCACCGTGAAAACAATTCCCGCACCCACGCCAATCAGCATGCGTACAAGCGAAAAACGCCTGAAAGAAAAACAGTTGACGATTAAAACAAACGATACAATGTTAAATACCCACACATACGGTTTCATCTGTCGGAAAATTCCGCCGACATACTTTTTGTAGCTTCGTGACAAATAGCTTTTCATCACAGCTGATCCGCGATTTCGTAAATAAGCTTTTCCGTCTTATCCCAACCGAGGCACGGGTCGGTAATAGACTTGCCGTATGTTCCCTCCTCGATTTTCTGCGCGCCGTCCTCGATGTAGCTTTCAATCATCAGACCCTTGACGATATTGCGGATTTCCTCCGAATGACGCATTGAGTGTAAAATCTCGTTTGAGATACGGATCTGCTCAAAATACTGCTTTCCGCTGTTGGAATGGTTCGTGTCAACGATTATCGCGGGGTTCTGCAAACCTTTTTCCATATACAGGTCATAGCAAAGTTTTAGATCCTCATAGTGATAATTCGGAATAGTCTGCGCGTGCTTGTTCTGCGCGCCGCGAAGAATAGCGTGCGCCAACGGGTTGCCGTCCGAAACGACTTCCCAACCACGATAAATGAACGTGTGACTTGCCTGCGCCGCTTGAATAGAGTTGAACATTACGGACAGCGTTCCCGAAGTCGGGTTTTTCATTCCGACAGGACATTCCATACCGCTTGCGACAAGACGGTGGTGCTGATCCTCAACCGAACGCGCTCCAACAGCGACATAAGACAGCAAATCGGACAGATAGCGGTAATTTTCGGGGTAAAGCATTTCGTCCGCGCAAGTGAGGTGAGTTTCCGCGATCGCGCGCGTGTGCAGTTTTCTGACCTCGATAAGTCCTTGTAGCATATCCTCGCCCTTTGTCGGGTCGGGCTGATGAATAAGTCCCTTGTAACCCGTACCGTTCGTGCGGGGTTTGCCTGTGTAAATTCTCGGAATGATGAGGATTTTGTCCTTAACCTTATCTTGAACTTTCGCCAAGCGGTTTATGTAATCCATTACGGAATCCTCGTTATCCGCCGAGCAAGGTCCTATTATAAGCAAGAACTTGTCCGATTTCCCCGTGAAAACGTCCGCGATTTCCTTGTCACGGGCGGCTTTTACCTGCTTGATTTCATCGGTCAGCGGATACATTTCCTTTATCTCTTTCGGTATAGGCAATTTTCTGTTGAAAGTCATCGACATAATTTTATCTCTCCAATACTTTAATGATATAAAGAGCAAAAGCTCTCAGCATTTTCATTATAACATATTTATCCGCAAAAGTCAACACAAAAAGCGATTTACTCACAGAATTTTCCACAAAGTCGGCTTCTGCATATTTCTGAACATTTCCACCTGAACTTCTGCTCTGTCGCAAGAGGCATACAGTTCCTCGTTTTCCGCCTGCGCGAACGACAGTATTTCCGCAACGGACGAGGTAATATCCAGTGCGTGACCCAAATCGTTCACCAAAACTGCGCGGTTCATAAACTCCTCCCACTCGTTCTGAAGCTCCTGCGCGGTTTGAACGCACTTTTCCGTATCCTCGTCCTCAAACGCTTTTTCCGTCTCGTGTATTTTATCCAAAAGACTGTCCGTTTTTCCGTTCACAGCAATAACAGACCATATCGACAAGCCCGTTATAATTGCCAATATCACAATGCTCATTATAATTCGTTTCATAAATTATCCTGCCTTTTTAATTATCGTATACTTTCCGCCGCTCTCCGCCGTCAACAAAAACACCTTTTTCTCGGTAACATCGTTTTCTCGGAGAATTTTCGTAAGCCACCCCTCGCCAAGCCCCAAAAGCCGCATTTGCTCCTTATCCGCAACTCCGTCGCGAATTATAACGGACGGTGGGTTGCTGGTTGAACCACCCGCTTGAACGTCCTGTTTTTCGGCAGGCTGATAATCCTTTTTCAGCAGGAAATTGATTTTTCCCGTGGTTTCGACAATCGCGAAATGTATTTGCGTTATATCGAAAATCTGCTGTTCTCGCATTGCCTCCGTCAAATCGTCAACCGTATAGCGCAGACGTTTCATTTCCTGTTGAAGAATTTCGCCCTCGCTTATGATTATACGCGGCGAACCTATCATCAGTTTCCGCACTTTAGAAGATTTCAGCATAATTCCCGACATAATAACGTCAATGCACACAAGCGTTAAAATCGGGATAATTCCCATAATCATCGGCACGGAAATATCCTCAACGGGTATCGCCGCGATATTTGAAATTAAAATTGTAACGACAAGCTCGGACGGCTGCAATTCACCCAACTGTCGTTTTCCCATAAGGCGCAGAGAAAAAGCAAGCACTATATACAATACAATGGCTCTTATAAATACGATCGACAAATTTATCACTCCTTTGCGCTTAGTATTGAATAAATTCACGAAAATATACTGCCACCTCTTGAATTTCCAACGTAAACGTGTTATAATATTTATCAAACAAATATATTTTTTTGTTGCTAAAAGTGCGCAGCATAACAAAGTCTGAACAAAGGAATGATTCTGATGAATATAGGTGTATCGACCGCTTCGCTCTATCCACTCCATATCGAGGACGCGTTTGCAAAGCTCGCCGAATTGGGAGTCCGCACCGCGGAAACGTTCGCAAACTCCACAAGCGAGGCACGCGAACCGTATCTGTCACAGATATGTGGTATACGTGACAAAAATAATATGAATATTGTATCATTTCA
>JALEQE010000095.1 GCA_022766825.1 Oscillospiraceae bacterium | reverse complement strand
CCGTACTTGAACTGCTGATTGCTGTCGAAACGTCAGAACTTGCACTTTCTACGCTTGAAACAGCTGAAGATACAACAGAACTTTCTGCGCTTGTTTCGCTTGTTGAGGTTGACACAGATACCGCGTCTGAGTTTTCGCTTGTTTCGCTTGCTTTACAACCCGAAAGCAAAATTGCAGAAATCAAAAAAATTGTTAAAATTCGTGCTTTTTTCATCATTTTCTGTCCTTTTCAGTAAATTTTAAAAAATACGTTTTTTACCCAATTTTCAATATAACGCTTAATTTAACGATAATGTTATAACATTTCGTTATAATATAGCATTTGCTAATCAAATTATACAACTTTCGCGCGATTTTGTCAAGTAAAAAAACACAGAGCCGCAAAAAATGCCGCTCTGTTTTTGATTAAGTCAATTATTCTCCGCAATGCTCGCAATCGTGCTTTTGAGCGAATTTCTCGTGATCGTATTCAATACCGTTCTTGTCGTAGTAATCCTTGACAGCCGCCTTTACCGCTTCTTCCGCGAGAACGGAACAATGCAGTTTATGTGCGGGAAGACCGTCCAGAGCCTCAACAACCGCTTTATTTGTAAGCTCTAGAGCCTGTGAAAGCGGCTTTCCCTTAATCATCTCGGTTGCCATTGAAGAGCTTGCGATTGCCGAACCGCAACCGAATGTGCTGAACTTTACATCAGTAATAATATCGTTGTCGATTTTAAGATAAATTCTCATTATATCGCCACATTTGGGATTACCGACTTCTCCGATACCGTCCGCGTTTTCTATCGTACCAACGTTACGCGGGTGCGTAAAATGATCCATAACCTTATCACTGTATAACATATTCTCTCCTGCCTTCCTGTAAATCCATCCAAACAGGTGAAATACTGCGAAGATATTCAACGACTTCTTTCACCGTTTTTATTATATACTCGACTTCCTCGGGAGTGTTTTCTTCCGAAAGCGTCAAACGCAAAGAGCCGTGCGCAACCTCGTGAGGTCTGCCAATTGCAAGGAGAACGTGGCTCGGATCAAGCGAACCTGACGTACACGCCGAACCCGATGAAGCGCAAATTCCTTTTTGATCAAGCAAAAGCAGAATACTTTCGCCCTCAATTCCCTCAAAGCACATATTGACATTGCCGGGCAATCGGTTTGTTTTCGCTCCATTCAATATGGAGTGCGGAATTTCCGACAAGCCCGAAATCAGTCTGTCGCGCATAGCGATAAGTTTCGGTGTATTCTGATCGATTTTAGAAACTGCTTCCGTAAGAGCCGCCGCCATTGAGCAAATACCTGCGATATTTTCCGTACCCGCGCGTCTGCCGCGTTCCTGCGCTCCACCCTCGATAAGAGTTGACGGGAATAGTTTTTTGTTGACGTACAGAACGCCCACGCCTTTCGGACCGTGGAATTTATGCGCCGAAAGCGACAGCATATCGCAACCTATATCAGCAACATTAAGCGGAATATGCCCAACTGCTTGTACAGCGTCGGTGTGGAAAAGAACGCCTTTTTCCTTGCAAACAGCCGCGATTTCTTTTATCGGCATAATCGTACCGATTTCGTTGTTCGCTGTCATTATTGTTACCAAAGCGGTATCTTCACGAATTGCGTTTCTTACTTGTTCGGGTGTAACATTTCCGTCACCGTCAACATCAAGCAATTCCACCTCAAAGCCTTGATTTTCCAGTCTTCTCAGCAAATGTAAAATCGCATGGTGTTCGGTTTTTTGCGATATGATATGCTTTTTCCCTTTTAACGCGCCTCTTTCAGCACCTGTCAACAAAGCTTGATTATCAGCCTCACTTCCGCCCGAAGTGAAGTAAATCTCACGTGGTTCTGCGCCCAATGCTTTGGCAACTTGCTCACGTGCTTTTACCAATGCTTCTTGCGCCAATTGTCCGACAGTGTGAAGTGATGACGGATTGCCGTAATTCTCTTCCAGATACGGTAACATTGCGTTGATTGCCGTCTTGCTCATTTTAGTTGTCGCGGCATTATCAACATATATTCTATTCATTTTATCACCTGTTTCTATATTTCTGACAGAAATCCTATCTGTTCACTAGGATTATATCATATTTTTTATAAAATGTCAAGTGCTTTTCGGTTAGTTTGAACAAATTCACAATAATTTTTATTTAGGCGGATTTTCTATAATAAACTCGTTGAGAATATCCGCCGCGTAACGGCATAATTCGGGACAGGGACGTTTCTTGTAATACTCGGAAGTACGAGGTTCGGGAGTTGCGGATTTTTCGGCTTTGTCAAGTCCGAGAAGTTCGCGGCAAATTATGCTGCCGTTGTCCTGTTTGAAACGTTCTGCCAATGCGCGAACTTTTTCATACAAATCCTTTTTTGTTTCATTATCATTCGGATCAGAATAGCCGTAAAGCTGACTTAAAACCATAACTATTCCCGAAAATGTTCCGCATACTTCACGCATACGACCCATTCCCCCGCCGAAACCGCCCGCAATTCGAGCAATCTTTTCTTTGTCAAGTCCAAGCTCTTCCGAAAATGCCATTGCTACCGCTTGCGAACAGTTATAACCCTGCGTAAAATATCCGTATGCTTTATCGCCTTTATCGCTCATTTGCAAAATTCCTCCACAGCGTCAGCTATCGAATCGCCCGCTGTCGTTTCGGTAAGCTCCAACATACCGCTGTCAACCAACTTAGCGACTTCGGGGTCAATCGGCAATTTAGCGAGAACTTTCAGATTGAATTTATCCGCTGTTTCATCAATGTGACTTTCACCGAAAACGTTGATATGTTTTCCGCAGTCGGGGCAAACAGCATAACTCATATTCTCAACCAGACCGATAATCGGAACGTCCATCATATTTGCCATTTTGACAGCTTTTCCGACAATCAGAGAAACCAATTCCTGCGGTGATGTAACAACAATTATTCCGTCCAACGGTATGGATTGGAATACGGTAAGAGGAACATCACCTGTTCCCGGAGGCATATCTACAAACATATAATCAACATCATCCCATACAACGTCCGTCCAGAATTGCTTTGCTGTACCCGCAATTATCGGGCCGCGCCAAATAACAGGATCTGTATCATCGGGAAGAAGCAGATTTACAGACATTACTTTTATTCCCTTTTTGGTGACAACGGGATATATAGCTTCTTCGTTACCTTGTGCCTTTTCGGTAAGTCCGAACGCTTTCGGAACAGACGGTCCCGTAATATCTGCGTCAAGTATTGCGGTTTTATATCCGCGTCTGTTCATCAATACAGCAGAAAGACAAGTTACAAGGGATTTTCCCACGCCGCCTTTGCCGCTTACAATTCCGATGACTTTCTTAATATGCGATAACTCGTGCGGCTTTGCAATAAGACTTTCGGGTTTTCTTTCCGAGCAGCTTTCTCCGCAGCTGCTACAATCGTGTGTACATTCACTCATTTTTTTGGTTTTCCTTTCAATTTTAAATAAAAGAAATCAAGTTTGTAACTTGAAATCTATTGTTTTATTAAATCATTATTTTGTTTGCGAAACTTTCACCGTCAACTTTCCCTTCAATACCGAGAAGTTCAAGTGTGCTCGCTCCTATATCACTGAAACAGTATCTTGTTCCAAGATTTACAGGTTTAATCTTTTCGCCGTATATTAGCACGGGAATATATTCCCGTGTGTGATCCGTTCCGCTGTGACAAGGATCGCAACCGTGATCGGCGGTTATAATCAAAACATCTTCCGATCCCATTCGCTGAACAAATTCATTGAGCCACTCGTCAAATTCATTCAAAGCGGCGGCGTATCCTTCGGGATCTCGTCTGTGTCCGTATTGCATATCGAAATCCACAAGGTTTGTGAAACATAAGCCGTTCCACTCCTTGTTTTGATACTCGGAAGTAATCCGCATATCAGTGCTATTGCCAATTTGACGATCATATTCGGTTAATCCTTTTCCCGCGAATATGTCATAAATCTTGCCTATTCCGATAACATCTTTTCCGTTATTTTTCAGAATATCCAATGCGGTATTCTTTGGTGGGGTAAGTGAAAAATCGTGACGTCGATTTGTTCTTGTGAAAGGATATTCTCCCTCAAACGGTCGTGCAATAACACGTCCAACCGCATAATCGCCCGTGAGAATTTCACGTGCAATCCGACAATATTCGTACAGCTGTTCAGGAGGTACTATGCTTTCGTGCGCGGCTATCTGAAACACGCTGTCCGCAGAAGTATACACTATCAAAGCACCTGTTTTCAGATGTTCCTCGCCGTAATCTGCGATAACCTTTGTTCCAGAATACGGCTTGTTGCAAAGGACTTTTCGCCCTGTCGCTTTCTCGAATTTATCAATAATTTCGGGAGAAAATCCATTGGGGAATGTCGGAAAAGCTTTTTCGGAAACACAACCCGATATTTCCCAATGTCCCGTTGTGGTGTCCTTCCCTTTTGATTTTTCAGCAATTCTCAAATATGCACCGATTGGTTTTTCACATTTTCGTCCGACTGTTACACCGTCAATATTGAACAAACCTAATTTCTGCATATTTGGTACATTCAAATGACCTGTATTGAAACAGGAACGGAGCGTATTCGCACCGTTATCTCCGAAATCAGCCGAATCGGGCATTTCTCCCACACCGAAACTGTCCAGAACAATTAGAAAAACACGTTTCATTTTATCTCGCTCCCCAAACAAATAATTAGTTATTCTCAGTAAGCAGTTTTACAGCGGAGCTTGTTCCGATACGTTCACAACCCGCATTAAGGAACATTTCAAGATCACTTTTTGTTTTAACACCACCGGCAGCTTTTATCTTGACATTTTTTCCGATATTCTGTTTAAAAAGCATAATATCTTCAATATTTGCACCGGCTGTGCCAAAGCCTGTTGAGGTTTTTATGAAGTCCGCTTTGGCATTAGTAACACACTTGCAAAGCTCAACTTTTTCCTCATCAGTAAGATAGCAAGTTTCGATGATAACTTTTAGTATTTTATCACCGCATGCTTTCTTGATTTCCTCAATTTCTTTCTCAACTTCCGCGAATTTTCTGTCTTTAACCCAACCTAGATTTACCACCATATCTATTTCCGACGCTCCATTTCCAATTGCGTCGGATGCATCGAAACACTTAACGGCAGTTGTTGAATAACCGAGCGGGAAACCTATTACAGTGCAAATATTAAGCGTGGGATACTTTTCGTGTGCAAATTTCACAAAACTTGCGGGGATACAAACACTTGCAGTATTGTATTTAAGTGCTTCCTCACAAAGCGTGGAAATTTCCGTTTCCGTTGCTGTTACTCGAAGTAAAGTGTGATCAATATGCGGTAAAATTTCTGAATTATTCATAATTACCCCTTAAAACAAAATAGAAATTACTGATTATTGCTTGTCTATCTTTTTTCTTAAAAATGAATGCGCCGGTACAACAATATCTGTTGGAATTGATATTTTTCTCATTGCGTGACGAGCAGTATCAATTTCTTCGCCATTTTCATCAAACATCTTTTCGGGAGTGAACTTTATTGGTTCTCTTTCGGGCGCTAAAATCTCCAACTCATCGGAAAGCGTAAAATAGTTTCTTGTAGTTAAGTACATCATTCCATTTTCGCAGTTATCAACGGTAGCAACAAAATCATATTCACGGATATAGCTGCTACTCGAAAAATATTGTCCGCCGTTGGTGATCTCATTCGGATTCTGCGAACCGCTTCCCTCGTTTGGATGTCCGTAGAAAAATCCCGTACAATATGGTCTGTGACTAATTTTATTCACTTCTTCAATAACCCATTGCGGCGGTTGTTCACCTTTTAACACGCTATCCAATGCAGTACGATAAGCATTTGTTGTAAGCGCGGTATAATACGCCGATTTTGCTCTTCCCTCTATTTTAAAACTGTAAACTCCCGCGTCTAGCAAGTCGTCCAAATGCTCAATCATACACATATCACGCGAATTGAGAATATACGAACCGCCTTTATCCTCAAACACCTGAAAAAACTCACCGGGGCGTGTTTCTTCCATAAGGTAATATCCCCAACGACAAGGCTGCGCACATTCACCGTGATTTGCATCTCTTCCTGTGAGATACTCCGATATAAGACATCGCCCGGAAAAGCTCACACACATTGCCCCATGAACAAACACCTCAATCTCCATATCATCCGGAATATTCTTACGAATTACCTTGATATTTTCAAGGCTTACTTCACGCGCAAGGACGACACGTTTTACGCCCATTTTATACAATTCAACAGCGGTACGGTAATTAACAACACCCGTTTGCGTTGAAGCATGTATCTCAAGCCCCGGCGCGTATTCTTTTATCATTGCGATTATTCCTATATCTGCCGCAATAACCGCGTCAATTCCCGCTTTCTGAGCGGCGGAAATAAATTCGGGAAACGTGTCAAGTTCACCGTTTAACGGAACTGTGTTACAGGTAATGTAGACTTTTGCACCTCTTTCGTGCGCGATCTGTACGGCTGTCACAAGTTCATCGGCGGTAAAATTCTTTGCTCCCGCTCTCATACCAAAATTCTTTCCTGCAAGATATACGGCATCTGCGCCGTAATCCAATGCGGAAATGAGGCTCTCCATATCTCCTGCGGGTGACAAGAGTTCAGCCCTTTTATTGTTATTCATCACCTTGTTCCTGCTCCTGTTCAAAACGAAGATCAGCATCTAAAATATTTTGCTCATGCTGCTCTTGGGTCTGCGCATAATAGAATGTTCCGTCACGGGCAACCAGGAAGTAATAGTAATCCGTGTCAGCAGGATAAAGCGCAGCGTTGATTGCGTCCATACCCGGATTATTTATCGCACCTGCGGGAAGTCCATTGCACTTATAGGTATCGTACGCATCTTCGATTTTCTGCATCTGCTCCTTATTTGAAGAATTAGTCCGAGGTTTTATGCTGTTTTCAATATATGTGTAGATTGTATCCGACTGTAATTTCGGGAAGTTCTCCGGATCGGCAAGTCTGTTGTGGAATACAGAAGAAATATTTGCCATATTCTCTTCACCGCTACCTTCCCACTGAATTATTGACGCCAGGATAATAGTCTGATCGAGTGTCATATTAAGTTCTTTCATACGATTTTTCATTTTTTTAGTAATATGATCCTCAAAGTTCTCGAACATTTTATCCGCGGCTTGCTTTGCCCAGGTGCTTGTATCATAATTCGGATTCTTTTTAAGATAGTCAACAACATAAAATTCATAGGTATCAGGAAACAAATAACCTTCAAGCATAAACAACCGATTTTGATTTGCCGCAATACCTTCTTCAAAATCATATTCGTTATGCTTAGTTTTTACGTATGCTTCAAAGTCTGATGCACGGCAAACATAATTATCTTCAAGCAGTTTTCCGATTTCAACGACCGACAATCCCTCGGGAATAACAACAGTAACGGTTTCGGTGTATTCTTTCTCTGTTTTAAGAGCTGAAATAATATTATTATAGCTCATACTTGAATTTATTGTATGAGGACCATTCAAATACCCTGTTTCATTATCGGTGAATTTAATATACATCTTCATCAAGGAAGGCATATCTATTATATCGTTCTGATACAGACAGTCAACAATCGTATCAACATTCATATCTTCTGTTATCTCAAAATCGATTTCCTTGTGCGATTTTGCCATACCTGTAATATCACGAAGAGCGCCAATTACTTTTGTTGACAAAAATATACCGATACCCAAAGCGGCAACAGATATAACTGCACCAAGGAAAACCTGTACCATGGTTTTGGTGTGATTTATTTTTTTATTCTTCTTTTTTGTACGCTTTTTTATTGGGTTTTGTATCGGGGTATTATTATTATCATCAGGTATATGATTTCCAATACCCGGAATCGAATCTATGCACAGAGTTTTTTTCATATCATCGGCTGAATTCAGATCGGTAAATTCGTCCCGCGGTGTTATCCCGTGGTTCTCGGAATCAGAGAGCTTCGGCAGTTGTATACTGTGCATTTCCTGCGTTTTTTCGTAATTCTCTTTATCATACTCGGAAGTCATTTCATCATTACCGTTATACGGCTCGTGGATTCCGATGTCTGAAACATTCTCCCTGTCTTCTCCGTTTATATTATCAATATGGTTTTCGTCCATAGCGACCTCCGTCCTATCTGTTGAAAATTGTAAATTCTGCCTTAATATCGTGCTTTTCTGAAGGAACTTCACGTTTAAACGTCTTATAACATATAATTCCACTTTTTCCGATAAAATGTGCCAGAAATCTATCGTAATATCCTCTGCCGTAACCCAGCCTTAAACCATTTCCGTCAGCGCACAATGCCGGCACAATACAAAGCGTATCGCTGTCGGCAACAGCGGGAAAATTTTCAGGCGGTTCGTCAATATTAAATCTTCCCTTTGATAATTCTTCCGTGCTTTTAATATAATAAAACATAATATCTTCATCGCCGCTTACAGGTAAAGCAACCGGAATACTGCACTGAAGGCAATAATCAATAATACGGCGGGTATCAACTTCAATTGAGGTCGACGCATAAGTAAACACAGAACTTGCTCTGTCGAGGAATGGCTTAACTTGCTCGAAAATATCTGTATCGGCAATATTTTTTTCAGAATCAGACATCATCTTTCTGCGTTCAATAAGCTCTTTTCTGAGCATTTTCTTTAATTCGCGCATTGTATAGCTTTACGAACACTTTCTGATTTTTCCTTGCCGCACAGTACTTCAACAAGCCTCAGACCAAATTCAACAGCAACACCTGCACCGGCAGCTGTGGTGAAAATACCGTCTGTAACAACTTTTTTATCAGAGAGTTTCGCCCCTGTCAAGAATTTCTCAAAGCCGGGGAAACAAATTGCTTCACTCCCATCAAGCAACCCTTTTTTTCCCAGTATTGACGGTGCGGCACAAATTGCTCCAACAGGGATATTATGCTCAACACAATAATCAATTGATTGCTGTACAACAGGATTTGCCTCTATATTCAGCGTTCCGGGCATACCTCCGGGAAGTATAATCATCTCCAGACGATCATCAAGCTCCACCTGCATATCTGTAATATCACATAAAACCGGTACACCATGAGAACTCTTTACAGCGTCATTCTTGATACCTACCGTCACAACATCCACACCTGCGCGCCGTAACATATCAATTGGAGCAATTGCCTCTGTTTCTTCAAATCCATCTGCCAGAAAAATGTAAATCATATCTCAACCTCCATAAAATCAAGACATTGTTTATTCAAATGAAATCAAATATTTTTCTTCTAGGAAAACGGGATGATATGACAATTTTGATTTTCTCAAGTTTTCCGCTCCCGTGTCCTCTTCACGATTGATATATTTGTATCTTCCTTCCAAAGACTTTACAAACTCCCGGTTAATCGCCGTATAAGCGCCCTGATATTTGCGAAGCGCCTTTTCAACATGAACCACAAACGTGTCATCGGAAGAACGTTCTCCGAACGTAAACGCCTGAACGGTGCCGTCAACACGAAGAACACCGCCGTCGTAACCCAATTCATCATACAGTTCCAACGAACGTTGGACAACATCAAGCTCTGCCAACTTGTTATTGGAGTCTTCGGAATTTTCGGAGATGTTTTCCTTGCTCCACAATTTGTTCATTTCAAGACATTCAGAAATATTATCGGAATTAAGCCGCTCAAAGCTCCAGTTGTTTTCATAAAAACGATTGAGATGATTGCGCTTGCCGTGATATTTCTTGCCTTTTAGATTTTCCAAATCATCAGCCAAATAAATATAATCACAAAAATCACGGTAAAGATTCGCTTTGGCATTAGGATATAAATCAAGAATTTTCCCGGTGATTTCTTTATTTGCACAAATAACAGGCCGAATATTGTTATGCTCTGAATACCCGATAATCGAATTTACAGCCGTCTTAACCTGACCATTTCCGTACGGATAAACAAAGTGGATGTTATTATCTTCATTGATTTTTTCAAAGCAGAACTCATCGGTAATGCAAATTTCAGTGTTGTAATAATTACTCCACAAAAAAATATTACCGAAAGTGTATTCACAACCTCGGAAATTCGATCCGAACAGATATTCTTCCACTTTTAGTTTATCACACAATTCAATTTTTCTGAACTCAAGCATACTCTGTCAGAACCTTTAAACAATCACAGATTTGTGCGTATACTTCCTCAATCGGCAAGGGATAAACTCCATCAGAGCATTGAATTATCTTCCACCCGCACTGATTGGCAGTATATAATGCACTTTTCCGACACTCTTGCAGAAATTCAACATTTCGCTCATGGATATCTTTTTTCGTTTCATCTCCGAGATAACGTTTATCAAGCAATTTCTGTGAAACCTCAATTGGCATATCCAAAAAAATAACAAGATCCGGTTCGGGAAGTCCCAGCTTGCCATATTCAAAATCGCACAGCCAATTCAAGAAATACTCGTGTTCCGAAACAGGAAGCTTTGTAAGCTGATAAATTGCATTTGATGTTGTATATCTCCCCGAAAGAACAATCCCGCCGTTCTCATAAAATGATTTCCAGTCCGTCATATAACTGATATATCTGTCAACAGCATACATTGCCGACGCCGCATATGCCCCGTTCCTGCCGTCACAAGGTATTTCTCCGTTAAGATATTGCTGTACCAACTTCCCGCTTAATGCCTGGTAGTTTGGGAAACTGACCGAGCGGCAGTTTACATTTTTTTCTTTCAGATATCCGAGAGCAAGATCCAATTGAGTTGACTTTCCACAACCGTCCAAGCCCTCAATTACGATCAATTTACCCCATTTCATACTCACACATCCCATTATTCATAATAATACATATATTGTACCACATAATTGTGATTTAGTCAACATTTATGAGAAAAATTTCACAAAAAAACCTCAAATATAATATTTGAGGCAACAAAGATTATCTATTATTTTTATCTGATAATAAACTTATTTGACACTTTCTTAAATCCGATTTTATTGTAGAACGGAACAAGTTTATCTTCACAAATTATAATAATATCCCTACCTGATAATTCTGCACAAACAGCCTTAATAAGCCTTGACGCGTTGCCTTTATTCTGAAATTCGGGAGAAGTCGAAATTTGTGAAAGCAAAACCTCGCCGTTAATATCATACTGTATAACAAGTACGGAATTATCCAGCTTGCGTATTTTTGCAATATTGTGACGCACTCTGTGCGACATATCAACATACCACGTTTCATAATCAATATCAAATACACTTTTTAGTATATTGAACACCTCATCGAGCGACGGGTTTCTGTCGATATTGGGTTGCGACATGCAAATTCTATCTGCGTTAAAGCACATTAAATTAACTTTTTTAAACGGTCTGCTCAAGGTTTGCAACAGTTTTCTGCCCAGATACTCTGAACAGAAAATTTCCGTAAACCCATTAAAATCAAGGAAATCAGACAGTTCTTCTAATGCGCAATCACTGAGGTCTTCAACAATTTCAGCAACAACATAACTGCCGCTCATTTCACAAAAAACAAAACATTCGGAATAATAAAAACGGCAAAAATCATATTTCGTACCATATGCCATTAAAAGCGCGCGTATTTTTTGTGCTTCTATACCCTTATTTGGTAATTTAGAAAGTTCATCGTTGGAAAATGCGCGTTTAATCATATATTTGCCGCCGCTGACAACATTTTTTCTGCCAGCTCTTTCACACAAAAATAATCGCTTTCCTTGATAACACAGGACGGCGAATGAAGATATCTGCACGGTACAGAAATTGCGCAGGTACGTATTCCGCCTCTGCTGACGTGAATTGAACCACTGTCGTTTCCTCCCGCAACAAGAGTTTTTGTCTGAACAGCTATGTTATTTGCTTTTGCGGTATCAAATGCCAAAGAATACAACCCTCTGTCATACACCGTTCCCCTGTCCATATATGATACCACCGCGCCTTTACCTAGTTCACATACTTTTTTACTACCCGAAACTCCTGCAATATCACAAGCCGTGGTTGTTTCGAGAACAAACGCAATATCGGGTGCTATTGTAAAAGCTGCCGCTTTTGCTCCGCGCGCGCCAATTTCTTCCTGAACGGTAAACGCATACCAAGCGTCATATTCTGGAGTACCGTTTATCATTTCCATCATAATAAGACAACCCACGCGGTCATCAATTGCTTTTCCCTTAACAAAACCGTTGCCGAATTGAAAAAAGTCTGTATCAAAATACGCGTAACTGCCGCGTGAAACATACTTTTCAGCCTCTTCGGAATTGCTCGCACCAATGTCAAGATACATTTCTTCTATAGACGGCATTTTTTTGCGTTCTTCCTTTGACTGCTGATGAATTGCTTTTGTTCCCACAACTCCGTATACTCCGCTCTCAAGGCGCAAAGACCTACCAATTACAACAGACGGATTTATTCCCCCGACCGCACCAAAACTCAAAAAGCCCTCTTTTGAAATATCGGTTATCATAAAACCAACTTCGTCCATATGCGCCGCAAACATTATCTTATTTTTAGGTGTTTTCTTTCCCTTTTTGAACACCAACAGATTGCCAAGATTATCAATAATAACCTTATCCGCAGATATATTAGACTTTATATATTCACGAATTTTGGCTTCATCTCCGGACGCTCCGTTCAACTGACAAAGTTCTTTAAGTTTATCAATCATTTTCCGCGCCTCCCAAAACATATTCACAAATCAATTTTGCTGTGTTTTCAACATCTTTCAAATTGACTGTTTCAATGGGAGTGTGCATATACCGAATCGGAAATGACAAAGTGCAACATTTCACGCCTTTACCCGAAACACTCATTGCGTCCGCGTTTGTGCCCGTTGAATCGGGCATAACCTCAACGGTAAACGGAATATTCTTTTGTTTTGCAAGTTTTCGCAATGATTCCGACATATCTTTATCTAGCGCAGGAGAAAAACCTATCATCACTCCGCTGCCAAGCTCCGCGCTTTCCTTAGGGGCACTGTCAGGCGTTCTTCCAAAAGAAACATCAACAGCGATACATTTGTCGGGCTGAAAACGAAACGAAGTTTGTTTTGCGCCGCGTTCTCCGGTTTCTTCCTGCGTTGAGAAACTGATAACAAGATTGTATACAGTATCTTTTCCTTTTAGCATTTCCAAAGCGGATAGTATAGCGCAAACACCGCTTCTGTCATCAATCGCGGGTGCTGAAACCATATCACCGTAAAGCTCTTTGAAACAAGAATTTATAGTAACCCTGTCACCTTGTGAGATTATTTTTTCGGCTTGTTCTTTATTCATACCGATATCAATAGAAATATCGCCGATTTCAGGAGCTCCGTTTTCTTTCTGAACATGCGGTGGGAGTGTTGAAACAACGCCGTTAATATCTTCTTTGCCGTGTATTGTTACCGATTGAGCCAAAGTCATTTTCAAATCAGGCGAACCACACGAACCGACACTTACAAAGCCTTTTTCATCAATATCGGTTACAATATATCCAACCTGATCAATGTGAGCGTCAAGCATAAGAGTTTCGGAATTACTTCGACTTGACATAACAACTCCCGTAACATTCCCGAACGAGTCAATCTGAACGTCATCGGCATATTCTGTCAGCAATTCCGCCGCTATACCGGACACGGAAAATTCATCGCCCGAAACGCCGATTTCATTTGTAAGCTGTTTCAGAATTGATTTAATATTCAAAATATAAAATCCTCCGTTTATTTCAAAAAATCGTTTTGAATATCGTCAACATTAAATTTATATCCTTTGCAATTCATGGCGTGCAATTTATATTTAACTATTTCACAAGGATAACCCAGGCTTGAAGAAACACTTTCAATATCAGACTGATACGAAATCTGTTCCAGTATTTCCTCATCGGAAATAAGAACACAAGCCGCAAAAATATTCGCCTCTCGTTCAGTTTTGTTCGTATCAAGAAAAAGCGTGTTTTCACGGATACCGCCGACCGATAACTCCCTATGCAGAATATCGTGACCGAATTCGTGTGCGCAAACCACCTTTTTCAAAACGTTATCCAAATCAGCGTTTATTACAATATACCTGAAACCATTTTCGCAGATATAAAAACCCTTAAGTCCGCCAAGCTGTCTGTACCATACCTTTGCACCTGCATTTGTAGCTGTTTCAAATATATCTCGGCCGCCATATTCTTCAAGAATTTTTTCGGCTGTTTCAATAATACGACGCATTATTTTTTATTGCCTTTACGAGAATCCTCATAAATTTCTTTAAGGCAACTCATAAGAGCGTCTTTATCTTTGTCGGAAAGTGAATTTCCTGCAAAAAGTCCCTTCGACTGGGACAGAAATTTTGCAGCTTCATATGGATTTTTGCCGCTTGACGAAATATCACGGATAAACTTTTCTTCCTGCGTCAATTTTAACTCTTTGCTATCATCAATCAGGAAATCCGGAGTAACATCAAGTTCCCTGGCAATTCTTTCAAGAACGCTTTTACGCGGCTTACGTGTATCGCACATATAATAAGCAAATGCACGGTATGTTATTCCTACTTTATCCGCAAAATCAACGCGTTTATAATTGTGCCTTTCAAGCAAAATATCAAGTTTTTCACTGAATTTCATTGTATTCCCTCCAATTTTATATGCAGTTGTGTCGTCAAAGACAACGCAACCGTTTCACAATTATATTATACCAGTGAACATGCTTTTTGTCAAGAGTTTGCATGGCAGAATTGCAAAATAATTATAAAATAATGTATATCTGAGAAAAAATCAAAAAAATTGAATAATATCACAAATATTGAATATTATTTCTTGACATTTGGAAAAACATAGTGTATAATTATCTTGTTAATAAAACCTAAAAAGGAGATATTTACTGTTATGGCTAAGGAAATCAAAAAAGTAATTCTGGCATATTCCGGCGGACTTGATACTTCTATTATCATTCCGTGGCTGAAAGAAACATATCCGGGTGTTGAGGTAATCTGCGTTGCAGGAAACGTCGGACAGGACTCGGAAATCGTAGGTCTTGAAGAAAGAGCGAAAAAAACAGGCGCTTCCAAACTCTACATAGAAGACATTCAGGATGAATTTGTGAACGACTTCATTTTCCCGACTCTTAAGGCAGGTGCAAAATACGAGGGCTATCTGCTCGGTACATCTTTTGCGCGTCCTCCCATTGCAAAGCGTCTTGTGGAGATTGCTAAAAAAGAGGGTGCGGACGCGATTTGCCACGGCTGCACCGGTAAAGGAAACGACCAGGTTCGTTTTGAGCTGACTATCAAAGCGCTGGCTCCCGAACTGGAGATTATTGCTCCTTGGAGAATCTGGAATATCAAGTCGCGCGATCAGGAAATTGATTATGCTGAAGCGCACAACGTTCCGATTAAAATTACACGCGAAACAAACTATTCAAAAGATATGAACCTTTGGCATTTATCACACGAAGGTCTTGATCTTGAAGATCCGGCAAACGAACCGCAGTATAACAAGCCTGGATTCCTTGAACTCGGTGTTTCTCCCGAACAGGCTCCCGACAAGCCCACTTATGTTACCATTCACTTTGAAAAAGGTATTCCGACAGAACTTAACGGCGAAAAAATGGACGGCGTTAAGCTTATTAAGACATTAAACAAAATTGGCGGCGAGAACGGTATTGGTTTGTTTGACGTTGTGGAAAACCGTCTTGTCGGTATGAAGTCACGCGGTGTTTACGAAACTCCCGGTGGAACTATTCTCTACCATGCTCACGAGGTTCTCGAAACGATCTGCCTTGATAAGGAAACACAGCATTACAAATACAGTCTTGCTCAGAAGTATGCGGACCTCGTTTATAATGGTCAGTGGTACACTCCTTTGAGAGAAGCTATGGACGCTTTCGTTGATAAAACACAAGAAACTGTTACAGGTGATGTAAAGCTCAAACTTTATAAAGGCAATATAATCAATGCCGGCGTAACTTCTCCGTATACTCTGTACAGCGAAGACTTTGCTTCATTCGGCGAAGATGATGTTTATAATCAGAAAGACAGTGCAGGATTTATCAACTTGTTTGGTTTGCCTATCAAGGTAAAAGCTCTTCTTGACGCTGAAAGAAACAAAAAATAATTACTGACTTATACTCTTCAAAGCGGGAAAACCGATTCCCGCTTTGATACTTTTTAAAACACTCATTACAGGAGTCTGATATGTCGCCTTATCTGAAATTATTACTTTTTATAACAGGAATCGTAGTAATTATTAACATTGTTGTAGTAATAAAGAAGATGATTCCTTTGATAAAGCGCTTAAATGAAATTAAAAGATTAAAACGGAATTTTAATGTAATTAGTGTCGAAGGCGAGATAATACAGATTACACCCGAAAAGCTTAACAGATATGACACAAAATATATTCTGAAGCTTTATTATGAAGTCCGATGGAAAAAAGTATACAAGGATTTTGTTGTTATCAACAAACAGAGTGTTCGTGTTGGTCAGAAAGTGAATTTGTTGTGTGATGATCTTGATCCGGAAAATGCAATGCTGGAAAGTGATTGCGAAGTATTCGGATTGAAAAATCTTGTAATAAATCTTATTTTCAGTATTGTTTATTTTATATTTGACGCGGCGTTGCAATGCGCTGAATATATATTTGATTAAATCGGAGGATTTTAGAAATGGCAATGATGTGGGCGGGAAGATTTTCCAAAGAGGTTGACAGCAAAGTCAACGCTTTTAACTCGTCAATTTCTTTTGACGCCAGAATGTACAAACAGGATATTGAGGGAAGTATCGCTCACGCGACTATGCTCGGTGAACAGGGCATAATAAGTATGAGCGACAGCCTCGAAATAATCGGTGGATTGAAAGAAATCTTATCCGACCTTGAAAGCGGAAAACTTGAAATTGATCCAAATGCTGAAGACATACATATGTTTGTCGAGGCAGAGTTGACAAAAAGGCTCGGTGATGTTGGAAAACGGCTTCACACTTCACGTTCAAGAAACGATCAAGTCGCGCTTGATATCAGATTATACCTCCGAGATGAAATCAAAGAAATAAAACAGCTTTTAAAGCAACTTATTGAAACGCTCTGCAAAATTGCAGGACAGCATTCCGATACAATTATGCCAGGATATACTCATCTTCAAAGAGCGCAGCCCATTACGTTCGGTCATCATCTTATGGCTTACACGCAAATGCTGCTGCGCGATATTGAACGGCTTAACGATACCGAAAAACGCATGAACGTTTGTCCTCTCGGGAGCTGTGCGCTCGCCGGAACAACTTACAACATAGACCGTTTCCGTACCTCTTCCCTGCTCGGAATGAACGAACCAATGGCAAATTCCCTTGACGGGGTTTCAGACCGTGATTTCTGCATAGAGCTTGCAAGTGCGCTCTCAATTTGTATGATGCACTTATCACGTTTTTCTGAAGAAATAATTATGTGGTGTTCTTGGGAGTTCAAATTTATCGAACTTGACGACGCTTTTTCAACAGGTTCATCTATAATGCCGCAAAAGAAAAATCCCGATGTTACTGAACTTATCCGCGGAAAAACGGCAAGAGTAATCGGTGACAATATTACGTTGCTAACTATGATGAAAGGCTTACCGCTTGCGTACAATAAAGATATGCAGGAGGATAAAGAGGCAATTTTTGACGCGGTTGATAACATAAAGCTTTGTCTTGTCACATTCATTCCAATGCTTGACACTATGAAAGTACTTAAAGATAATATGCGAAAAGCCGCGGCAAAAGGCTTTATTAACGCAACCGACTGTGCTGATTATCTTGTGAAAAAAGGTATGCCATTCCGTACAGCTTATAAAATCACAGGCGGACTTGTTGCTCTTTGCATATCTAAAAACACAACGCTTGAAGAGTTACTGCTTGACGATTACAAGCAGCAAAGCGAACTTTTTGACAATGACGTATATCAAGCAATTAGCCTTGATACTTGCGTTAAAGAACGTAAATCTTATGGCGGTCCTTCGCCCGAAAGCGTTATTACGCAAATAGAATTAACTAAAAAGAAACTGGGTGAGTTATTCAATGACTAAAATATATATTGACGGTCAGGAAGGTACAACCGGACTGAAAATTCTCGAACGTTTTAAAAACAGAAACGATATAGAACTGCTCCGAATTGCCGAGGATAAACGTAAAGACAATGAAGAACGCAAAAAGATGATTAACTCATCCGATTTTACATTTCTGTGTTTACCCGACGCGGCTGCGCGAGAGGCAGTCGCTATGGCCGATGAAAGAGTTCGTATAATTGACGCGTCAACAGCACACCGAACAAATCCTGAATGGGCTTACGGTTTCCCAGAACTCGGAAAAGATTTCCGTGAGAAAATTCAGAAGAGCAATCGTGTTGCTGTTCCCGGTTGTTATGCAAGCGGTTTTATATCAATGGTTTACCCGCTTGTTAAACTTGGAATTATGCCCGCCGATTACCCTGTATCGGTTCATGCTGTTTCGGGATACAGCGGCGCGGGAAAAAAAGCTATCGCGGTTTATGAAAGCGCAGACCGACCGAAAGAATTTGACAGTCCTCGCCAATACGCTTTGACTCAGCAACACAAACATCTTCCCGAAATGCAGAAAATATGCGGGTTGGAATACGCGCCAACGTTTAATCCGATTGTGTGTGATTATTTCAGCGGAATGGTTGTTTCTCTTCCGATTCACACGCGGCTGTTGACAAAAAAGTACAGCGCTGACGATGTTCGCGAAGCACTTTCCGAATATTATGCCAATTCATATTTTGTAAAAATAATGCCGCAAGATGAACCTAGTGACGGTTTTATTGGCGCAAATAATTTAAGCGGTACTAATTTTATGGAAATATTCGTAAACGGCAATGATGACCGACTTATAATTTGCTCAAGATTGGACAATTTAGGAAAAGGAGCAAGCGGAGCGGCTGTTCAATGTCTTAATATTATGATGGGCATTGATGAGAAAACAGGGTTAGTTTGAGGTGAAATTATGGTTAAGTTTAAAGGATATGAATTTGTGGACAGCGGTGTCTGTGCGTCCGAAGGATTTACCGCAGGCGGTGTTATTGCAGGGATTAAAGCGGGTAATGTTACCAAGCGTGACCTCGCTATGATTTATTGCGCAGAACGTTGCAAGACAGCCGCATTATTTACTCAAAACAAGGTTAAAGGTGCTCCGATTATTGTATCAAAAAAACATTTGGAAGACGGTTACGCACAGGCAATAATCGTAAACAGCGGTAATGCAAACACTTGTAATCCTGACGGTGTAGAGATTGCGGAGGAAATGTGCGAGCTTACCGCACAGGCACTTGATATTGATTCGAATGATGTTCTTGTAGGTTCAACAGGTGTTATAGGTCAAAAGCTTGATATTAAGCCAATCAGAATAATGATACCTACACTCGCAAAATCTCTCTCCAAAAAGAGAAGCGGCGACGCGGTTGAGGCT
>JALEQE010000078.1 GCA_022766825.1 Oscillospiraceae bacterium | reverse complement strand
GCGTTTGTCTGCTGCGGAAGATAGCCTATTTCCTTTTGCAATAAGCCGTCACCGAATGTTATCGTGCCGCTGACAGGCTTTTTCAGTCCAAGCAAAGCCTTAACAAGCGTGGATTTTCCCGAGCCGTTTTCTCCGACAATGCAGACATAATCCCCGCTTTTAACTTCAAAGCTCAAATTGTCGATAACCGTCATATTCTCGTATGACAACGTCAAGTTTTCTGTTTTTATAAGTGACATAATTTATCCTTTGCCAAGAGCAATTATTAACATATCGTAATTGCGTTCCATAAGTGAAACATAGCTCTCCCCCGCCTTAAAATCATCGGCGGTTATATTATGACAAGTGTGAAATTCCGCTGTCGGAAGATTGTTTTCTCCCGCAAGAGTATCAGCGAGCTTGCAGTTTGAAAGCTCTATGTGGAAAACCGTTTTCACGGTATCGTCATCGGATAATTTCTCGTTCAAGAACGACACAGTCTGCGCGGACGGTTCTGTTTCACTTCCGCAACCGGGGAATGCCGCGTAATAATTCAGACCGTATTCTTTGAAGAAATACAATAGCGGAAATCTGTCGCCGAATACAAAATATCGATTTTCACCTTTGAGAAGTTCCTCAAACCGCTTGTCAAGGTCATTTATCTTGTCGGTATATTCGGCGGCGGATTGCTCGTAGTATTGGCAGTTGTCCTTATCGATAGCGATTGCCTGCTGCTTTATGCCGTCAACTATCAACGCGGCGTTTTTCGGTGAGGTCCAGATATGCTCGTCATACTCTTCCTCTTCCCCGTCACCGTGTTCCTCTTCGGTTTCCACTCCGATAAGTTCTTCTTCCTCCAAAGGCTGAACGCAGTCCATCATTTTCAAAGCGTTCACATTTTCCGTGGATTTAAGCAGATTATCCACCCATACATCAGATTCTCCACCATTATAGATAAACAAGTCGCACTCTTTGATTTTTACAATATCTTTTGCGGAAGGGTCATAAGTGTGGCTCTCCATACCGGGTTTCAAAAGCATTGTAATGTCCGCTTTATCGCCGAAAACCTGCCTTGCGAAATCGTATGCGGGGAAAATCGTTGTGACGATTTGAAGTTTTTCCGTTTTAGTGTTATTGTCTGACGAACAACCGCATAATATCAACATTCCGGCCGCAAGTACAATTGAAATAATCCTTTTTATCATTCTTTCTCCTCTTTGCTCCCTTTACATTCTTCGCAAACACCGTAAATCACGGTTTTGCCTATATCTACGTAAAAATTATGACTGCTTTCGATATGCCGTTTCATTTCTGCCATAAAATCGCAGTCCATATGAATAAGTTTACCGCATTTCTCACACTTTAAATGAAAATGACGCGAGCATTCCTCGCTCTCGTTAATTTGGTAGCAGGACGCGTCACCATCCGTAAAGCGTTTGAGGACGCCTTGTGCTGCAAGTTTCGACAAGGTTCTATAAACAGTCGCTTCACCCGACGACAATTCGCCGCTTTTTATCAATTCCTTTGCAGTAAAACATTTTCCGCGATGTGACTTAAAAAAATCAACAATTTCATCACGTTGCTTTGTGTTGTAGTTGTTTCTATCCATAGTAAAACCTCAATCCAAATTTGAAATTGACTATCATTTTCAAATTATAGCACATTTTTTTCAAAAATGCAATAGTTTTTATTGATTTTTCTGAAAAAAAGTTGTATAATATATAGGTAATAATTGAGCAAATTGCTCAAAAAAATTTGGAGGATACTTAAAATGGCTGAAATACTTATTGAAACATCGGCAAGACACGTTCACGTAACACAGGAAACTTTGGAGATTTTGTTCGGTAAAGGCGCTGAACTTACAAAGAAAAAGGACCTTTCACAGCCCGGTCAATTCGCAAGCGAACAAAGAGTTACCGTAATCGGTCCGAAGAGAGAATTGGCAAACGTTTCGATACTCGGTCCGTGCCGCGGCGCAAACCAGGTTGAACTTTCCGCAACAGACGCGCGTTCAATAGGCGTTGACATTGTCGTACGCGAAAGCGGTGATATTGCGGGTACACCCGGTTGCACAATCAAGGGTCCGGCAGGCGAAGTTACAATCAAAGAGGGCGTTATCGTTGCGAAACGCCACATTCACCTTACACCAGAAACAGCTGAAAAGCTCGGTGTTAAGAACAAGGATACTGTATGGGTTAAGTGCAATACCAACGGCAGAGCCGCAATACTCGGTGATGTTGTCGTTCGTGTAAGCGATAAATTCGCAGACGCTATGCACATTGACACAGACGAATCCAACGCGATAAGCGCAACACCCAATCTTATGGGCGAGATCATTAAGGAGCTGTAATGAGCAATCTGGAGCAGCATCACGATTATGATCCGCTTCGCCGCGTTCTGAACGGCGTTCATACATTTCTTGAACAAAAAAATGAAATTCGCGGTGACAGCATTTACTGCCCCGATTGGGATATGACAATCAAGCCGCGCATTGAACAAAGTGAAGAACAACTGGCTGTTGTCGGTTTCAATATTTCCGCTCCCGATTTTGACGAACCGCTTTACGAATGTTGCGCTTCCACGGGAAAAGATACGGATACCGCAATAGGTTCTTGTATCGGTTCGTTTGTGTTCGCTTTTATGAGCGGTATTACCCAAATGGAGAACAGCAATGATTGTAAAACGCTGAATAGTTCTTTTGCGGGTAAAACACATATTTGGAAAGTTTTCAACAGCGATGTTGTGGGTATGGGTGAAAACGTTGACGATAACGAAAACACGGTTGCCTCAAAATACTGGAATATGCTCAAAGAGCATATCGTAAAACGTTTGGGAAATCAAAAAATGTGCTATGTCAAGATTTTCGCCTCAAAAGCTATCGGTAAAAATGACACTCAAACAGTTGGCGAAGTTCGCATAAATGATATCCCAAGTGCAGAACTTAGCGAAATCGTAAAAAAGCACGCCGAAAAATGGAATGTTTCTCAATTTGCATCGCAAAAGCAGTTCTTTTTCATTAAACAGGATAATTTTTCCGGAAGTCCTTATTCGGGCGAAAACGGCAGGAATAATTTAAAAATAAAAGTCAAAACTGCATTGGAGCTGGTCAATACCGTACAAACCAAAGAAGAATACAATGCACTTCCTGAACAGATGAAGAATATGCTTGGAGATAACACCCTTGCATGGGAATGTTATTCGTTTATGCCTGAAATCTGCGCGGAACACGCTTTTTCACAGGCGGAATTTCCCGAAACACTGCAAATTGCTATCGGCGACAATGAAAAAACAACTTGCTATCGAAATCAACTCGCCGATTTTCACGCGATAGGAAAAGCAATTTTTGATTTGTTTTCAAGCGGCGTTTTCGGTAAAAATACCGATACAATTTACAGCAAGCTGATAAATTCAAGCGCTACATACAATTGTATAAGGCAATTTCTAGATAAAGGAAACAAAATTGAAGACTGTTCAATGACAGCTATTCTATACAATTTCCCATCTGATTTTGAATTAAGATAATATTGTGAATTTAAAATAAACGCGCCCGCAAAGGTGATTTTCACGCGGGCGCGTTTATGTTACAAATCTCTTGACAAAGATAATGATTTTTGATAAAATATATCTATCGAGACAATAATATATGAGGTGAAAAGTATGTCCGAAAACAGCGAACTTCACAAAGGTCACCGACAAAAAATGTGGCAAAAGTACACTAAAAATGGAATTAACGGTTTCTCAGAACAAGAAATACTGGAAATGTTGCTTTTTATGTGCTTGCCGAGAGTTGATACAAACAATATCGCAGATGAGCTTTTAAAGCAGTTTGGTTCATTGAAAAATGTGCTTGACGCACAGCGTTCCGAACTTGAACAAATCAAAGGAATAGGAGCAAACGCCGCCGCTCAGCTTTGTTTTATCGGGGAACTTACTCATTATTTAAATCAGAACAATAATTCCAAAAATCAATTCAATGTTTCGACCTCCATTGTTGATTTCTGCGTAAAGCATTTTGAAAACATAACCGATGAGTGCGTTTCATTTTTTCTTTTGGACGATCAGTCTCACATAGTATATTTTGATGATTTGCTATGTTCAAACGATAACGTTATCAACAACAAAGAAATTATAAGACAAGCCGTAAAGCACGAATGTACATCAATGTTTTTGTCTCACTACTGTCCATCGGAAAATGTTTTTTCATCAAACGCCGATATTTCCGCAATACGAACGCTTTCAAGCCTGCTTAAATCAATAAATGTCACGTTGATTGACCACATAATTGTTAGCGACAAGAACGGCTATTCTTTGCGAGCATCGGGCACGGTTTGCGATGTTTGGAACTAGAAAGGA
>JALEQE010000039.1 GCA_022766825.1 Oscillospiraceae bacterium | reverse complement strand
TCGTTTTGGGTTATATTATTGCGATAATTTTCACGCTTGTAACCAACGAAGATCAGCTCAGGAGCTTTAATCTCTTCAATATTTTCTATGTTCTGCTGTACAATACTGCGTGGGGCGCATTGACGCTGGCAATGCAGTTTATCAGGAGATCATAAAAGGTGACGCTAGACGAAGAATATATGGAAAAAGCGCTGGTTCTGGCACAGAAAGCCGCCGAACACGGCGAAGTCCCTGTGGGGGCGATCGTCGTGGACGAAAACGGCGAAATAATCGGCGAGGGATACAACCGGCGCGAGGAACTTCAATCTCCCACGGCTCACGCCGAAATAATCGCGATTGAACAAGCGGCAAAACGACTTCACAACAGACGGCTTTCGGATTGCACACTTTATGTTACGCTTGAACCGTGTCCTATGTGCGCGGGCGCGATAATTAACGCGCAGATTAAACGATTGGTTTACGGCGCGTTTGATGAAAAGAACGGTGCGTGTGCGTCTGTTGCAACGCTGTTTGACGAAAAATTCACCCACATACCGCGCGTCCGTTCAAGAATACTTGAGAAACGCTGCGGCGACGTTCTGAGTAAATTCTTTAAGGATTTGCGTAATCAGCAACAAAGCCGCTTTTGACTGACAGAAAGACAAGGTCGGAAACTTACAATGGGAAAGAACAAATATCGAACCCTTGCGAATAATATGCTGATCCTGACGATCGGTCAGTTCAGTTCAAAACTGCTTGTGTATGTTATGCTCAATTTCTACACAAGTATGTTGGGCAAAGCAGGCTTCGGCACTATGAACCTCATCATTTCCACTGCCGGTTTGCTTATATCCATAGTCACGCTTTCTATTGCGGACGGCGTGCTGAGATTTTCGCTTGAAAAAGACAATAACGGAAAGATGGTATATTCCATCGGAATAAACGTCTGTATAGTCGGTTGTGCGATATTCGCGCTGTTTGTACCGCTTGTCGGACTTATACCCATGCTTAAAGGGTATGAGTGGCTGATGTTTGTTTACGTAATCACGGGTTCGATAAAAGAGGTCAGCGGAATATACGTCCGCTGCCGTTTCCAACCGAACGGCGTCAAGCTGTTCGCGGTAGACGGTATTATTACAACGGTTTCGGTCATTCTGTTCAATCTGTTGTTCCTCGGAGTTTTCAAATGGGGTGTTACAGGATATATCTGGGCGGTAATTCTGGGCGATGTAACATCAATGATTTTCCTCAATGTAACGGCAAAACTGTATACACAGTATCAGCCGTTCCATAATGACAAAATTCTGCGCGACTCCATGCTTCGTTACAGTATTCCGCTTATGCCGACAATGCTTATGTGGGCAATCATCAACAACTCGGATATGTATATGGTCGAGGGATTTATAAGCGCGGAAGCGAACGGCATTTACTCTTTCGCGTATAAGTTCCCGAACCTGGTTACTATCGTTGTCGGGATTTTCGCGCAGGCGTGGCGAATGACGGCTATCACTGAGCGCAACTCCCGCACGACCTCTCTGTTCTACTCGAACACTCTGAGTATGCAGCAAACGGTTATGTTCCTGACGTGCGGCGGAATTATGCTGATACTGCGTCCGCTCATTATCCCGTTTCTGGGACACGAGGAGTTTTCCTCCGCGTACTTTTATGTACCCACGCTTCTGTTCGCAACGATATTCCAGGCGATGAACAATTTCCTGTCCAGTATTTACGAGGCGGCACGCAAGACTTCTCATGCGATGATTTCATCGTGTATCGGCGCGGGTGCGAACATCATTCTGAACCTGCTTCTTATCAAGCCTATGGGAATTGAAGGAGCGGCTATTGCAACGCTCGCAAGCTATATCATTGTGTTTGTTTATAGAATAATTGACACGCGGAAATATCTGTATCTCACGGTTTATTGGATCAAGATAATCGTAAATCTGCTGTTGCTTTTGTCAATGGCGTTTTCGGTTATGTTCCTGCCGTACGGCACATTGCAGAATGTTCTGAACATTGTTTTCTTTATCGTAATCGCCGCGCTGAATTTCAAGTGCTGCGTAAGCGCGATTGAGGCAGTACTGAATAAACATGCGGATAAAAATAACGAGGGTTGATAATATGAAAAAGTATCTGGAAATTGCGAAAATAGTTGCCACTCAGGGGATACGCGGAGAAGTGCGCTGTCAGTATTACTGTGACGCGCCCGAGGTGCTGTGCGAATTTGACACGCTGTATCTCGACAAGGGAAAAACACAATTGAATATTGAACGCGCGTTTCCGCACAAAAACCTTGTTGTTATGAAAATAGAGGGCGTAAACTCGATAGAGGACGCGCAGAAATATATCGGAAAAATGCTGTATCTTGACCGCGAGGACGCGGAACTTCCCGAAGAAACGTATTTTATACAGGATATAATCGGACTTGAAGTGAAAGACGTTGATACGGGCGAGGTTTACGGAAAAGTGAACGAAGTCTACCAGAACGGCGCGGCGGACGTTTATTCGATAAAACGAGCTGACGGCACGGAGCTGATGTTTCCTTGCATTGACGAGGTCGTTAAGAAAATAGATGTTGAAAACGGCGTTATTCTGATAAAACCGCTTGACGGGCTTTTCGAGGTTGAGTAATTCAAATGAGGATTGATATTGCGACGCTGTTTCCCGATATGTGCGACAGTGTACTTCACACAAGCATTGTGGGTCGGGGAATAAAAAACGGATTTATCGAGATTTACACTCACGATATAAGGCTGTACACCGAAGACCGCCACCGAAACGTTGACGACAAGCCTTACGGCGGCGGAACGGGACTTATAATGCAGGCACAGCCGATTTACGACTGTATTCAAGCGATAAAAGCACAGCACAAAACGCCGCCGCGGATAATCTATATGTCGCCGCAGGGCGAAACGCTGTCGCAAAGCAAGGTACGCGAACTCGCCGTGGAGGACGGGCTTATACTGCTGTGCGGGCATTACGAGGGGGTGGACAGTCGCGTTCTCGAAGAACTTAACGCGGAAGAACTTTCCGTGGGCGATTATGTACTCACGGGCGGGGAACTTCCCGCGCTTATCGTGTGCGACGCCGTGGCGAGGTTACAGAAAGGCGTTCTTCCCAACGAGGACGCTTATTCGATAGAGTCGCACTACAACGGGCTGTTGGAATTTCCGCAGTATTCCCGACCCGAAATTTGGCGGGGACGCGCCGTTCCCGAAGTGCTGTTGTGCGGCGACCACAAAAAAGTTACCGAGTGGCAGGAACAGGCGGCGCTTGAAATCACAAAACAAAAGCGCCCCGATATGTACGAACAATATATGCGCGACCACGCGGAGGAATTTGCGGAAAAAGCGGCGCGTGAGGCAAAGCGCGCCGAACGTAAACGCCGCAAAGAGGAACGCAGAAAAGCGCAAAACAATAACAATGAATAACGAAAGGCAAAATTATGACAAAAAATCTGTTTGTCGCGATTACGGGCAGACCGAACGCGGGTAAATCATCGCTTACAAATCTGCTTGTCGGAGAAAAAATATCCATAGTCAGCGAAAAGCCGCAAACCACGCGAAACCGTATCAACGGCGTACTCACACAGGGCGACACGCAATATGTGTTTATCGACACGCCCGGAATGATGAAAGCGCGCACAAAGTTGGGCGAACGTATGGTGAAATCGATACGTTCATCGGTTGACGACGGCGACTGTGCAATTCTTATGGCGGACGTAACCAAGAAAATATCGCCCGTTGAGCAAAAACTTATACGCTCGTTCGATGAAAACGGCACGAACGTTATTTTACTGTTGAACAAAATCGACCTTGTGAAAAACAAGGAGGAGCTTTTGCCGATTATCGAGGAATACCGCAAGCTATACGATTTCGCGGAAATAATCCCGATAAGCGTTAAGCGCAGAATAAACACGGACCAGATTATTCCCGCACTTGAAAAATTCGCCGTTGAGGGAGAGCATTTCTTCCCCGACGATATAGCAACCGACAGAACGGAGCGTTTTTTGTGCGGTGAAATAATCCGCGAAAAAATTCTGTGGACAATGGAGCAGGAAATCCCGCACGGCACAGCAGTTGAAATCGAAAAATTCAAGAGCCGCGAAAACTCAAAGGGCGAGGAAATAAT
Organism: Oscillospiraceae bacterium; assembly: GCA_022766825.1. Classification (GTDB taxonomy): domain Bacteria; phylum Bacillota; class Clostridia; order Oscillospirales; family Ruminococcaceae; genus CAG-115. The sequence goes on along the minus strand of JALEQE010000039.1, from coordinate 5,376 downwards.
CGATATCGGCGCTGTCGTTATCTGCGAGAAAAACTCCCATAAGGGAATGATTATCGGCAAAGGCGGCGAACGTCTTAAACAAATCGGCACGATGGCGAGAAAAGACATTGAGGAACTTCTCGGTTGCAAAGTCAATCTGCAGATTTTTGTGAAAGTTAAGGAAGATTGGCGAAACCGCGAGAACCTAATTAGCGAATTTAACGCCGCAGACGAATAAAATAACAAAACAAAGGCGGCTTGTCGCCGCCCTTGTTTATTTTGAATTGTAAATCAGTCGAGTTTCTGCAAGTCCTTTTCAACGTTGGTGACAACGGAAAAAAGAGCCGCACTTTGACGGGGAAATTCTTGCTCGATACGCAAGTTGGTAATTTTCTCGTCCGCAGAACCGTCTTTCGCTGCAGAACGCGCTTTCACATCGTCAAGCGACATTTTTGCAAGGCATTTGTCCGCCGCCTCGTCCGCAGAAACGGCAAAGCAGTTTTCGTCGTTTTCTCTGCCTGAACTGAACACCATTCTGTAAGCGCGGTAAACGGCAGTCATAAGATACGACGAAACAGCTTTCGCGAGTTTAGTGTTTTTGGCTTTCATAAGCAGCGAGAAAATAACTTCAAGCGAATTGGTAATAAGTTTTTTTCGCAACAAAGTACCCGCTCCTGCGGGATCGCCGCTGTAGCTCTCGGAAACGGTGCTTTCAGGGAGCGTTTCTTCGGAAACGACCGTGCCGTTGCGGGAGTTTGTCCGTCCCAGAATGAAATCGACAGAAACCCCGTAGAAATTAGCCGCGGACACCAAAAAATCAAGTCCGCATTCGCGCTTGCCGTTTTCGTAATGCGACAAAAGCGCCTGAGCAACACCAAGTTGATCGGCAGCTTCTTTTTGGCGCAAACCACGCTCGTGCCGCAACATTTTCATAACTCTCGGAAAATCCTTGTTCATATTAACCTCTGTTTTATCTCTCTGTAATCGACAACAATGTCATATTGTATATTATAATTTAAATTTTCCGATTTGTAAATTGTCATAATAACCAAAATTTCGACTGATGTATAGGATATAATTCATAAGGCAACAAAATATTGGAGGAGTAAGAATGAAAAACTACTATCTGTACCTTATCCGTCACGGAATTACACAAGGAAATCTTGACGGAAAATATATCGGACAGACCGATTTGTCACTTTGTCCCGAGGGAAAAAAGCAAATTGAGGATCTTGTGGCGAAGGAAGTTTACCCCGAGGTGGAAAAAGTTTACAGTTCGCCGCTTGCCCGCTGTCTTGAAACCGCCGAGATAATCTACCCCGAACAAAAGCTGATGGTCGTTGACGAAATCTGTGAGATGAATTTCGGCGATTTTGAAAACAAAACACAAAATCAACTGAAAGACCTGCACGAATATACCGAGTGGCTTAAAGGCGGCGCGGAAGCCGCTCCGCCAAACGGCGAAAAATACGGCGATTTTATGTTGCGCTGTATTGAGGGTCTGGACGCGATTTTTACCGATATGATGAACCGTGACATCACCTATGCCGCTTGTATCACTCACGCGGGTGTTATCACAAATCTGCTGTGCGGCTACGGCTTGCCGAAAGGCAAACCCGCCGACTTCCTTTGCGCGCCGGGAGAGGGTTACGAGATAACGCTGACGCCGTTTTTGTGGCAAAAAGGCCCGACATTCGAGATTTCGGGCAAGCTGTGTTAATGTGAGAGGTTTTTATCGTGAAAAAACGTATTTTTTCAGTAATAACGCTTTGCGTGATTATGCTGTTTACGGGCTGCAAACCGTCAACAATAAACGACAGTATAAAGCCGAATGTTGACAGCTCGACCGCAAGCGAAACGTTTGAAGTAAACCCGCCGTTTTTCAAAGTAACCGACGAAAAAACGGGCGCGGAAGTATATATGCTCGGCTCAATGCATATCGGAAAGCGCGGCGCGGAATACCCCGCCGAACTTTACGCCGCTATTGACAAGTGCGACACTCTCGCCGTGGAAGTGGACGTTCCGCGATTGGAAAATGACACCGAGGAATTGCGGGACGCTATGAACGTTTTGAAATGCAAGGACGGAACGACAGTCAAGGATTATATGGGCAACGATTATGATGAAATCGTCGGAAAATTCAAGGAAAAGGGATATTATAACCAAGCATACGAACAGTATATTCCCGCACTTTGGACATCGCAATGGACAAATAAAGCGTTAAAAAACACGGGTTATGAAACGGATACCGGAACGGACAGAATAATGCTTAACTATGCGAAAGAAAAATGCAAGAAAATCGACGAAATCGAAAAGGCGAAAGAACAGTATCAAGCGAACGCCGACACGTCAACCGAACTGCAAATGCTGTCGCTGAAACAGACGATAAGTTTAAGCGACGCGGAAACGCAGGCACAGCTTGACACGCTTTACAACGCTTGGAAAAGCGCCGACATGGAAACGCTGAAATCGCTGGTTGCAGATGACAACGACAACACTCCCGAAGAACTTCAAGACGACTATAAGCGGTATTATGACGGTATGTACACAAACCGCCAAAAGAAAATGTCGGACTATATCGAAACACAACTGCAAACGGGAAACAAGACCTTTGTCGTGGTTGGCGCGTTGCATTATGCCGCCCCGCCGAGCATTCTCGACAACCTTGAAAATGACGGCTACACAATCGAAACGCTAAGTAAAAAGGGCTTGAATACGTCAAGCGCGGTAATAGCAGCATAATAATTAAATCGGGAGTTCCAAACGAAACTCCCGATTTTAATAAATATCAATAATCAAGCGTCAACGTCGGCGTTATAGTCAACGCCGTCAATGCCGAAACCGAACAGCGCATAGAAATCTTTCCAATAACCGTCAAGGTCGGTCAGCTGCTTGAAATTGTCCTGATTGAGTTCTTCCCAAAGCTTTGACACTTCCTCTTGAATTTCGGGGCGCATTTCCCAATCGTCCATACGGATTCTGCCCTCGTCGTCAAGGTTAAGCTCGCCGCCGTAAAGTTTACCGAAAAGACGGCGCATTTGCTCAATACAGCCCTCGTGACAGCCTTTTTCTTTCATAACCTTGTACAAAATCGAAATATACAGCGGAACAATCGGAATAGCCGCGCTTGACTGCGTTACAAGCGCCTTGTTTACGGAAATGTACGCTTTTACGCCGCGTTCCGTGATTTTTCTTGAAGAGGCAAGCAAGTCTTTTTTCGCCTCTCCGATTGAACCTTCATAATACATAGGGTGAGTAATTTTCGGTCCGATATAGCTGTACGCAATTGTTTGCGCGTTGTCCGCGAGAACATCGGCGGATTTCAGCGCGTCAATCCACATTTCCCAATCTTCGCCGCCCATAACTTTAATTGTAGCCTCTGTTTCCTCGGCAGTCGCGGGTTCGATAGTCACTTCGGAAATGGTGTTGTTGCGCAAATCTATGGTTTTGTTGGTATAAGGCGCGCCAGTTGTTTTAAGAACGCTCTTGTAAGTCACATCGCCGACTGTTCTTCTCGGCGCGGCGAGCGAATACACAACCAAATCTACCTTGCCCAAATCGGTTTTGATAATGTCGATAACTTCCTTTTTGACTTCGTCGGAATAAGCGTCGCCGTTTACTGTTTTGGCGTAAAGTCCGTCCTCTTTCGCGTACTTCTCAAACGCTTTTGTGTTGTACCAACCCGAAGTCGCAGTTTTGTTACCCGAAGCGGGCTTGTCGAAAATAACGCCCAAAGTCGCCGCTCCGCAGCCAAACGCGGCAGAAATGCGCGATGCCAAGCCGTAACCCATCGATGCGCCGATAACGAGAACTTTTTTTGGTCCGTCCAGCTTGCCTTGTGATTTTACATAATCTATCTGTTCTTTTACGGCTTTCTCACAGCCGATGGGGTGAGCCGTTGTGCAGATAAAGCCTCTTACTTTCGGTTGAATAACCATATTTTATCCTCCATTTACACATTATATAATATTATTATAGCACTTTTTTCCGAATATTGCAAGCAATTTTATACGGATTTTACACAAATATGATTGCGAGTATAACAGAAATATGCTATAATCTCCTACAAACAAACTTAGGAGAATATTTATGATACCAATAATGATAACAGACCATTCGCCAAATGACGACTATAGGGAACCTCTAAAAACCGGTTTGAAAAGGGAAAATGGGTAGGGTGCACCGAATGCTAGGAAAGCCGACGAAGTAAGGCTGTATGCCTTACGAGGAGGTTTGACGAAGCAGTCGGTGTGCTATACACATTTTCGCTCAAACGAGGTTTTTAGAGGTGACCTATAATGAAATTCAAAAACGGGTTGCTTATACCTTACAATATGGATCGTATTATATTGGGGATTTTCCCGAAACTCCCGACAACAGAAAAAAGCTCGAAAAGAAACCTGTTTACAGAGTGTTTTTCACATTGCTTAAAGCGTTTCTTTTAATCGCGGGAAGTTGCGCTCTGATAACGCTTGTTTTGGGTTTGATTTATAATTTCGGCAGTCATTCGGAAGTATTGGGAAATATCGCCTCTGTTACAGGAATTGCGATACCAATTTCGTTGATTATATCGCTTATTGTCGGTGGCGTGGGCGCAATTATGGAATCGCACTCTGAGAAAAAGGACAAGAAAATAAGAGTTAGAATACACAGTAAAACGTGGGTTCTTCAAAGCGGTGAAATTGTAGTATCTAACGAATTAGGCGACGGCGGTACTCAAATGCTTGGACTGTGGCAATCAACAATACGGCTTTACATATGCCAAGACAAGCCGTACCTTTTTCGAGAATGGAAATAATCGACAAAGTACATTCGTTTTATATAAGCAACGGAAAAATAATCGCCGATGTTGACAAAACCGTGCTTTACCTTAATCATCCCTATACCAATGAGGAGGCGAACGACGATGTGGAACATTATTATAATTACTATTGGAAAAATGAAAGAGGCAAGATAATGTGGTATGATAATATTAAAGATAAAGAAATTCTTTTCAATGCTCTGCAAGCGCTGCAAAAATAATGTTTCAAACTGATACAACATTCATACAGTAAAGCTTTCGTCATTGGAAACAATACGATTTCTGCCGTTCTTTTTGCCGTAATAAAGCCTTGCATCCGCTTCGTTTATTGTTTTTTCGGGATTTTTTCCGTCAGATGTATCGGAAATGCCGAAAGTCATTGTAATGGCGATTTTTTCTCCCTCATATTCGGGATTTGCCGCTCTGATTTCAGAAAGCAAATCTTCAATATGAGGTAAGGTGTTATTTATCGTATTGTCAGGAAAAATCAGCAGAAATTCTTCTCCGCCCCAGCGAACCGCCCACCCGCCGTTCGCACAGGCACAATCACGAAGCATTGATGAAACTGTTTTTAAAACAAAATCACCAGCCGCGTG
>JALEQE010000176.1 GCA_022766825.1 Oscillospiraceae bacterium | reverse complement strand
CAGCGACGCGTCCGCCACACGCAGAACCGAAAGCGCGTAGAAATTCCCAAGCATACCGACAAATCCCGCCGCCGAGCGCATAATTACACCGAAACGCTCGCCCTTTTTGGGAATAATATAGTGTTTGTTTTTAATCATCGTGACGCTCGCGATAAGCATTGCGAAAAAGTTGCGGAAAAACGTTTTCTGCACCACGGGAACGTCCCCCGACATAGAAACGCACAAATTCATCACCGCAAAGCAAAATGCCGATGTTATAATAAGAATAATCGCTTTTGAAAGCTGTTTAGGTTCTGTCATTTCACACCACCCATTTCATCTTATCATAATACCACTTATTATTTATTTTGTCAAGAATAATTGTATATAAAAAACATATAATAACCGAAAAACAAAGGAGAACCGCAATGGAAAAAATCGCTTTTTTTGATACAAAACCGTATGATAGAGAATGGTTTGACAAACTCAACAAAAATTACGAAATCGTGTATTACGAAAGCCGTCTGCGACCCGAAAGCGCGCGGCTCGCCGAAGGTTGCAAAGCCGTCTGCGCTTTCGTAAACGATGTAATCAACTCCAAAACGATAGAATGTTTAGCCGAACTCGGCGTGGAAGTACTGCTTATGCGCTGTGCGGGTTTTAACAACATCGCTCTTTCTGCCGCCAAAGACAAAATCAGAATACTGCGCGTACCCGCATACTCGCCGTATGCCGTTGCGGAACACGCAATGGGAATGATACTCGCTCTTAACAGAAAAATTCCGCGCGCCTATATTCGCACGCGCGACTTTAATTTCAGCCTTGTGGGACTTACGGGTTTCGACCTGCACGGCAAAACGGCTGGCGTTATCGGAACGGGAAAAATCGGGCAGGCGTTCATTGAGATATGCAAGGGGTTCGGAATGGAAATTCTCGCGCACGATCCGTTCCCCGCTGATATTAAAGATGTGCAATACGTTGAAACGGACGAGCTTTTCAAGCGTTCGGACATAATCTCACTGCATTGTCCGCTCACCAAAAGCACTCGCTATATCATAGACGAAAACGCGCTTAATCTTATGAAAAAATCCGCGCTTATCGTCAACACGTCGCGCGGACAGCTCATTGACAGCGAGGCTCTGCTTTCCGCTTTGAACGACAAGCGTATCGGCGGCGCGGCACTTGACGTTTACGAAGAGGAAAGCGGACTGTTTTTCGAGGATAATTCCGACAAAATCGTCACAGACGAAGTACTTTCAATGCTTGTAAGCCGCCCCAACGTGCTTATCACCTCGCACCAAGCGTTTCTCACCGAAGAGGCTCTGCGAGGAATAGCGGAAGTTACTCTGCAAAACTTTGACGATTATTTAGCGGGAAAAGAACTAAAAAACGAAGTGGTTTCAAAGAGCAGCTGATTATACTCAGCACAATTTATCACAAGCAGAAAAGCCGATGCTTTTTCAAGCACCGGCTCTTCGTTAATCATGCGGCAACAATATACCGTACGAAACAATTATTCAATTGCGATTGTCTTGTTGGGTTTCTGCGGGATTGCGTCTTTCTTTGGAACGAAAAGCTGCAGAGTACCGTTTTCAAACTTTGCTTTAATATCCTGCTCGGTTATACCCTCGCCGACATAAAAGCTTCTGCTGAAACTGCCTGTGTAGCGTTCGCGGCAGATGTACTTTCCGCCCTCGTCTTTTTCTTCCTTGGAGCCGCCGTTTTCGGCACTTATTGTAAGGTAGCCGTCGTTAAGTTCCGCTTTGACATCTTCCTTTTTAACGCCCGGAAGATCTATCGTCAAATCGTAGCCTGTATCGCTTTCCTTGACATCGGTTTTCATCATATTAGATTCCGTTTTTGCGGCAAACGGAGTACCGAAGAAATCTTCAAACAAACTGTTTCTCAAACTTGGCATTAACATAAGTCATTACTCCTTTCAAAGACTTTAAAAGTGTGTCATTTATAATACACAATCGAGTATTACTCAATTGCGATTGTCTTGTTGGGTTTCTGCGGGATTGCGTCCTTTTTGGGAACGAAGAGTTGCAGAGTGCCGTTTTCAAACTTTGCTTTAATATCCTGCTCGGTTATACCCTCGCCGACATAAAAACTTCTGCTGAAACTGCCCGTGTAACGTTCGCGGCAGATGTACTTTCCACCCTCGCTCTTTTCTTCCTTGGAACCGCTGTTCTCGGCACTTACTGTAAGGTAGCCGTCGTTAAGTTCCGCCTTGATGTTCTCCTTTTTAACGCCCGGAAGATCGATCATCAGGTCGTAACCCGTATCGAGTTCCTTAACATCGGTTTTCATCATATTGGATTCTGTTCTCGTTACGAACGGAGTTCCGAATAAATCATCAATCATACTGTTTCTTAAACTTGCCATCAACATAAGTCATTACTCCTTTCGCAAGTTTTCGGCTTGCTTTAAAATTGTTCAAAATTCCGAACAGATAAGCGGGCTTTTTCTTTTTTCGCCCTTCTCTTTCGTTCTGACTGTATTATATCACAACTTTTTAGCACTGTCAAGGGGAGAGTGCTAATTTTCTTCAAATCTTCACAAACGACATTTATATTACACATTTATTCGGCATTTTAAAGCGACAAAGTACCCATATAAAAAATTCCGCAAGCCCATTTGGACTTGCGGAGAAAATTATAATTTTGCCAGAAGATCGGCTTTTTTCTTTTCAAACTCTTCTGCGGATATTATGCCCGCGTCTTTGAGTTTTGACAGCTTTTCGAGTTGTTCAAGCGGATCGCTTGCTACCGGTGCTGCCGCTTGTACGATTGTCGGAGCAGCGGATTTTGTTTTAAGTTCTTTGCGTTTCTGGTGATAAATCGCCGCAATACGTTCCGCTTCGTTTTTGTAAAGATTGTTGATACGAATAGACGCGCCTGCCGCAGATATATTCAGATCGCATACGTCAAGTGCCGCAGTTATCGCGGAATTTATAAGATCAGCCGTAAGGCTTCCGCTGTTGGAATTCTGAATTATTTCAACTGCGGTTATATCATCGTAATAAAGCTGCTTTGCGTTCATAGTCATACCGCCGAGTTCTCTGTCGAGAATGATTACCTGATTTGTCGTGCAGATAACAAAATCGTTTGCGGAGTAGCTGTCCGCGCCCCATGCAAAGAAAATCGCCAGCTCATCGTCATCGGCATAATATTTTGAGAACATACCGTAAATCTTTTCGCCGACTTTTTCCTTAATCATATCGTGAATTTCCTGCTCGGTAATCTCAAACTGTTTATTCTTTATTCGGTCAAAATAATTGTTTAACGTAATGAAATCCTGCTTATATTTCTTGTTCAGTTTGAAAGAAATTAGTTCAACAGTATCGCACTGGAACGAATAGCCCTCTTCGGTTTCCACAAAACGGAAATCATTTACAGCTGACGCGTTCACTTCTCCGACTGCGGAAACATTCTTATCTTCCGGCAATACAACACGGAAAAACAGTTTGTTTTTAGTGAACAGAATTTCCTGCTTATCCTCTGTTCTTATGTGAATAATCGGCTTGTCCATACTCTCGTCAAACTTAAAGCTGTTGTGTATCTTCTTGATTTGCTTTTCGGTGATGTAAGGATATATGACTATATGTGACGATGACGCCGTGCAAGCGGAAATAAACAGCTTTTCGGCGAACGATTTCGTAAAGTCAAGCAGTTCCTTTTCGGAAAGGCTGTCCACAATGCCGCCGCCCGTTCCGATTGAGTTGATTTTTGAAACCGCTTCATCTCTCATTGCCTCGACTTTTGCGGTTTTTTCGGCTTGCATAGCTTCGTTTTCCGCTTTTTTCTGCGCCGCCTTTTGCTCTGCTTCTTTCACCATTTGCCCTGCTTTTTCCGAAACAGATGACGCCGCGTTTTTAAGTTTGTCCATAAATCCCATAGTAATTACCTCCTGAATTATATTATTAAGCTCGCGCTTATATGGTACTTAATCAAATATTTTTAAGCAACTCTTTCTTTTTATCGTCGAACTCTTCTTCCGTGAGAATACCCGCCTCTTTCATCTCGAAAAGTTCCTTGATACGTTTCATAGATTCTTCGG
>JALEQE010000100.1 GCA_022766825.1 Oscillospiraceae bacterium | reverse complement strand
GGATATTATATGCGCCATTAAATCCTGTTTCGGCGTCATAATCGCTGATTACTTTGAGCATTTCGCCCGTTATATCGTTGAAATTTACATTCATCAAATCACTCATTTGCAATCCCCCGTTCTTTTGGGGCAGGAGCAGGTATACTCGCCCGAAAGCAGTTTAGGAAGAACTTCCTCTTTTGTACCCGAAATGCGTATTTTTCCGTCCGCGATAACAATTATATCATCAGCAACGGAAAGTATGCGCTCTTGGTGGGAAATCACGACAAGCTCTCCCTCGGACTTTTCGCGTATCTCCTCAAACGTTTGCACAAGCCGCGAAAAGCTCCACAGGTCAATTCCCGCTTCGGGTTCGTCAAACACCGAAAGTTTCGCTTTTCGAGCAAGCACGGTGGCTATCTCGATACGCTTTGCCTCGCCGCCCGACAACGACGTGTTCATCTCACGGTCGATATACTCTTCCGCGCAAAGTCCCACTTTGCCGAGCAAATCGCACAATTCCGCGCTGTTGAGGGAATTTCCCGCCGCAAGCTCCAAAAGGTCACGCACGGTAAGCCCCTTGAAACGCACAGGCTGCTGAAAAGCGTATGCAACGCCCTTTTTCGCGCGTTCCGTGATATCAAGCGCGGTGATGTCCTCGCCGTCAAGCAGGATACTGCCCGACGTCGGCTGTTCCACACCCGAAATCAGCTTGGCGAGCGACGTTTTTCCGCCGCCGTTAGGACCCGTAATAACCGTGAGCTTTCCGCGCGTTTTGAACGACACGCCGTTAATTATCGAACTGCCATCGGGCAGTTTCCAATGTAAATCTCTTATTTCAAGCAAGAATATTGCTCCTTTCTTGGAATTATTCCGTTATTCGTCCGCGTAGATTTCTTCAGTTTCATCGAGGTCGGTGTGACCTCCGCCCGGCGAGGCATTGTCGGGCTTATCCTCGTTTTTATACAATATCTTCAGCAGTATCGGCGAAATAATGGAAGACAGCATTATCAGCAGAATAACGGAAGTGAAATACTTTGTTTCCACCATTCCCACAGCCAGACCCTTTTGTGCGACAATAAGCGCGACTTCGCCTCTTGTCATCATACCCACGCCGCATTTCAGCGAATCCTTTGTGCTAAATTTCCATGCTTTTGCCATAAGTCCGCAACCGATAACCTTTGCCGCCATCGCAACAAATGCGAACGCCAATGAAAACCACAACAGCTGTACAGTAAAGCCGTCAAAGTTGGTTTTAAGTCCTATCGACGCAAAGAATACAGGACCGAACAGCATATAGCTTGAAATGTCCATTTTACCCGCAATATATTCTGCGTCGCGCAGGTTGCAAAGGATTATACCCGCAACATATGCGCCCGTAATATCCGCGATTCCGAAAAACTTTTCGGCAACGTATGCCATAAAGAAACACAGCGCCAGACCGAATATCGGAATACGGCGGTGGTGGAACGAATGCCTGTCAAGCAACTTGAACAGCAGATAAACGCCAAACCCGACAATAAAGCTGAATACAATAAACAGCGCGGTTTTAATCACAACGTCCAACGGTTTTGCGTCTGTTGATTTGAACCCGATAACAAATGTCAGAAGGATTATTCCCAGAACATCGTCAATTATAGCCGATGATACGATAATCGTGCCGACTTTTCCTTTCAGGTGACCAAGTTCTCGCAAAGTCTGCACGGTAATACTTACGGAAGTCGCGGTCATAATCGTTCCGATAAAAACGCCCCTGAAAAACTCGTCCGAACCGAACGGCGCAAATCCGAAAAAGCAGCCATACAATGCCCAACCCATAATAAGCGGTACAATAACACCCGCGCAGGCAATTGTAAGAGCCACAGGACCGGTTTTTACAAGCTCTTTGAGGTTCGTTTCCAGTCCTGCCGAGAACATCAGCAGAACAACGCCTATCTCCGCCATTATCGAAATAAAGTCCGACTGACCCACCCAATTGAGAAGACTGGGGCCGATGAGAAGTCCGGCAATGATCTGTCCCACAACCTGAGGAGCTTTCAGCTTTTTCGCCACAAGTCCCATCAGTTTCGCGGAAATAATAATTATTGCCAGATCCTTAAAATATTCAAACGCTTCCAAAAATCACACCTCTTATTTTTACTCGACAACTGAATTTTCATACATAAAATATACCTAACCTTATACATTATAGACTTTTTACGCAACTTAATCAATAACGAAAATAAACAATTTTTATGTCGGATAAAGAGAAATTTTTGGCGATTGTATTGACATAAAAGGTAAGTCGTGGTATAATTTTAGTAGATATATATCACAATGATCCGCATTGACTTTTGAAGGGAGTTTTCAATTTGCAGGAAAAAAATTATACAAACCCCGAAGACAGAGGGCGTTTCGGTTTTAGTATGAGCGGAGAATACCGCGCCCCATATAAGGCAGAAGCCGTGATGGTAGCTTTACTTATTGTCCTGGCCGCCGCGGCGGGAGGGGCAATGGTATTCATCCTGGTTCACCTAAACGAACTCGGCAAAAGAGAAATGACTACAGCAAACTCATCTCTTCTGATAACAATAAGCTGTGTAATCGCGCTTATTGTATTTGTCGCAATTATTATCGGGGTATTCGGTATAGGTATAAGAAGCGTCAAAAAGGGATTTTTGTGTCAATATAACGCAAATGAGGAAACATTTTCGGCAACGGTGGGGGGCGACCTCCACGTCATTCAATATAAAGACGTATCAAACGTGCATTTTCAACCGCGCAGCTTTTTGGGAAAAATACGCGGTTATGATGTTACTATTAAAGTAAACGGCAAAGAAGAGCTTTTTTCAATTTGTTCGGACGGTTATTTGTCACCGAAGGCAACACCGTTTTACATCATTCAGGAACGAGTTGAGATTTTAAGACATCCGCACATCGACAACACAGGTTATATTAACACATCGCAAGGAAATACAAAAGCAATCACACGCGCAGAACGTGAACGCGCGACAACCGGCAGTATCAGCGCAATGGACAGAATGGCAATGCTGCTCGGCGAAACTTCCAATATGCCGGAGCTTTCCGCCGACGCATCTCCCTCGTCACAAGCCGCTACAAGGGTTACTCAGACGATAAACGAATACTCCTCGTCCGATATGCCGGCTGTCGGTGAAAAAGCAACACGAACCTCCGAACATACATACATAGGAAGTGACGGCAGAGAGCATCTCGAAACCGAAATACAGGCGCAAGGCACATTTTACGTCAAACCCGACAAGTATTTCATGATACTTGTTACGGTGTTCGGATCGCTGGGCGTCGGAGGATTGTTTTTATTACTTTGGAAATTTTTTGGAATGTATATTGAAGGTTTAAACAACATTCTAAGTAGCATTGTTGTGGTTATAATGACAATTGCGGTTTGCATAATAGCGGCTTACTTTTTCCTCACAAAACTGCACAGCCCGCTTTACAGTTACAGAGCCGACGGACGTGGCTTTTATGTCACCAAAAAAGGCAAGGGCGAGGAACTGATTCTTTATAAGGATGTGCTGAGCATAGATTATACGCCGACAAAGCTGCTTTGGGGCAACTATGGCTATAAAGTTGATATCCTGACAACTTACGGGCTGATACATTATGACTATATTTTTCCGCGGTTTAATCAAAAAATTCCCAGACAATACCTGCCTTTTGAGCCAATACGCAAGAATATGCCGTCAAGCAATCAAAACAATCAATCCCAGCAATAAAATAGCGCCTTTCCCGAACAAGGAAAGGCGTTTTATGTATATCCGTATCAATTCAATTCTTTAAGTGTTTTGTATATCTCCTGCATTTCCGCGTCGGTAGCGGCAATAGTTTCAGCGCACGCTTTCAGGCGGTCGGCAAGCTCAGATGATACGTTCGTATCCGCTTTATACTTCAATTCGTGTTCCAGACTTGCCCAGAAATCCATTGCGATAGTCCGTATCTGAACTTCAACGTAAACCTCTTCCTTATTATCGGAAAGATACACGGGCGTTTGTATAACCAGATGCAGACTGCGATAACCGTTGGTTTTCGGGAAACTGATATAATCCTTACGTTTGACAAGTTTTACATCGTCCTGCGCCGTCAGCAGATCAGCAACGGTGTAAATATCGTCGATATAATTGCAGATAACGCGGACTCCCGCAATATCATACAGATTTTTCTTTGCGGACTCCACGCTGAACGCTTTTCCTTTGCGGTGAAGTTTCTCAAAAATACTTTGCGGCGATTTCAGCCTGTCCTCAATGTGGTGAATGGGGTTGTAAGAATATTTTGTGCGGAACTCGCTGTCAAGAATTTCCAGTTTCGTTTTGACTTCACGGATAGCGGATTCATATAAATGTTCAAGCTCGATGAACTTGTACATTTCCTCGACAAGAAGCTCTCCTGTGTTTTCGGGAAACAACTGTTTTACGGTAGCAAGTTCGGAATTTTCAATTGTTTTTTTATTCTTTTTTAAATTCATAGACATTGCCTCTCATATTCATACTACAATCATCTGAAAAACACGATGATACAAATGGCATACATTGTTGCAACAAAATCGTTATAAATTTATTATACAAATCAAAAACAAACATTGTGTAACAACACAGTGAATATTATGTGAAATCACTTGGCGGCGTCCTCTTTCATACCGTTCAGCAGAGCTTCAATATCTTCCTGTGACATTTTGCCTCCGCCGGATTGTGGTTCTTCAGCGGGCGCGGGTTCACTTTCTGCCGCGGGCGCTGATACCGCCGCGAGCATTTTCTCTATATCCTCCTGCGACATATTTCCGCCGCTTGATTGTGTTTTTTCTTTCTTATGTTCCGGCTTATCAAGTCCGCCATCAAGCCCCGATTTCATTAACAAAGCGTCTATTTCGTCAATAGACATAGTATTGTTTGCAAAATGTTCGGAAGAATTATTTTCGGAAATGATTGATTTCTCACGCGATAGTTTTTCCTCAACGTCAATCTTATGCTGATTTAAGATATCGTCAACATGCGATTTATCATAACTGTCTGTTTCTTTTTCGCGAACTTCCGCAACGTGTTCGGGTTGTATTGTTTTCTCCGAATTACGAACCGATGACGATACCGGGTGTTCAGGCGGCTCAGAAACACTGCCGCTTGACATCAGCTTATTCCATGTATCAAGTGCGGTATCATAATCGCAATTATCGCCGTCAAACCTCACCCAATATGTATCAAAGGGCGTTATACCACGGGTTTTACGGATAATATCATATACGCTGTACTTTTCAAGTCCTACAAGCTTCAGTTCGGGATATGTGTAAGGCGTGCAGTTCTGGAAAACGCGCGACGAAAAAAGATAATATATATCCGAAATGTCAACAGGACGATTTATAGGCGTAATCATATTCTCCTTGTGCTTTGTTACGATACGATAAGACACATTTTCATCCGTCGATATTTCATACAGCGCAATAAGATCGTCCGCTTTGAGAAGCTCGAACTTCAAGGGCAGCGGCAGATCAAACGCACGGTTATCCACCAGCCTGTATCTGTTTCCCTTTATAACATTTCCCATTGACACACACTCCTTCAGCCTGACTTACTGTACGGAATCACCCGTGAATAATGAATAATATTTATTTATATTATATCACACTTTGTTTCTGTAATCAATAGATAATTCCAACATTTTCTGTTTTTTTAGTTTCTGTCAGTAACTTTTACAAAACGTGTTTTATATATTTGTGTAAAATTCATAAAATTTAGCCAAATTCGGGCAATAGAATAGCTTTGGTGTTTACATATCGATTTTTTTATGATATAATAAGGGAAAGGCTCTATGCGAAAATTTATGAGCGGAAATGGGGAACAAGTTCTAATGAAAGTCAAAACGATGATTATGATCGCCGCAATATGCTTTGCGATTATTCCAATGATAGCGTTCGTAGCTATGACTAATATCACCGTAGGCAACGACGGCAAAGCCATGTTCAAAGAAGAACTGACAAATATGGCAGCCGCGCAATCGTCGTCTATGAATGCAATCATCAGCAAAGCCAATTCGGACATAGATACTCTCAAGGATATGCCGGGAGTCAGAAAGTATGCAAGAAACGGTGAGTTTTCTGATGAAATCGCTAAAACAATAGATAACGACATAACCAGATATATCAGTGATAATCCTCTGATAAACTCAGCGTCGCTTGTTGACAAAAACGGCAAGGTACTTGCCGGTACAAACATGGATAAGGATTATCCCGGTTTTGCCGATTATGCCGATTATAAAAACAAGACGCTGTATTTTGACGGCGTAGCGAGCGAAGCAGGTGCCGGAGATCTGATGGTAATCAAAAGCGAACTTAAAGACGCAAACGATCAGACATCTGCCACATTATTTGTTACATATAATGTGGGAGTAGAAAATTCTCTGCTGTCAAGGTTTACTTCAGCGGTTTCCTTCTACAATAAAGGTCGTATTATTGTTATCGACCCCAACGGTCGCTGGTCTTCGGGAAGCGGTGTCAACAACAGCCTTGAACAGTTTACCTCATCTGTTACGGACGAGATACCCAAGCTTCAGGAAAACACAACAAGCAATATCATAACGTTCAACGATTCAACGGATACGGAAAATTACGGCGTGCTTGTAAAATCAAGCGGCGAAGACGGACTTGTTGCACTTGCTTACTGCCCGAGCAGCAGAGCCGACAGTTACGCCAGCAAATCTGTTGCTCCTGTTATCTGGATGGCTATCCTGTTTTCCGCTATTGCTATTGTTGCAGCTATATTCATTTCAAGGTTTATTACAAAACCGCTTTCAAAAATTGAGGAAACACTTGTTAAAATCCGCCGCGGCGATCACGAAGCGCGTATCGGTACGGTAGCAAACAACGAATACGGTCAGATGTCCCGCGCTTTCAACAATGTCGTTGATGAAATCGTTGTAAGTGAAGACAGATACAAAACTATCTCGGATATGTCCGATAACATTATTTTCGAGTGGAATTTCAAAACAAACGATGTTACGTTCTCCAACAACTTCAACAAGAAATTCAGTTATCGTCCGCCAACGGATCACTTTGCCGACAGTTTCCTTGTAAAGGCTAAACTTCACCCGGATGACGCTGACAGATACAGATCCGACCTTGACCAACTGGAAAAAGGCAAAAACCTCGAAAATAACGAATATCGTATCAAAAATATTTACGGCGACTTCATCTGGGTTCTGATAAGAACCGCGACATTGAACGATGCGGACGGCAAGCCGTTAAAGGCTGTCGGTGTTATGGTTGATATCGACCGCGCGAAGAAGTCCGAAGCAAAACTTACCGAACAGGCAAGCTTTGACGCTCTTACAGAGCTTTACAACCGTGAAACAGTTGAGTCACAGATTGATAACGAAATTTCACTCAGTGAAATGCGTAAATCCGAAATGGCTGTTCTGTTCATTGACGTTGATGACTTCAAGCACTTCAATGACGATTATTCACACGCGACAGGCGACCAGGTACTTAAATTCCTTGCGAAAACAATTAAGGATACCGTTGACGGTATAGGCTTTGCGGGACGTTACGGCGGCGATGAATTTATCGCAATGATACGCAACGCGGAAACAAATTCTCCTGCTCATATCGCACAAACGCTGATTGATAAACTCGCGGCGGGCTTTGACGCTGATATAGGCGAACGTTTAAGCATAAGCGTATCAATCGGTATCGCAGTTATCAAGGACGACTACAATACCCGTGTTGAATACCTTATCGGTAAAGCCGACGACGCGATGTACTCCGTTAAGAAGAGCGGTAAGTCCAACTACGCGTTTATCTGACGCACTTATAATTAGGCATTACAAAGCCGCTTTTGACGTTGCCTGTCAAAAGCGGCTTTCATAATAAAAAAGAAAACATATGAACACTATTACAATATTGGGAGAAAGAACAAATCAAATTTGTTAAAACAATATAATCATTTTTCTTTTCTCCGAATCATCGTCAGTACAATCATAGCTGTCGGGAAAACTATCGCGCACAAAACGCCGTATCTCAGATTTCCGCCAAAAACATCCGCACCGAACCCCGCGACAGCAGGACCAGCCGCGCACCCGATATCTCCTGCGAGAGCCAGCAGAGCATACATCATTGTGCCTCCTCTCGGCAGCGCAGAAGAACTTTTGCTGAATGTCCCCGGCCACAGAATACCTACTCCGAACCCGCACAAAGCGCAGCCGATAAGTCCCGCCGCCGGACTTGGCACAAGCGATATCAACAAGTAAGCGCATACGCATAACAGCGCACTCACAGACATTGCTCTTGAAAGCGAAATTCTATCTCCGAATTTTCCAAACAGTGCACGCGATAGTCCCATAAGAATAGCAAAACCTGCCGTTCCGCATAAATCCCCCACTGTTTTTGATACTCCAAGCGCTTTTTCGCATAATGTGGACGCCCACTGTGATACCGCTTGCTCGCTTGCGCCAGCGCACAACATCATAAAAAGCAGTATAACAAACGTTTTGCATGAAATAAGCTCCCGCAGTTTCATTCCTTTTCCCTCTGCGACAGGCTTTTCAATAGGCACGAACATAAACAGTATTCCGTCCGCAAGCGGTAAAACCGCCCAAATTAAAGCAAGTATTCTCCAATTTTCCATTCCGAAAACAGAGAAAAAAACTGTGGATATTACTATTACCGCTGCCACTCCCCAGCAATAAAACGAATGGAGCAAGCTCATAGCCTTTTCCTTGTTATCTGTCGGACACGCTTCAACAATCGGACTTACAAGTACTTCCAACAGTCCTCCCCCCATTGCGTACAGGAATACCGAAATCAGAAGTCCAAAAAACGGGCTTGGAAATAGCTCAGGTAAAGTTCCAAGCGCGATAAATCCCATTATGCAAAGCAAATGCGCCAAAAGCATTGATTTCCGATAACCCAGCTTTTCCGCAAACCCCGCTGACGCCAGATCCACGCACAGCTGTACCACAAAATTAAACCCGATAAGCAGCGTTATCTGCGATAACGGAATATTGTATGTTGTCTGAAACATCAGGAAAAGAAGCGGCGCGAAATTATTGATTACCGCCTGAACTATATATCCCAGAAAACACGCATATATGGTATTTTTATATGTGAGTTTCATTATTTTCCCCCAAAAATGCTCCCCATTTATTCGGGGAGCATTTGTTATTATTAAAACTGTTTGTTGCCTTTTGCCGCCGCGCGGATTTCCATAATTCCCGTTTCGGGATAAAAGAACTGCGTTCTACCGTAATCAAGTCCAATATCCTGTGCTATTATCGGAATGTTATTCGCCGCCAAAAACTTTTTCACAGCGGCAATATTGCGTTCACCTATATTGAACTTGTCCGATGTTGTCGCGAACATGGTTGCGCCGCCCGCGATTTTCGCTCTCAAACGAATTTTTGAGGCACCCATACTTTCCATTTGTTTTAATAAAATAGGCAAAGCCGTATCCGCAAAACGCATTGGTGTAGCCGAGGCATTCACTGCCGAAGTACTGTCTGGCAGCATTATATGCGACAAACCGCCAACATGCGTCACCGGGTCAAGCAAACACACGCCAACACAAGAACCAAGCGCGTATGTAACCAAAACATCGGGGGCTTTGCAAACCTTCAAATCACCAATACCAATCGTAAAGTTCATTAGTTTACACCGAGCTTCTTCATCAATATTTCCAACGACTCCATTTCGGGAACAAGTATAATGTTCGCATCAACATTTACATTATCTATCTTAAATCCATCGTCTATAAACAACACTTTATCGCCCACGTCATTCAGTGTTGTCATCGGGGCGCTCATAAGCGCACCCATCATATCCACAGTCAAAGACGGCGGATCCATTGCAACAGTAAATTCCGCCATAGCAGCCAACGCGCTTAAATATGCGCCCGCCATAATGTTTCCCATTTCTTTTACGGCAGAAGAATCCGTTTCGTCCATTTTGATAACGTCAATGTTATCCTTGCCCATAAACGTTTTCACAACTATCTGAGCGAAAGCGTCCTCCAAAAGGAACATCATCATACCCTTGATGTCGCCCTTGAAAGTTACCAAAATCGCAGTCAATACCTTTTCCGGACCGCCCATTTCGTTAATAACCGATTGGTAATCCAAAACCTGTACTTTCGGAACGTGCATTATAACAGGCTTTGACAGCATTGCCGAAAGGGACGACGCCGCGTTTCCTGAGCCTATATTCCCTACCTCCTGCAAACAGTCTATTGCAATCGGAGATAATTCATCATAATTTTTTAACATAATTTCAGCCTTTTATTACCGTAAATTGTTAGAAATCTGTGCCAATTCGTCCGATGTTGTTACAACTCTTGAACTTAACTGATATGCTCTCTGTGTTTCGATAAGCTTAACCATCTGATCTGCGAGATTAACATTCGAGGCGATCAATGCGTTGCCAAGCTTGTCCATATTTCTGTCCGCGGTTGCCTGTCCGCTTCTTGCCGTTTCGATATAACGGTTGCTTCCAAGCGCCTCAATGCCGTAAGGGTTCGGGAACGTAAACACGCCCACTTCATCGCGGGTAGCGTCCCAATCAACATTTCTGCCCGATTCGTCAAACGGTACCGCAATACGCTGTTTGTTATAATCAAGAACATATTCGCCCTGTGAAGATACAAGATACCACGTTCCGTTTTCCTGCGTAATACCGAATTTACCGTCACGGGTATAATTCACCGTTCCATAACGATCCTGAACCGCGAAAAAACCCTCGCCCGCTATCGCCATATCCTGCGGACGGTCGGTTTCGTTGAAAAACGACTCCGAGAACATCAGATCGGTTTTCTGTATATAAGTGCCGTGACCCGTCTGCCAATCAGCTTCGGTGCGGCGTTCGGTTTCATAAATGCAATCCGCGAAATCGGGGCGAATTGTCTGATAACCAACAGTATTGACGTTCGCAATGTTGTTTCCGTAAATATCAAGTGCTTTTCCCTGCGCTATCATTGCCGATTTACCTGTATGGAATGATATATTCATAACTTACCTCATACTTTCTTGCAAAGACCTGTTGCGCCCTGATTCAGAGTATCGCACATTTTAAGTATCGTGCTGTTTGCTTCGTACATTCTGTGCGTTTCAAGCAGCATATTAAGTTCATAGTTCCAATCCACGTTGGAACGCTCCGTCGCGCCCTGTACAATATCGTAACGCAAATCCTCGGGCGGGTCCGAAGCCTCAACCTCCGTGAACATATTCGCGCCGAATTTCTTAACGTCCGCCTCGGGGTCAATATACGAAAGTTTCAGCTTATCGATAACCTCGCCGCCGACGTGGTCGCTGTAAATCGTACCGTCCGCGTCAATTTCAAAATCCTTGTTTCCGATATAGATATCGCCGTTTTCACCCTGAATTCTGCCCGAATGATTAAGGCAAAGGTAACCCTCATCGTCAAGCTCCCATTGACCGTTTCTTGTGAGCATTGTTTCGCCGTTATAAGCACGGACATTGAAATAAACATCGCCCCAAATTGCCACGTCAAACGGACTGTCCGTATATTCAAAGTTGCTCTGCTCCATATCCGCATACGACGCGTCAACATAACGGTGCGAGAACGTTCCCGAAGTTTCCGAACGGTGCTTTACCAAAATCATCTGCTCGTCAAACGTGTTCGTGAGAATTGTTTCACGCTTATAACCTGCCGTGCTGACGTTTGTTAGGTTGTTTCCGATACAATCCAGCTTGCGCTGATTTAAAATCATACCGTTCGCAGCGTAATAATAGCCTCTGTTCATCGATCGTTACCTCCTTTGAAATACGGTTCGAGTTTTGCTTTCAATAGCAAAACCGCCTTTGAATGTATCTGACACACACGGCTTTCGGTTATTCCCAAAGCCTTTGCTATGTCGACATATTTGAAATTCTTATAATAATACAGCGTAATCACTTCACGCTCTTTGTCTTTCAACTCGCCGATTGCCTCTGCCACGACTTTTTTCATTTCCTCACGCAACAAGCCACTTTCGGACGGCACATCAATTGCGGGTTCATTTATGTTATCCTCGTACAAAAGTTCCTCAAACGACAAGGTCAATGTACAGGAACACTCAGCCATTTGTTTCAGAAGCTTGTCCTCATCCATTTTAAGATACTCGGCAAGCTCTGCGGTTGTAGGCACTCTCCCATTTAAATTATACAATATACTGTTCGCTTTGTCAAGCGTCTTGGAGAATTTCCTGATATTACGCGGAATCCAGTCCTGTTTGCGTATATAATCTATTATCGCGCCACGGATTTTCAAATTAGCATAAGTTTCAAACTTTGCGCCCTTTGACGCGTCAAATGTTTCGATTGCGTCCATAAGCGCCAGAACGCCCTCATTCACCACATCGTCCGTTTCGCCGTATTTTATGTACATATTCCGCATAGAAAGCGCGCACGCTTTGACCAATCCCATATTTTTCAGGACAATTTCATTGCGGAGCGCAATATCACCGTTTTGTTTGTATAAAGCAATCTGTTCCTCTGAACCGGTAACTGCCGTTCCCATTCGCACGCGCCTCCCCTCTGCCTTCGGTATAATAAGATTTGATTTATACTATTTATAATGTTATCAGCTTGCGACTTTATCTGCCGAAAGCGTAATATTTCCTATCGCCTGGATTTGTGCTGACGCGTCTATTTCACTGTACGAAAGAACGGTTATGTTCGGGATAAACTGTTCCGTCAGCTTTTTGAAATAGATTCGCACAACGGGAGATGTCAATATGATTACATTCGGTATAACGTCTTTAACCTTGTCTATCTCCTCGTTTGTCGCCGCGACAATACTCTGAATAAGGTCGGGCGCCATTGCAAGATAACTGCCCTGGTCGTTTTTCTTTACCGCCGATACTATCATATCCTCGATTTGCGTATCAAGCGTTATTACACGCAGACTGTTCGCCTCGGCAAAGCGGTGAGTTATCGTGCGTTTAAGCGACTGACGAACATACTCCGTTGCGATGTCAATGTCTTTGAGAACATTTGTGTGGTCGCCCAAAGTTTCGAGAATTGTTTCAAGGTCGCGTATCGGAATACCCTCTTTTAACAGATTTGCCAATACTTTCTGTAAATATCCGATAGATATTACTTTCGGTATAAGGTCATCAACGATAATCGGGTTGGTTTTCTTGACGTTCTCAACCATTGTGTTGACGTCCTGACGTGATAGCAGCTCATACGCATAGCGTTTCATTATCTCGCTCCAATGCGTTATCATAACTGATACGGGGTCGATAAGCGTATAGCCCGCAACGTCCGCCATAATCTTTTTGTCCTCGCTTATCCACTTCGCAGGAAGTCCGAACGCGGGTTCTACCGTGTCGATACCCTCGATTTCGGTGGTAACATCGCCGCTGTCAAGCGCAAGGTAATGGTCAACGAGAATTTCGCCGCTCGCGACTTCCTCGCCCTTTATCTTAATAATGTAAGTGTTCGGGTTTATTTCGGGGTTATCGGTCATTCGCACGGACGGAATAACCATACCCATATCCATAGCGAACTGTTTACGGAAAATTACAACACGGTCAATGAAGTTTCCGCCGCTCTTTTCGTCAACCAACCTCAACAGCGAATAACCAAATTCCATTTCGATAGGCTCAACGTTCAGCAGTTTGAATACGTTATCGATATCACGGTAGTAATCGTTGTCCGTTTTCGGCTTTTCAAGCTCCGCCTGTTCCGCTTTTGCGCGTTGGGCGAGCTCCAATTCCGCCATTTTTTTCTTGTTACGGTCAAGCAAAATCGCCGCCGCGATAAGCGCCGCGCCCAAAATCAGCATTACGGGAATAGGGAAACCCGGTATGAACATCATTACAATAACCACGATACCCGCAATCAGCAGTACAAACGGCTGCGCCGTAAACTGCGACTTGATATCGTTCATCAGACTGTCGTCCGACGCCGCACGAGTTACAATCATACCTGTCGCAACAGAAATCAGAAGCGCAGGTATCTGCGAACACAAACCATCGCCGACTGTTGCCAACGAGTAAGTGTTCAATACCGTATTGAAATCACCGCCGCCGCGAACCATACCGATGATAACGCCGCCGATAAGGTTTACAAGCGTTGTGATAATGGACATAATTGCGTCGCCCTTTACGAACTTTGTGGCACCGTCCATAGAGCCGTAAAAGTCCGCTTCACGCTGAATGTTTGAACGCCTTTTCTTTGCTTCCTCCTCGTTGATAAGTCCGGAGTTAAGGTCGGCGTCAATCGCCATTTGTTTACCGGGCATTGCGTCCAACGTAAAACGCGCCGCAACCTCGGATACACGTTCCGAACCTTTGGTAATTACAATAAAGTTTACCAAAACTATGATTATGAATATCAGAAATCCGACAATCGCGTCGCCGCCCATAACAAAGTTGCCGAACGCTTTTATAATATTGCTTATGTTTCCCGCGCCGCCGCCTGAAAGAATAGAACGTGTTGTCGAAATGTTCAGCGACAAACGGAACACGGTTGATATAAGCAATATTGTCGGGAAAACGGAAAACTCCAACGCGCTTTTGATAAACATTGTCATTACCAGAATGATAAGCGAAAGCGCGATGTTGAGCATTATCAGAAAATCCTGTACGGGTACGGGAAGCGGAATGATAATAGCGAGAACTATGAATATGATAAACAAAACCATTGAATTGCTGAGTATTTTGCGAACCAAGTTCCCACTTCCTTTCCTTTGATTATTTCACATCAAGCGTGAAGCGTTTTGTGAGTTTCACGATAAACAACCGTAAGCACTTCCGCAACGGCGTCATACAGTTCATACGGAATTTCGCGTCCAAGCTCAACCTGCGCATAAAGCGCACGAGCAAGCGGCGGGTTTTCCATAAGATAAACGTGGTTTTCTTCGGCGATTTTCACGATTTTCAAAGCGAGGTAATCCTTGCCTTTCGCAACCACTTGCGGAGCGCGGTTTTTATCCTGGTCATACCTCAGCGCAACTGCATAGTGCGTCGGGTTACGGATTACAACGTCTGCCGTCGGCACTTCCTGCATCATACGGTTTCGTGCCATTTCCTGCTGACGCTGTTTAATCTTGCTCTTTATCTGCGGGTCGCCTTCCATTTGCTTGAACTCGTCCTTAACCTCTTGTTTGGACATCTTCAGCTTTTTCTCAAACTGCCACCACTGGAACAGAAAATCCGCCGCCGCCACAAACACCAACACAATACAAATCGTCATTACAAGGTCGTAAATCGACAGTGCCGCGTAAGCTATTCCCTGCATAACGCCGCAGTCCATAAGCGACAAAATCGTCGGTAGCTTGCTTTGGATTTCATTATATACGAGAGCCGCTATCGCAATGACTTCAATCAAACCTTTGACTATTCCCGCGATTGATTGCAACGAGAACATCCGCTTTATTCCTTCGAGGGGATTTAACCGCGAAAATTTCGGTTTCAGCGCTTTCATCGTGAAAAGACCCTTTGTCTGCGCCAGAGTTGGAATAATACCCAGAACCATTGCCACCGCGCATACAGGTCCGACAACAATCACAACGACCGTTATCATATCCACGATAAGCTTCATAAAGTTATCCGCTGTAACTTCGTATGTTCCGCTCTGCTCGTATATTCTTTCCGTAAACGAAAGAAGATTTTTCATCATAAACCCCGCAAGTAATCTAACCACCGAGAATATACCCAGAACAGATACTGCGGTTACTATCTCTTTGGATTGGAGAACATTACCCTCTTTTCGCTGATCACGGCGTTTTTTCGGGGTGGCTTTTTCGGTTTTATCCTCGCCTGCCAATTGTTCTCCCTCCTAATATATCAACTGAAAACCTTTCGGCTAGTGAACCAGAAAACCGTCCACAATACCGTTCAGATTTTCAAAGAGTATTCCCATTATTTTTTCCATAAACTCGCTTACAACGCCACAGCTTGCCGCCAGAACCACAAATCCCACCAACATTTTCAGCTGAATGTTCAGTACGAAAACGTGAATTGTCGGCACAGCTTTCATCAACACGCCTATGCAGAACTCAGTAATCAGCGACGCGGCGATAACCGGCATCGCGAGTTTCAAGCCCAAAGTAAGAACTGTTTCAAAATACTGCACCAGCACGTTGAATACATTGAAATTCAGTCCCGTCCAACCAAGCGGTATACTGTCGTATGAAACCGCGAACAGTTGAATATAGCTTTTATGCGCTCCCACAGCGAAAAAATACAGCATAAACCAAAGACTGTAATATTGCGTTGAAAGGCCTGCGTTTCCGAACGTGGGGTCATAGCTTTTAGCCATTGACAGACCCAGCTGCATATCAACAACTTCACCTGCCATTGAAAACACCTGAAGCATAAGGTTTACAAAGAAACCCAGAACAGCTCCCACCAAAAGCTCTTTGAGCATATCGAACACAAACGGAAACAAACCGTTCGGCATTGTGTAACTGAAATCACCCGCAGAAGTCATCACAAGCGCCAACACAAGCGTTGCGCCCGCTTTGACCGAGTTTGGAACACCTCGCCGCGCAAAAATCGGATTGAACGTGAATATCCCCGCTGTCCGCGCAAGCACCATAACATAGACAACTACGTTGGTGATTATTCCGTTCCATACTTCGGACATAAAAACAACCCCTATGTGATCGGCGTTGCCGCCATTTTCTCAAATATGAAATCAATAAAATCTATAATCTCATTCGTCATCCACGGAGCCATAAAAAACAGCGTGAGTCCAACCGCGACCGCTTTCGGCGCAAACGAAATCGTCTGCTCGTGAATTTGCGTTGCAGCCTGCAGAATTGCGATAACAAGTCCGACTATCATCGCCACAAGCAACACAGGCAATGCAAGCTTAAACGCCAGCATTATCGCCTCGAGCATTATTTCCATTACGACGTCCTGCGTCATTCAAATCCCTCCCACGCTACAAATTATAGCTTGTTACAAGCGAACCTACCATAAGGTTCCAGCCGTCTGCCAACACAAACACCAGTATCTTGAACGGCATAGAAATCATCGCGGGCGGCAGCATCATCATACCCATTGACATCAGCGTCGAACCCACAACAATATCGATTATCAAAAACGGCAGGAAAATCATAAATCCCATCTGAAATGCGCGTTTAAGCTCGCTTAACATAAAACTTGGGATAATTGTCGTAAGCGGGAGATCGTTTTCCTTGTATTCATCGGTCATTCCGCCCTCGGGAACTTCGGTTTTGGATAATTCCACGAAAAATTCCAAGTCGTCGTTTGACGTTTGTTTGAGCATAAATTTTTTAAGCGGCACGGACGCGCGTTCCAGAGCTTCCTGCGTGGTGATCTGCTCATTTGCATACGGTTCGTATGCCACTTCATTGATTTCCTTGAACACGGGCGCCATAATGAATATCGTCAAAAACAGCGCCAGACCCGTAAGCACCATATTCGGCGGCGTATTCTGCGTCTGCATAGCGGAACGCAGAAATCCCAGCACAATTACTATTCGCGCAAAGCACGTCATCATTATCATCATTGACGGCAATAGCGCAATAAGCGTCATCAAGATGATAATTTCCAACGGCTGTGACGCGTCCACACCGATAACCTGCTGCAAAACCGACGCGCCGGGATTTTGTCCCACGCTCTGTGCGGGATTGTCAAGATAACCCGATGTATTCTGATCCTGCTGTGTACCGCCATTTGCGGTATCTGTTGTGTTTTCGGCAGTCACAGCGGCATTTGCGCCCGTTTCCGCGGCATAAGACCTCAATCCAACAAACACGAACGCAAACAGTATTGTAAGGAAAAGCGAAACGGCAAACTTAACAACGAGCTTTTTGTCCGCTTTTATCAAACGTTTTATCAAGTTTGTCCCTCCGTTACTTTTTCTTCTTCATATTTTCAAGCACGGTTTTAAAGCTCTCCTTGAATGACGGGTTTCCGCCGGTGCTTTCAGAAACGGCGGTAAGCTCTTCCTCTGTTTGTTCCAGATCGCATATCTTTTCCGTGTGCGACGCTGTAACACCAAGCACCATACACTTACCGCAAATGCTTACAAGGAGCAACATTTTATCGGGACCGAGATTGATCCGCTCCAGGATTTTCATATTCTTGCTGTCAGACAATGCAATTCGCTTGTTGAATTTTTTCATCAGCCAGAATATCACAAACACCAGCGCCAGAACTCCGACAAGCGCCATTATCATCTGAAAATACTGCAAGCAATCTCACTCCCTTTTTCTGCGCATATTCTCGCGTCTTTTTTCACGGCAGTATAAACCGCAGACATCGCCGTCAAAAAGCCAAAAGGCGGGATGATTCCCCCGCCTGTGTTATATGCAGTAGATCAGCCGAGTACCTTTTTCACAGTCTGGAGAATTCTGTCTGCCTTAAAAGGCTTTACAATGAAGTCCAGAGCGCCGAGCTTGATTGCTTCGACTACCATCGCTTCCTGTCCCATTGCGGAACACATAACGACTTTTGCCATAGGATCTCCCTCTTTGATTTTCTTAAGCGCGTCAATACCCGTCATATTAGGCATTGTGATATCCATAATGACGAGGTCGGGTTTTTCGGCTGAGTAAACATCACATGCTATTGCGCCGTCAGCGGCTTCAAGAATGTTTGTATAACCATTCTTTGTGAGAGTGTCCTTGATAAGCATTCTCATAAATGCCGCATCGTCAACCAATAAAATCTTCTTGTCCATTATCTTCTCTCCTTGATAAATTATAAAAATCTACTAGATTAAATCAGTCCTTGTCAAGACTTTCAATGAAGTTCGACTTAACAATTTCCGTGATTCTCACCGCGAAATTATCGTCAATAACCACAACATCGCCACGAGCAATAAGATTGCCGTTTACCACAATATCAACGGGGGCGCCCGCCTGACGTTCAAGCTCGATTATCGTGCCTTGAGTAAATTCGAGGATATCCTTTACCTTGCGCTTTGCCGTGCCTATTTCCACGCTTATTTCAAGCGGAACTCCCATCAGTAGCTTCAGATTATCCTTCTGATCAGCCGGTATTCCGAAATCCATAGCGTCGAACTGATGCAGTTGCGCATTCTGAACATTGACGGGTGCGGGAGGAGGATAAGCTCCGTATGCCGCATATTGATTCGGGTATCCGTAAGCTCCCTGAGGTGGCATCTGATACATCGGCTGTTGTATTGGCATTTCGCCTCCCATCGGAACTTGCTGACCTGCTTGCATCGGAGAACCCTGCATCGGCATTCCCTGAACCGGAGCCGCCTGCGGCTGCATTTGCGGCTGAGCCGCTGTTGCGGCAACCGCCGCGGGAGCTGGTGTCGAAGCAGCTGCAGCAGCGGAGCTTTCTTCCGCATCCGCAGAAAACTTATCCATCATTTTTCCCGAAAGTGTTTTTGCAAGCGGCAATGACAACACTGACATAAATTCACTTTCCATAACGCCGTCAACTGTCAGATTAAACGTAACCGAGACAACGGTTTCATTTTCATCCATTTCGCACAGATCACCGAATCTTGTGCTTTCGATTATGTACGGCATCGGAACGGATATATCGACCTTTGTTCCCAGAAGATCCGAAAGCGCTGTTGCGGACGCTCCCATCATCTGGTTCATTACCTCGCTTACCGCGCTTATATTCAATTCGTCAAACTGAAAATCGGGATCGATTACCAATGGGTTTCCGAGAAGCTGATTTAAAATAAGCTGAACATCGTTTTGCCTCAGAACCATCATATTAAGTCCGGTGATACCCTCAACATAGACGATCTTCACGCATATTGCCGGTTCAAGATTGTCATAGTTCAGATCGCCTACTTTTACAACATTGACCTTCGGCGTCGTTATCCAGACTTTAGCATTAAGCAGCTCCGAAACGGCTGTTGCCGCAGAACCCATACTAATGTTGAGTATCTCACCGACCGCGTCTATCTCATACGGGCTGAACTCTATGTTCTCTTCGTTAGCCATCAGATTTTCTACCTCAATTCTCTATAAAATTTTCTATCATTACTGCTTTCTTGTTGTTATATGTGCCGAGTTTTCCATCGCACCACGGCTTATCACCGATTTTTACAACGATATTTTCACTTATTTTTTTGTTAAGCGGTATTACATCATTAACCTGCAGTGTCAGTACCTCGTACATATCGAGATTTATTTCTCCGAGAACCGCCTTGACTTCCAGATCGGTTGTACTGATACCTCCCATAATACTGTCGCGGCGTTCCTGCTCGCGAGTTGCGTCGGTTTTTCTCCTGCTTCCGGAGTATCTCGGAATAAATTTGCTCATTATCTCATCAAGATTTATTGCGGGAATACATACTGATATTATTGATTTCTGACTGTTTATTTCAACCTCAAGAGCAACGATTATTACCGTATCCTCGTGCCCTATCGACTGAACAACCCTTGAATTGGTTTCTATACTGATAAGACGCGGTTCGAGATCTATATGAGTCATCCACGGTTCTTTGAGAAGATCTGCGAACGACTTCATAATATCCGTCATTATTGTGATCTCTATCTCAGTAAAATCACGGTTTATGTCGCTGTACTCTCCTTTTCCTCCGAGGAGGCGGTCTATCATGGTGTATGTGATTGTATTTGAAACCTGAACGATAACATCTGTTTCGCTTATCTCGTCATTCTTTATTCCGAGATCCACCATACCCATTATAACATAATCCGGCAAGGCATTGTTGAACTCGCTGTACCTCTGTTCCTCTATATTTACCAGACT
>JALEQE010000118.1 GCA_022766825.1 Oscillospiraceae bacterium | reverse complement strand
CAAAAACAAGTGTTTGCCCGTATTTATCTTTATTTTCAATATACTTTTCAACGATGAAACGATTGCGCTTTTTATTATTTACAAGAAATTCAGCAATTTCTTTGGGCAATTGATCTCGATTTTGTATATCTCGGCGATCTTTTACGCCGAGTTTGGTTGTTACAAGCTCGCCTGTTGGGCTATTTTCCGGAATTATATTTGATACGATACCCTTTTTTGTAAGCTCGTTTAATCCGATACCGTAAACAATTCCGTCCCCGAATATCTTTGCCAATGCGCCTTTTTCGTCCTCGTTGGTTCTTTCGGGAGTTGCGGTAAGCCCCAGCATTTTAATCGACTTCGCTTTTTCAAACACATAGTCGATTATTTTGCGGTAACTTCTCGCAACCGCGTGATGCGCTTCGTCAATTACGAAATAGATTTCTTCGCCGTCAAGCCATTCGTCAAGATAATTAAGTCCGGAGATAAGGCTGTCCTTGCTGCAAATAAGAACATTATCATCTTTTCGGATATTCACGGGACGGTCGTGATCTCCCGATATTATGCGAAACGAAAAGGTTGTGTGGTTTATCATCGTTTTTGTATAAGCGTTATTTATAAATGTGCTTGCCGCTTGATCCAAAAGCATTTGACGGTGAGCAATCCAAAGGACCTTTTTCCCCCGATCCACCGCGTTCTTTAAAAGCCAATAAACGGCGGTGAGAGTTTTTCCGCCGCCTGTCGGTAAAACCAAAATCGATCTGAATGTGTCTTTTTGGTCGAGTTTGTCAAGTGCGCTTATTGCGTTAATCTGATGCTCGTAAAGTGTTCGCGGTGTTCCGTCTTTTGGTGTTACCCTACCCGCAAATTTGGTTTCAGTTGTTGCTGTCATTTTTTATCCTCCTTGTTTATTGTTGATGAAATATTTTATTAACTTTTATTATAGCATAATAAAAGTAAAATGTCAACTGATATATGCGCCCAAGTCGGAACATTTACGCTTTCAAAGCCGATAAAAATAACCGGGAAGAGGCTACTTTCCCGGTTAGATTTATTTCAGTAATGGGCTAATCACATATTACTGATTTTCGTTGTTAGAAACGAGGTCATCGGTTGTCTGCTTTTCGGAATCGTCCTCATTTACAACGATATCGTCCGCCTCAACCTCTTTGTTCTTGTTTTCGTCAATGTTGAGTTTTTGCGCGAGCTTTTTCTTCGCTCTTCTGAAATGTATTCCGACAGCCGCGCCAATTGCGATACCAACCGCCGCGATTGCTTGAATTGTGTATGTCATAACAGAGGGGTCAATATATCCTTTTGAGGACAGCAGAAGTTCGGGTTTTACTATTATTTTCATTCCTTGTTTTCCTTTCTTTTCTTTATCTGATTTTGAACAGCTTCTATAATGTATTTTCCGCCGACTTCGGAACTGTTTCCGAGATTGTAAACGCACTTTTCCGTAAGCGCGGCAATTTTGTCGTGATATTGTTCGCGGTTCGCAAGCATTTCGCGAACAATACCGTCCAGCTTGTCAAGCTCGTCAAGTTTTACAACCGTTCCTATCTCGTTTCTTATCCAGATATTGATAGGCTCGGTATCAATCAGCTTGTAATCGGGGTTCATAATCTTCATCGGCGTATCGATAAAGATAACGGGCTTTTTGGTTGTAAATGCGAAATCCTGGCAAATCGACGACCAGTCCGTTATAAGTATGTCCGCATTGAAAACCGTATCATTTGACGAGAAATCCGTCTGAATGATGATGTTCTTGTCGTCCTTGTATTGCTCTTTCAGATGCTCGAACTTTTCGGGCATATGGCGGACGTGTTGCGGGTGCGGACGGACTATAACGCGATAATCCTTTCCGCGCATACTTGCAAGTACTTCGTCCAGGCACAAGTCGATAATGTTATCTTTCTGCCACGACGGACCGATAAGCACAGTCTTGACTTCGTTTTCGGGGTGTTCGGTTGATTCGTATTCCGCAATCATATCGTCAAGCAGACAGTAGCCGTATTTGACGAGTTTCTGATTTTCCAGACCATACAGCTTTGCGATTTTTTCCATTTCCTCGGTCTGATGAGGACCCGCCGTGAAAACGGTATCAAAAGCGTTCAGGGCTTTTGTTCTGTAAGTCATATTGTTTGAGTCCATTCCGTGCGGAATGAAAACATACTCAATATCCTTTCGGATATAACTGCGCTTGATGTGATAAGTTTCAAGGTCGGGCATTGTCATAACAACAACATCGGCTTCCATTTTCATCATCAGCGTAATCAGACGCTTTTCGTCAATGAAATACGCTTTGATATGCGGGTTTTGCTTTTCCATTTCAAAGATGTTGTCTTTGTAATCACTTGTAATATAGTGAATGGTTATGTTCGTGTGCTTTAAAATGTATTCGATTATTCCCTTGAAATACTTGTAAAAACCGTTGCTTTCGGAATAGAACACCAAATGCTTGTTGACAATTTTAAAGAAACGCTTGTAATCCTCTTTCGCTTTCTTTTTAGCCTCTTTCGGAAGTCCCTTTACCGATTGAACGTTATTAAGTTCTTTGAGTGCCTTGCGGGTTTTCTCAAGCTCTTCGTAATCAACGTACTTCTTCGGGTTAATCGCTATATTCAGCAGCCATTGCTGTAAAATCGCGAACAGGTTGCTTGCTGTCCAGTAAAGCGCAACGCCCGCAGGTACGAACATACCGAGATACAGCGACAAGCCAACGGAAAACGCCATCATACCGTATTTGTTGAGCTTTGACTGTTCCGCCTGAAGTACGTTTATCGAGTTCTGCGCAACGCAGAGCAGAAACGCGGAAAGTCCCGCGATTACAGGCACAAGCCAAGCCAGACCTTTGGTTGAAACGGCAATCCAGCCCAAATCAAATCCGCAGAAATTCATTTTCAGCGATTTAATTCTTTCCATATCCGCGCCGTCATTGACACATTGCGAATACTGCTCGGTATATCTGCCCGCTTGAATATCTTCGACAACCGCTATTTCCAGTCCCGACGAATCGGGGTCGAGTTTCTCGTTGTTTTCCAAAGCGACGGACGTCATCTGCGAGGTAACGTCTTTCGGCATTTTCAAGATATACGTCATCGGGTGGTTTATAACCTCCACAAGACCGATAAGCAGAACAATCTGTATTACCATCGGAATAAGCGAGGCAAACGCGCTGTATTTTTCCTTTTTGTACAGCTTTGACGTTTCATCGGCAATTGTATCTTTATCGCCGAAATGGTTGATTTTGATTTTGTTTATATCGGGCTGCATTTTCACCATTTTTATGGAGTTTTTCTGCACCCAAATTGAAACGGGCAGCAATACTATTTTGCTGAACAGCGTAAACAGAATGATTGCAATTCCGTAATTGCTGATGATATCATAGCAAAAACGCATTACCGGTCCGAGAATATTGCCCAAAAACATTTACAGACGTTCCTTTCTTACTTTAAATCATACACGTTGCCTGTTTTCTTGAACTTTTGCCATTCCCACGCCTTGTCTTCAACAACGTATTCTTCGATATGGTCTTCAAGACGGAAGTTTCTATACCACATAAAGAAACGCTCGCGCTTGTCGGGAATATCTGCTGTTGATTCTTCCGCTGTCTTATCATCAAGAAGCTTTCCGAAAACATCCGTGAGGTCAAGGTAAGACAATGGCTTTTCGGAAACGCTGAACTCGTGATGTTCCTCAATACCTTTCATCATAAACATCGGGTTTGCTCTGACGAGCATATCGTCCGCGCTGTTCAGGTCGGTGTTGCCGTGATCCGCCATAATTACGATTACTGTGTTGTCGTATGTGCCGTTTGCTTTCAGACGTTCAATATAAGCGTTCAGCATTGTAATGACCGCTTCAATTTTCTGTTCATAAGTTCCGTTTTCTTCGATTATGTTCAGGTCCTTGTCGTAATGGAACGGAATGTGAGCGCCCTCTGTGTGTATGAAACTGAAGGTTCTGTCGCTTGTTTTTTCAAGAGTGGGATTGTCTTTTATCAATCCGTAAATTGTACGGTCGTCCCAGATATACTTGTCCACCAACCCGTTGAAATCCATACTCTCAATCTGTGAGTAGCGTTTAAAGTTATACGGCAGATATCTGAACATTATATATTTTATTTCCTCGCGGAAAAACGACTTGAACGGAAGTCTGTAGTTCTCATAATCAGTGCTGTTGCTTACATTGAAGTTTTTATCGCCATACCAGATAAGCTCCGATTCATACAGATTTATATCATAGTCATTTTCTGTAAGTTTTTTAAAAAACGGCGAATTGTTGTAAGCCTTTGATGAAAATTTCTCGAAATCCTCCTCGTTTTTGTTCAGCGCACCGCCCAATATCAGCGGTATAGTGTCACGCGTGCAGGGGTAACCACCCAGCGTGTCGGGATAGTAGGTGAAGTCCTCGAACACCTCTTTATATTCGGGATTTTGTTCCAGAACCTTCCCGAACTCCGATGAACCCACCGCGTCGGTAAGGAATATAACGAAATTCTTATCGGTAGACATGGTGTCGAAATTTTTGTTTGTGGTGATTATGCTGTCTTTGTGGGAAAAAGCGTCATAGCTTATCATTTCGGCAACCAACGACACCGTAAGCATAACGAACAGTACTCCCGACGCCCACATTGTATATTTCAGCGTGTTTTTAACGCCGAGTTTAATAAGCAGAAAAACGGCAAGTCCGCACAAAACCACCAGTACAATCAGCGTAAAGATATCGTTTTTCGCGAGCTTGTCCCAGTCAATAACCGAACCGTCCAGCGCGGGGAGCTTTCCGACAAGGAAATTGCCCTGAATATACGACGCAAAAAACAAGAAGAATAACACAATCGCTATTATCCGATAAACCGTAGGTTCTTTGTCTTTTACAATTGCCTTGTTGATAAGGTACGCCGCCGTTAAAATCAGCGCGCTTCCGAAAAAGAAAATCGCAAAGCCGATCATCATCGGACTGAGTATAAGAAGAATATCAAACCAGAAATCCAGCTTGTTGGTGCTGTACATCAGCAGCGGCTCGAATATAAACAGCATAAAGCAAAACGCAAATGCAATTATATAACCCGGCAAAAGATCTTTCAGCGCAATTTTAAATTTTGATGAATGTTGTTTTGATGCGTCCATTTAAACTCCTTCCCAAACCTGCGTAATTTTTTATTGATACTGTCTGATAAACTGTGAATTGTGTTCTTATTTCATACGCATACCACAATTGATTATATCATATAAGCTGAATGGTGTCAACTCATTATGCGCTTTACAAAAGGAAATTCGCGCGGAATTGTGCATTTTTCACAATACACTGCCGCGCGAAAATTACTTTTTCGACAAATCGAAAACCGCTCCCGTTTTATGGAATTTATCCCATTCCGTAGCCTTTCCTACCGTTTCGTATTCAACCATATGCTCTTCTTTGTAAATTTCGTACCAAATAACCTTGCGGGTTCTCGGATATTCGACATCGGAGAACAAATCCGTGCTTTGTTTTCCGTCAAGCAATTCCTCATACGCCTGCGGTAAATCAAGATACGACACGGGCTTTTCGGAATAAATAAGGTCGTGTTTTTCGTTGACGCCCTTTATAAGCAAAATCGGGTTAAATCTTGACAGAATATAGTTTTCGGGCGCGTTTTTCGGCTGATAGCCGTGGTCTGCCATAATTATGATAACGGAGTTGTCGTAAACGCCGTTTGCTTTGAGATTTTCTATAAACGACGCGATAAGTTTCGCGGTCGCCGTTGTTTTCTGTATATACGTTCCGCCCTTTATTCTGTTCATATTTTCGTCCATATCAAACGGAACGTGCGCTCCCTCCGCGTGGATAAAGCGGAACTGCGCCCCGGACGTTTTTTCAATTCCGGAACCGTTGCTGAACTCATTATACAAAACATCGTTGCCCCATTTGAATTTATCGATAGTGTTTCCGAAATTGAGTTTTTCAATCTCTGACGCTTTTTTTAATCCGTAAGGCAGATACTTGAACCACACATAGCGCATTTCCTGTTTGAAATATTCGCCGAATCTGAGACTGACGTTCCTGGTGCCGGGATTGTTCTTTATATCAAAATCCTTTTTGCCGTACCACGCAAGATCCTCGTCATAAAGATACATATCGTAATCGCGTTCTTCAAGAGCATTGAACAGCGTTGAATTGTTCAGCGCGTTTTCGGAATAATCACCGAAATTCTCATCATTTTTGTTCAAGTGTCCCGAAAGCACATACGGCACGGAATCCCTTGTGTAAGCGTAAGTTGAAAGAGTATCGGTATAATAGGTAAAGTCGTCAAATGCGTGTCGGAACTGCTCCTGCGTTGAGATTACGTTTGTAAACTCGGTCGCGCTCTGAGAATCCACCATAAAAATATAGAAGTTTTTATGCGTTGAGGCTTTGTTGAAATCCTGTGTTGTACTTATGAGGTTGTTTTTGCTTTCAAAGGCATTTTTTTGAATACAGGTTGTGACAAGGGTTACGGTAAGGATCGCGAAAATCGCCGCCGATATTCCCGCCGCCCAGCTCACAAACCTTTCAAGACCGAGCTTAATGCAGCAGAAAACAGCCGCCACCGTTAGAATAACACATATTATCGCGGTTATAATGTTGTCGGAAGTATACGCGCCCCAGTCGATTGCCGAGCCGTCAAGCGCAGGAAGATGGCTTGCGAGTATATTTCCCTGTATATAAAGCACAATAAAGCAAACAAATATTACCGTCAGTATAATTCTGTAAGGCTTTACATTTTCCGAGAACTTGCGGCAGATGAAATACAAGCCCGTAAGAATTGCCGCCGTTCCGGCGAAGAATATCAGGAAAATCATCAGAACTGGTTTTATCACAATTCCGAAATCAAACCAGAAATTGTCTTTGTTGGTCACGTACATCATAATCGGCTCGTACAAAAACAGCATAAAACACAGCGCGAATGAGATGATCCAACAAGGCGCGGCTTGCTTTAAAATATCTTTGGCGTTTGACTTTCTTTCTGAGTTGTGTGCCATAATATTGCTCCTTGTATTTTCAGATATTATCCAGAGATTGTGCTTTAATTATTCTGCGGTTCGTGCAATTAAGGCACAAACAAAAGAGCCGCAAAACGCGGCTCTGATAATTTTTTCGGATTACCCCGCTCTCTTTACAAGACCCGAACGCAGGCAACGTGAGCAAACATTTACTCTGCAAGGAGTACCGTTTACGACAGCCTTTACTTTCTTAACATTGGGTTTGAATGTTCTGTTGGAGCGTCTGTGAGAGTGAGATACTTTTATACCGAATGTTACACTCTTTCCGCAAATTTCGCATTTAGCCATATATGACACCGTCCTTCCAAATTAGAATATTTAATCAGTCACAAACATTATTATAACAGATTATGCCGCAAAATGCAAGTACTTTTTTCTAGTTAAGCGAATTTTGTTTATTTTGCACAATCAAAGCAATACAAATCCGACTTTTTTCTGTACCTTTTGCAAGGTTTTTCTGCTGGCTTTAAACGCTTTTTCCGCGCCCTTCTTCATACAATCCTCGATATAGCCCTTTTCGGAAGATATGCGCTTATATTCAGCCTGCATAGGAGCGAGCTTGTCCGCGACCGCCTCTCCCACGGCGAGTTTGAAATCGCCGTAGCCTTTGCCCTTAAATTCTGCCTCAATTTCGGGGAAAGTCTTGTCGGTAACCGCTCCGTAAATCGACATCAGATTGATTATGCCGTCCTTGCCCTCTCGCGCGCATACTTCCGTTTCGCTGTCAGTAATGGCGCGTTTGAATTTGCGTATAATCGTGTCGCGATCGTCAAGCACCCACACGGACGCATTCGGATTTTCGTCCGACTTTGACATCTTCTTTGTGGGGTCCTGCAAGCTCATTACTTTCGCTGTTGCTTTGGTAACATATCCCTCAGGCATTGTGAACACATCGCCGTAAATTCCGTTGAAACGCTGAACGATATTTCTCGCTAATTCCAAATGTTGCATCTGGTCAACACCCACGGGAACCAAATCCGCCTGATACAGCAAAATATCCGCCGCCATAAGCACGGGATAGGTGAAAAGTCCCGCGTTGATGTTTTCGGGGTGTTTTGCTGATTTGTCCTTAAACTGCGTCATTCTCGACAATTCGCCGAACTGCGTGTAGCAGCTCAAAATCCACGCCAGCTCCGAATGGCAATGGTTGTGTCCCTGTACAAAAAGCGTGGATTTTTCGGGGTCAAGTCCCATCGCGATAAGCAAGGCATAGCTTTCCTTTATCTGCGCGCGGAGTTTTACGGGGTCTTGTCTTACAGTAATGGAATGGAGGTCTGCTATTCCAAAAAAGCAGGTGTAATCGTTCTGGAGCTTAACCCAGTTCTGCATTGCTCCGAGATAATTTCCCAGATGGGGTGTATTTGTCGGCTGAATAAGGCTCAGCATTACCTTTTTCTGTTCTTCCATAGTGTTTCCTTTCTTATATTCAACCATTGTGGCTTATTCTCACTGCTTAATCATTCCTTAAATCGTAGTAGAACTCGTCCGCGGCGGCGCGGTCTTTTCCCGTGAAAATCGCTTTTGTCAGCTTACGGTTCTTTACAAGATACCAGTCGCCGAATTCGTCAAACTTTCTGCTTGAAGTGATAATCCTTGACTTCCTGAGAACTCCGTATTTTTTGCCGAGCTTTTCGCCGAGTTGTTTCAAACGAACCGCAAAATCCATATCCTCAAGACTGACGAGCGTTTCGTCAAAACCGCCGAGCAGGTCAAAATGCCGTTTCAGACACCAAAACATTCCGCACATAAGCGGTGCTTTCTGCTTTATCATAATCGGCGTGACATTTATTGCGACATATATTGCCGAAACCGCAATGCCGAGCGAATACCTGTCAAATGTTGAAATTGTGCCGCCTCCGATGTATTCTTTCGAGCGAAGCATTCTGTAGATTTCGATAAGCGAGGTTTTCGTCATTCGGCTGTCCGCGTCAATCGTCACAAGGATTTTCCCCGTTGCGAGTTTTGCGCCCGCGTTGCGGACTGCGGAAATGCACTTATCGTCATTCACGCACACCTGCGCGCCCATTTCCTGCGCGATAAGCGCTGTTTTGTCCGTGCAGCGGTTGCAGACAACGATAATCTGCACCTGATTTTCGGGGATTCTTGCGAATTTTCTTGCCGTGTGAATTGATTCAAGGCAAGCCCCGATGTATTTCTCTTCGTTGTGCGCCGGGATTACCACAGAAAAAAGCATATTACACCTCTCTTATTTAAAAAACTCTTTCGCGCATTTTCCGAGAATTTCCGTTCCGCGGTCAATCTGCTCGTCCGTCGGCGTGGAAAAGTTGAGGCGGAATGAATGTGAAACCGCGTTCTCATCGCTTAAAAA
Organism: Oscillospiraceae bacterium; assembly: GCA_022766825.1. GTDB lineage: Bacteria > Bacillota > Clostridia > Oscillospirales > Ruminococcaceae > CAG-115. Next base: position 1,649 of record JALEQE010000118.1, on the reverse strand, counting down.
CGCGTTGCCCGGCACAACCGCGACTTTCTGATGAACCGCCTCCGTACAGAACGCATTCATATCGTAATTATCAGGAATTGTCGCCCAGATGAACAACCCGCCTTGCGGTTGGGAATAAGTAACACATTCGGGCATATTCGCTTTAAGAGCGTTCGCCATACGGGTATATTTTTTGCGGTAAATATCCTGCAAATGCGCGAGGTGTTCGCCGAAATCAACGGTAGTAACAAAGCGGTATGTCAGCATTTGCGCCCATATATTCGCGTGAACGGTGCTTGTTTGAAGTCCGACAACGGCTTTCTGCAAAATATCACGTTCACCGCACAGATAACCGACGCGAAGTCCCGGCGCGAGCGTTTTCGAGAACGTTCCCGCGTAAAGGACGTTGCCTTTCGTGTCAAGCGATTTGTAGCTCGGAACGGGTTCGCCCGCGAAACGCAAATCGCCGTAAGGATTGTCTTCAAGTATGTAAATGCCGTACTTCTCGGCAAGCGCAAGAATTTGTTTTCTGCGTTCGAGGGAAGTGGTGTTACCTGTCGGGTTTTGAAAATTCGGTATTGTATAGAGAAATTTCACGGTATTGTAAGTTTTCAGGACGTTTTCCATTTCGTCGGGGAGAATACCGTCGCTGTCTGTCGGCAGCCCGACAAGTTTTACGCCGTAACTTCTGAAAGCATTAAGCGAACCGATAAAACTCGGGTCTTCGCACAAAATAACGTCGCCTTCGTTGCAAAGTATCTTGGCGGTGGTTTCGATAGCCTGCTGAGCGCCGTCCGTTATGACAACCATATCGTTTTCGGCGAACATATTTTTCGAACGGAGGTCATTTTCAAGCCATTTACGCAGCGGCATATAACCTTCCGTCACGGAATACTGCAAAGCGTTTATCGGCTCTTCCGCGAAAATATCATCGGAGATTTTGCGGATTGTTTCAACAGGGAAAGCCTCGGGCGCGGGATTTCCCGCCGCGAAACTTATTACTTCGGGGTCGGCGGTGAATTTCAGTATTTCGCGTATCGCGGACGGCGCGACGCCCGCCACTTTATTTGAAAACGGTTTTAACATACTTATACCTCTTAATATTAAAAAATACATTATAATTATAACACACTTTTCCGCTTTTGTAAAGATACCGCGAAAAAAAACGAAAAAATTTTTAAAATCCCCTTGACAAAAAAAACTAAATATGATATACTTATATAGTCACATGCGAGTGTGCTGGAATAGGCAGACAGGCTAGCTTGAGGTGCTAGTGGCAGTTATGCCGTGTGGGTTCAAGTCCCGTCACTCGCACCAAATAAGCACGGTAATTTTGATACAATGGTATCTGAAACTACCGTGCTTTTTCTTTTTGCCTAAAAGCCTTTATTAAAAGGGTTTTAGGCATTTTTACTTTTTATGGATAGTTTCGTTGTGGCGTTGACCCACGCTTTTTGTAGCTTTCTTTTATGTGGCATGGCGGAAAAAGAAATCACTCTGAAACTATTCTTTTAGAAAAGTTTCAGAGTAAGGGGAAAAGTTTCATTGTCGGTGGAAAAGTTTCAGAGTATATTCTCGAGTTTCCGGTTCATCAACGCAAGTCAAGATGTTTCCGCTATCTCATCTACTCTAACCAACTCCAATCCGGTCTATAGGCTTTGTTAGGTCTC
>JALEQE010000113.1 GCA_022766825.1 Oscillospiraceae bacterium | reverse complement strand
GAGGACGACGCAAGGCTGTATGCAGCGTTTTGCGCGAAGCGCATAATGCGTGCTAGGACGAATTGTGCAATATGACGGAAAATATGCAAGCAAGCGCGAGACGACCGTAACGTCGTCTGAGCAAAGGCGTTAGCCGTTAATTGTGCGGTGTTGCCTTAATTTATTATACACCATAATATGCCCATTGTCAAGAATTTCACAAAAAAAGTTGATATTTTGCAAAAATTTCTTAATTAGGGGCAATAAACTTGACTTTAAACGTGTTATTTTGTCGGCGTTCGTTAAGAATTTCACAAGTATTCAAGTATTGTTATTATTCGATATATTTTAGTTCGTCCGTATCGAGATAATCTTCCACATACTGTTTCGTGAGAAGTTCGCGCGGAATATAATCGTTGTATTTTCCCGAAATCTCGCAGTTTTCGGGTATTGTAAAGCCGTATTTATCCGCGCCCTTTTCCCTGATTGAATTAAGCGCGGAAACAATCGCACCCTTGCCGCGGTCGGTATGCACTTCGATACACACGGGAATATACCGCGACAAATAGACGTTCGCCTCAAAACCGCGTTCCCGCAAAGCGTAAAGCAGAGCCATTGTGCTGCGCGTTCCGAGGAACGGAAACACGGCGTATACCGTTCCCGATATGGGCAAAACCATTCGCTCGCCCTCCGAAAGCAGTCCGCCCGCAAGCATATTTCCCGAAACGTTTTCGCCGCCCGCCGCGTTCCGACAAAGATTTCGTATATCGTTCAGACGCTTTTGCGCTGTTTCGTCAAGGAAAGCGTACCGCTCGTCGCTGCGGATTATTTCAAGCATTTTCTTCATCACTTTTGTGTGAACATACTCGTTGCCCGTATCCGTCCACATATTCGCCGAAATCCCGTCGATTTTCTTAACGTAAATCAACATACCCTTTTTGTCAAGCTCGGTTACTTCCCAAGCCTGTCCTGCAAGCGCGAACTGCGACTTCGGCAGGAAAGGGTTCTGCACCGTGCCTATTACCTCGGAATTGTGACGGACGGTAAATTCAAGCGGCACGGAAAATACCGCCAAGAACTCGTAATTGTTGACAATCGCCTCGCCTTTTTCTCCGATAAGCAAACCGCCGTCCTCGCCGCGTTCAAGCTGACCGTTTTCAAGCAGATGACGCAAAAGGCACAAATAATCTTCCTTTGAAACGTTATGAAACACCGAAAGCTTGAGTATTGTCCGCGCCAAATCTTTCGGCTGAACGCTCCCCGACGCCGCAAGTACCGCCATTGTCTGATGATACAGCAAACTGTACGGCAATTTTGGCAGATACATAGGCTCAACCCATTTTTCGCGGGTGTAAAGCAAAATCTGCGCTATACACATCACGAAATCCCAGTTTATATCCTTGTAGAACACGTTCTGCGGAACGCTCATATCCTGTCTGAATGCGAAATACATTTCGCCCGTTCCGCCGCGCCGCCCCGTTCTTCCCAAACGCTGAACGAAACCCGATACCGTAAGCGGGCACCCCGTCTGAACAATCCGTTCCAGATGTCCGAGGTCAATACCGAGTTCGAGAGTGACGGTAGCTCCCGTGCAAACAGGCAATTCACCCGACTTCATACGCTGTTCGGCAAACTCGCGCAAGGCGGGCGAAATATTCGCGTGGTGAACAAGATAACAGTCGTTGCCGCGCTTTTGCTCCGAAATGTGTTTCAAATGTGCAATATTTTCTTCCACTTCCGCTTTGCTGTTGGAAAACAAAATGCACCGTTTCCCGTGAGTTACTTCATACAGATAATTGTAGTAGTTTTCAAGTAATACCTTGCTGTCTTTCCGCGGTATTTTTTCCGCTATCGGAAAAAACTTCACGGAAAGCCGCACTTTTCTTCCCTTTTCGGTGACTTTCGGGGTAATACAATGCGCTTTCGTTCCCATTGAGAGCCACTTTTCGGCGTTCGTCGGGTCGCCAAGCGTTGCCGACAAACCAATTCTGCGAGGTTCAAAGCCGATAATCCTTTGTATGCGTTCAAGAACCGAAAGCAACTGCAAACCTCTGTCATTGTCCATAAAATAATGCACTTCGTCAATTATCACAAAACGCAAATCCGAAAACAGTCTGTACGCGCCCGAACTGTTGCGGATAAGCAGACTTTCAAGGCTTTCGGGCGTTGTCTGCATAACGCCGCGCGGATTTTTCAGCAACTTTTTCTTCTGCGCCTGTGAAGCGTCGCCGTGCCACTTTGTTACGGGAATATCCGCCTCTTCGAGAAGTTCTTCCAACCGCTCGAATTGGTCGTTAATAAGCGCTTTCAGCGGCGATATATACAGCGCGCCTACGCTCCCCGACGGATTTTCCCACAAATGAGTAAGCACGGGCAAAAAAGCCGCCTCCGTCTTGCCGCTCGCCGTACCCGACGTAAGCAAGAGATTATCTTCCGTATCGAAAATCACTTCCGCCGCCGCAACTTGAATTTCGTGAAGTTCTTCCCACTTGTTGCGGTAAATGTAATCCTGTATAAACGGCGCGTACCGATAAAAAATGTTGTTGTCTCTCATAATTACCTCATCAAAAAGGCTTTCCCGCAAACACAAGAAAGCCGTTAATTTATAAATCGAAATCCTCAAAACCGTCCTGTTTATCTTCGCTTTCGCCGTCCGAGAACTTGAAATCATCCTCGCCCATAAGCTGCGGAATGGTTTTATCGGGGTTCTGATACGCGATATTCAGCAGTTCAATAAAATCGCGTATCATTTCGCGCGGGGTGACGTTTGTCTGCGCTCCAACGCGCTCAAACTCTGCCTTGACGAAATAAATCCTGTCTTCCAAAGTAATGCGCATTTCATAGCCATACAGTCCCGCGTGAATTTCCGCAAGTTTTTCCGTGAGAACGGTCAGTTCCTCATAAGTCAGCGGGTTCAGACGAAT
>JALEQE010000098.1 GCA_022766825.1 Oscillospiraceae bacterium | reverse complement strand
GATAAAGAGCCGTCAACCGTCATATTTTCGCCGCTGTTGACGGTTCGCATTTCGCAGTCGGAAACGTCTTCCGCGCCAATGGACGAATTAACAGGTGTGACAACGCTGGGTTCAGACGACGAAGTTTCCGAAATAACGCTTTGTACTTCACTTGATGTGCTTTGTTCTTCGTTTGGAGTGGATTTTTCCGAAACTGATGAACTTACAAAATTTGGTGCTATTACGTTAGGCGCGCCGCTATAGCTACTTTGAGTGCTTAGAGCCGTACTCTCAGTCGCGCTTGAAAATGTGCTGTTAGTGTTATCTGATGAATTTCCCCCGTTCTCGGAACATCCGCTTAAAACAACCGTCGCCAAAACGGCAAGCGCAATAATTTTACTTTTCAATACATTATTCCCCCTTTTTTTTTATATAATTATAGCATAATTTCGTAATTTTGTCAATCAAATTCAAATCTTAAAATCTTACGATTTTCATATATTATCCGCATATCTCAATTATCGCGTTTGCGTATAAAATAGCGTCTTTTAGTAACTCGTCAACAGTGATAAATTCGTTATCGCCGTGCATATTGTAGTCTGTATCGCCTCTTTCCGCTCCGAAAGCCACTCCGCCGTCTATGTTATGAACATAAGTACCGCCGCCTATTGCGATACACTTTCCCTTTTCTCCCTCAATTTGCTCGTAAACCGACAGCAATTTCTGTACAAACTCGCTGTTTTCGGGAACTATATGAGGTTCGTCACCCAAAATCATTTCATAATTAAGACCTACTTTTTCAAAATTCGCTTTTAGCGTATCCTTAACTGTAACAAGATTTGTACAAGTCGGGAAACGGATATCGACCGTTCCTTCGCATACCCCGTCATTAATCGAAAACTTGCTGAATACCGCCGTCAAAGCGCCGCTGTCATCTGCACATTTTAATCCCAGAGCCGAACCGTCCGTTTCCCCGAACGGGAAAAGCCGCTCCAGACCTTGTGTTACGTCATTTCCGCATATACGGTTGATAAGCGAAATAAGTGCGGTTACGGCATTTATTCCAGTTTGGGGTGTGGAAGCGTGCGCCGCTTTGCCCTTACAGGAAATTTCAACGTTTCCGTTGTTTTCGGTTGCTGAAAATTCCGCTCCCGTTTTATCGCTATCAATTTCACGACGAACGGTTTCAAGCGATACAGAACTCAAAACCGCGTTTGCTTTGTCTGCAACAGCGTTGGGAATATTCCCTCCGCTGAATTTGACAATATTTCCGCTTACATTGCCGAAAAAGCGCGAGCGTATCATTCCCTTTTCAATGTTAATTACAGGGAAACTTCCGTCGGGTGTAAATACTTTCGGCGGGAATTTATCGTGCTTTTTGTATATTTCCAAATCCTCCGAACCGTTTTCCTCGTCAGTTCCGAATATCAACCGAACACCCTTCTTCAAGGTCAGACCGAGTTCTTTAACGGCATTCAGCGCCCACAACGCCGCAACAGCGGGGCCTTTGTCATCTATAACGCCGCGTCCGTACAGTACGCAGTCTTTTTCAACAAGCGAAAACGGGTTTGTATGCCAGTTCTCACGCTGTACGGGAACTACATCAAGGTGTGCCAAAATCCCCAGTTCGGGTGATTCGCCAAAATCGGCGCAGAGTACCGCGTTTTCATAAACCGTGGTTTTAAAGCCCATTTTGTCGCAGATTTCCCGCATTTTCAAGAGTGCGTTTTTCGGCTCGTTTCCAAACGGCGCGCCGTTTTCGGGAGTTCCCTTAACGCTTGGTATCACAACCACTTCGGCGAGGTTCTGCAAAATCTCGCTTTTCTTTGAGTAAATATAATCGTTAATCTGTTTATTCATAATATCCACCTTAGTCAAAAATCCCCCGCCTTGTTCACGGGGGATTTTTTTATTGTTTATTCTTCATCATTTCAATCATCATATCGGCTACCTTGTATACATCGCAGCAGCTTGTGGTTATAACAAGGTCGCCGGGTTCTACACGGTCAACAACATATTTTGCCACTTCTTCAAAGGTCGGAAACCATACGCACCCGTCAATTTTCGCCGCTAAATCCTTGGAATAAATATTATAAGTGTTCTTTTCACGACCGCCCATAATTTCTGTTAATACTACCTTATCGGCTATGGAAAGTGCCTTTGCGAAATCGTCAATCAGCATTGCCGTGCGTGAATACGTAAACGGCTGATGAACAACCCACACGCGCTTGAACGACATTGTCTTTGCGGTTTTCAACGTCGCAGCGATTTCGGCAGGGTGATGACCGTAATCGTCAACGAAAGTCACTCCGTCAACTTCCGCGAGTTTTTCAAAGCGGCGCATTGCGCCCGTGAAATTATCAAGTCCGCGCTGAATAGCGTCAACGGGTATTCCTGCGGAATATGCCGCCGCAGCCGCCGCAACAGCGTTATATATGTTATGCTTTCCCGGTACGTGAATGTCAATCTGACATACCTCCGTTCCTTTATTCATAAGTGAAAACTGCCACTCAAAATCCGAAAGCTGCTTGATATAGTCAGCATAGAAATCGTTTGTCTCGCTTTTTCCGAATGTGATAAAACGCGCCTCGGAATGACATTTTTTCAACACTTCACGAACGTTCTCATCATCGCCGTTAGCAATTATCAAATCAGTAGTTAAACCGCAGAACTTCTCAAACGACAATTTAAGATTATCCATTGTCTTGAAATAATCCATATGGTCTTCGTCAATGTTGAGAATTATTGAAATGTTCGGGAAAAGGTGCAGAAACGTATCTTTAAATTCGCACGCCTCGCACACCATATATTCGGATTTTCCCGCTCTGCCGCTGCCGCCTATTGCTCTCAGTTTTCCGCCGATTACCGCGGAAACATCAATATTCGCCGCAAGCATTATCATAGTAAGCATTGACGTTGTGGTGGTCTTTCCGTGAGTTCCAGAAACGCAGAACGCTTTTGAAAACTGCTCTGTAACAAGTCCGAGAAGCTCCGCTCTTTCCGCAAGGCGAACGCCGTGCTTTGCCGCCTCACGCGCCGCGATAAGCTCGGGATTATCTTCCATTATCGCCGCGGAAAACACAATCAAATCCGCGCCCTCGATATTCTCCGCTTTTTGCCCAAGCATTACGGGAATACCCATTTTGCGGACAGCGTCGAGCGTCGCGGTTTCGTTGTTGTCCGAACCCGTGAGATAGTAGCCCTTTGTGTGCAGTATCTGCGCCAACGGATACATTCCGCTTCCGCCTATTCCGATAAAATGTATATGCTTTTTGCCTTTAAGAAAATTTTCCACCAAATCTGCCCCTTTTCATTCGATTTCGATTGTCAACAGAAATAATATGCTATTTTACAATATGATATGAATAATTTCTCCGATATTTCCCAAAATAACGATAAACAAACTTCAACGGAGGAATACCGATATGGAAATAAGCGACATAAAAATCAGAAAAACAATGAACGACGGACGTCTGCGCGCCGTTGTATCAATTACAATCGACAACGCTATTGCGATACACGACATAAAACTCGTTCAAGGCGATGAGCGGTTGTTTGTAGCAATGCCAAGCCGCCGTGAGGAAAGCGGAACATTCCGCGACATCATTCACCCGATTTCCTCGGACATTCGCGAAATAATGGAAGAAAAAATCCTCGCCGCCTATAACGATTTTATCCAATAACCCGCCGTTATTCTCAGGAATTACTTGTTTAACAGGATTTTTGTTTTCAGCAGAGCGATTTGCGTTTTCGCGTCCGCGATTTCATTATTCATAACCATTTCTACCGCTTTTTCAAGCGGTATTTTTTCTACGTCAAGGAACTCATCTTCGTCAAGATCCTGCGCGCCGCTGTGAAGTCCGCGTGCAAGATACATATGAATTACTTCATTGTCGTAAGCGGGAGTCGGAATAAGGTTTCCGAGATATGTGAACTCATCACAGGTGCAGCCCGTTTCCTCACGCAGCTCACGAATACCGCACTCGCGGTGATCCTCCCCGTACTCCATTTTTCCCGCGGGTATCTCCAACAGCACTTTATGCGGCGGATAACGGAATTGTCTTACCATAAGCACATTGTTTTCCGCGTCAAGCGGAACAATGCAAACACCGCCCGGGTGCTTTATCATCTCACGCGTGACAATTTCACCATTTTCAAGTTCCGCTTTATCCAGGAACAGCTTGACAACCCTTCCTTCATAAATCTGCTCG
>JALEQE010000092.1 GCA_022766825.1 Oscillospiraceae bacterium | reverse complement strand
GGGCGCGCGTATTGAAGTCGGAGAGAAAAAACGCGACCCTATGGACTTTGCCGTGTGGAAAGCCGCGAAACCCGGCGAACCTTACTGGGATTCCCCGTTCGGAAAAGGCAGACCCGGCTGGCACATTGAGTGTTCGGCGATGTCACGTCACTATATCGGTGATACTATCGATATTCACGGCGGCGGCGCTGACCTTATTTTCCCGCACCACGAAAACGAAATCGCGCAGAGCGAATGCGCGACGGGACAGCCCCTCGCGAACATTTGGATGCACAACGGTATGCTGAATGTCGATAACAAAAAGATGTCGAAATCGGCGGGCAACTTCTTCCTTGTACGCGATATGGCGGCAAAATTCGGCTACGAACCCATCAGATTTATGCTGTTGTCCGTACAGTACAGAGGACAATTGAATTATACAGTTGAAGTAATCGAAAGCTGCAAAGCGTCTTTGGCGAGAATGTACGCTTGCCGCGACCTTATGAACAGAATGAAATCCGCCGCGAAAGACGGCAACGCTTCCGAGCAAACTCTCGAAAACGTAAAAACTGCGCGCGCCGATTTTATCAAGGCAATGGACGACGACCTCAACACTGCGGACGGTATTGCGGCTGTTTTCGAGCTTATCAGAAAAATAAACACCGCACTTGCCGACCCGAACGTAACAAAAGGCGATGTTTCGGCATATTTTGATGAGTTTACGGCATTGACAAACGTACTCGGTTTGATGTATAATAATAATGACGATGAGATACCCGCGGATATACAGGAACTTATCGAGCAGAGAAAAGCGGCGCGCAAAGCAAAGGATTTCGCGCTTGCGGACAAACTGCGCGATGAAATAACAAGTCGCGGATATATTGTGGAAGAAACCCGTCAGGGTACAGTAGTTAAAAAGGCATAAACAGGGAAAGGAAATAGTTTTGAAAAAAATAATTGCGGCTGTTCTTGCCGCGGCAATGGCACTCACGTTTTCGGGGTGCAGACAAAACACACACGAAAACGGAATGAAATCCTATAAAATCAAGGAAATGGATACAGATTTTATCCAACTGAAACCACCCACGGAAGGAGATAAAATCGCAATAATAGATACCGACTACGGAGAAATTCGCGTTGTTCTGTATGAAAAGTATGCCCCGAATACGGTTGCGAATTTTATTAAACACGCCGAAAACGGCGACTATGACAACATTCCCGTTAAAGGCGTAGGAAAGGGAAGATACTTCCTCACAGGCGGCTGGGAAGATAAAAAAGGAAATTATGTCGGAAGAACGAACGATGACGAACTTGTCGAAGATGAATATAACGTAAATCTTTGGCCGTTTATGGGAGCACTTCTCGGTTTTTCGGATCAGGCAGGATATTCAGACGCACGTTGGGTGATTGTCAACAATGATGAAGAAAACCTCACGGAAGACGCGATAAATGAACTTAAAGACACAGTACGCGATCTGGAAGACGACACTGAACGCGAAAAGCTCCTCACGCTGTACGATAAATTCTATGAAATCGGAGGTTTGTTTGACCGTGCGGGAGAAAATACGGTTTACGGGCAGACATATCTCGGTCTTGACGTGGTTAAGAAGTTGACAACTATCCCCGCCGACGAGGACGGCGAGGCAACAGAAACGGTAATGATAAAAAGCGTAACAATATCGGAATTTAAAGAGGGCGATAAAACGGACACATATCCGCGCGAACCTCTCCACCCCGCATCAGACAGCGACACAAGCACCGAAAGTGATACCGAAAGCAGCTCAGAAAGCGTTTCCGATGATACCTCGAAAGGAACGGAAGAATGAAAATAAGGAATACATTGATGTGCGGAGCTTTGGCGGCAATTGTAATGCTTACGGGCTGTGGACAGAAGTATGAAGTTAAAAGCGAAAAGCCTGCCGAAATCGAAAACTTTGACGGAAACGTCAAGGACGTAACACCGAAAAGTGGCGATCTTATCGCTACATTTGAAATCGAGGACTACGGCACAATAAAAGCGGTATTGTTCCCGCAAGCGGCTCCCGTGGGCGTGGAAAATTTCCAGAAACTATGCGACGAGGGATTTTATAAAGGACTGAAAATTCACCGCGTAATAGATAACTTTATGTTCCAGGGCGGGAGCACGAACGGCAACGGTACGGGCGGCGATGCCGCAGTAAACGGCGGTAAGTTCGGTATAGAAACCGCGCAGAACGCTCGACACTTCTATGGCGCGCTGTGCTATGCAAACGCGTCGGGGCAGAATACCACACAGTTCTATATCGTAAACAACAAACAAACGCAGGATATCAGTTTATTTGATATTGAAAGCAATCAGAGATCTATAAATGACGCTTTAGAGGATCTCAATAAAAATGCGAAAAACGCCAGTGAAACCGCAATCAACGCGTATTTACAGCAAATTCAATACGCGCAGCATACTGTTGACTTTATGAAAAACGCAACCGATGAAATTAAAGACCGCTACAAAGAAAATGGCGGCACACCGTCACTTGACGGAAACTACACCGTTTTCGGTCAGGTTTACGAGGGTTTTGATGTGATAGACAAGCTTTCAGGTGCGGAAGTCACGGACAACGGCGCGGGAGAAAAGAGCAAACCCGTTAAAGATATTATAATCAAGGATATAACCGTATCAACATTTGACTGAGCAAGTGAGGTGCTGTACTATGAAACTGAAAAATGTTCTGTTAAGCTGTCTGTTGTCAACCGCCTGTGCAATTGGACTTACAGGCTGCGGAAACAAAGTAACCGCAGGCAATGTTGCCGAGGAAATGTCATTCAAGGACGGCGACAAAATCGCCGAAATTACGATTGAGGATTATGGCACGATAACCGCAAAGCTGTTCCCCGAAATTGCGCCGAACGCCGTTGAAAACTTTGAAAAACTTGCAAAAAACGGCTACTATGACGGCTTGAAAATTCACCGCGTTGCAAAGGATATGTGCATACAGGGAGGATCTCTGAACGGTGACGGCACGGGCGGCATGGCGATGATCAACGACAGCGGAGAATTTCCGATTGAAACAAGCGAGAATGCCAGGAACTTTTACGGG
>JALEQE010000075.1 GCA_022766825.1 Oscillospiraceae bacterium | reverse complement strand
CAAATCGGCTTTAAACGGTTACAATATTGTCATAAGTATTGATATATTTCTGCTGATGTGATAAAATATAAACATAAAAGGAAATCAAATCCTCCAGTTATGCTAGAGCGTTGTTCATTCCCCGAACAACGCTCATTTTTTTGTAACCGATTTTTCCTTGTGGCATATTATGTACTGTGAAACGGAAACTCCATAAGGGAGCGGAAAATTTCATAGACTTTCCATAAGGAGGAAATGTTATGTACGGTATGAATAACGGCAACAATGGTTGCTGCTGCTGGATCATCATCCTTATTCTTTTGTTCGTTTTCTGCGGTAACGGAATGTGTGGTTCATCCGGTCCCGAATGCGGCGGTAGCGGCTGTGGTGGCTGCGGATGTGGCTGCTGATAAGCGCTGACAGTCCCGCCTGCCTGTAAGCGGCGGGTAAATAAACGGCAAGGCGCCGCGGCTTTCTGGCCGCGGCGCTGATTGCTTAATTTGCCGCAATATCTGCAAATTCTCCCGAACAAGCCTTGATTAAATTATCCGGTGTAAGTTTCAATTGTAAACCGATTCTCCCGCCACTTACAATAATGCTTTCAAGGTCTTTCGCACTTTCGTGAATAACGGTTCGGAACGGTTTCTTCATTCCGATAGGGGAACAGCCGCCGCGAATATATCCCGTAACGTTTTGAATATCTTTGACGTGAATAGTATCGAGCGATTTTTCCCCGACCGCTTTCGCGCACTTTTTCAAGTCCATTTCAAGGTTTACGGGTAAAACAAAAACGTAATATTTAGCGCTTTTTCCTACTGTTACAAGCGTTTTAAAAGTTATATCGGGACTTTGCCCCAACAGTTTCGCTACCTGAACGCCATCTTCAAAATTTTCGCATTCGTACGTCTGATAATCATAGGGAATTTTCAGTTTATCAAGCATACGCATTGCGTTGGTTTTCAATTCTTTTGACATAATTACTCCATTGCATAACAAATTCCGCCCCGATATACCGTCGGAGCGGTTTTACTGTATAATTATTGTATCTTATTCAGATTTCATCATCGTCGTCAATATCAAGCGATTTGATAACATCCTTTTTGCCGAGCAGAAAATATGCAACCGCGCCTGCCGCAAGTGCCGCCAATGTGATAATACCAGTGATAATTACAAACTTCTTTGACATAATCGTACCTCCGAAATATAAATTTTAAAACGTATCAGTTATTGAAATCTTGCCGCCATATCGGCAATGCCGTTGTCGTTTGTGGGTTCGCCGATTGCGCCGAATTTCCATTCGCCGTTGTAGCGATAAACCTCGCCAAAAATCATTGCAGTCTTGCCTTCATAATTTTCCGAAAGATTGTATCTGCAAAGCTCTTTTCCCGTATCTGCGTCAACAATTCTTATGAAAGCATTTCTTATCATTCCAAACTGCTGCTTTCGTTCTCTTGCCTGATAAATTGTAACGGTAAATACTATCTTTGAATAGTCCGCAGGAACTTTATCAAGTTCCACGATGATCTGTTCGTCGTCGCCGTCACCTGCGCCGGTAAGGTTGTCACCGCAGTGACGTATAGCACCGCTTCTGTGCATAAGCTGACCGTAATATACAACGTCAACAGGACCGTTCAGCTTGCCGGTTGCGCCGTTAATAAGAATAGCGGACGCGTCACAGTCGATATCTTCGTGTTTTGAGAACAGCGAGAACTTTTTCGGTGTTTCGTCCCATCCGAGACCGACCACAAGCGTTTTCAATCCTGTATTGCCTTTGGTAAGATCTACTTTTTGACCTTTTTGAAGATTTACAGACATAATAATTCCTCCTCAATGAGACTCTCATTTACATCTATTATACAACATTTATTTCCAAAATGCAAGTACATACAATAAATTTTACCAATATTATATTTTGCAGCAAAATTCGTTGTTTTTTTACATTTGTGCTTGTAATTCTATGAATAATATGTTATAATAAATACGGAAAATTATAATTCGGGAATTCGGGGATTTATAAAATGAAGGATTTAACTCGCGGAAAGCCATTAAAGCTGATCTTGCTGTTTGCGTTGCCCATTTTGCTCGGAAATGTTTTTCAACAGGCATACAGTCTTGCTGATATTGTTATAATCGGCAAAAATCTGGGTAACGATTCGATAGCGGCGGTAGGGGCAACAGCGCCGCTTGTTTCACTTATGTTTAACATAATAAATGGTTTGGTTACGGGATTTGCGATAATTGTCGCGAAAAATTTCGGAGCGGGCGACCTAGATGAAATGCGCCGTACTATTGCGCGTATGCTTACTTTTTCAGCAGCCGTGACTGCCGTTCTAATTGTCATTTCAACGGTATTTATCGATTTCCTGTTAAAACTGCTTGACGTAAGCGAGGATATATTCGATCAGGCGCGCAGTTATCTGTTTATTGTGGCTTTGGGACTTGTTGTTACTCTTTTGTACAATTTTGAGGCGGGAATACTCCGTGCAGTCGGCGACAGCGTTATACCGCTTGTTATTCTGATTATTTCAACGGTACTGAATATCGGACTTGATTTGCTTTTGGTGACCGTGTTCAAAACAGGAGTTGTCGGTGCGGCGTTGGCAACGGTCGCGGCGCAGGCAATTTCGGCGATTGTGTGCTTGATTTATCTTGTAAAGCGCCGAAAAATGCTGTTGATAAAAAAATCCGATTTTGTGTTTACGGCTCAATCATCTGCCGAACTTTTAAGCGCGGGATTGGGAATGGCGCTGATGTATTCGATAGTCGATATTGGCTCGATTGTATTGCAAAACGGCATAAACGGTTTCGGAAAAGATATTATAACAGCTCACATCGCCGCGCGAAAAATATTCGGTTTTACTATTATGCCGTTTTCGGCGGTTTGCGCAACGCTTGTTACATATTGTTCGCAAAATCGCGGCGCGGGCAAGTTCTCGAGAATACGGCGCGGTATTCGCGACAGTATGATTATTATGTTTGTTTGGGCAAGTATTGCGTTCGCGATAGTATATCTGGCGGGAGATTTTCTTGTCGGAATGATTGTAAGCTCTGACGGTGAAAACAGCGTTGCAATAATTGATACGGGCGTTTTGTATATAAAATGGGCGGTACCGTTCTATTATGCGCTTGCGGCTCTTCTTGGACTCAGGAGCGCGTTGCAGGGTCTGGGAAAAAGTCTTGTGCCGATTATTTGCAGCGTTTTTGAGCTTTTGTGGAAGATTGTAACCGTTGTTGCGATTATCCCGCTTTTCGGCGGGAATAACGGAACAGTCGGCGGAACAATACAGGAAATAGGCGGCTATTTCGGAGTTGTAATTTCCGAGCCGATTATCTGGACGGTTTGCGCGATTGCGATAGCAATTATTACGGGTGTAACATTGCACAGACTGCCAAAAGACGATTTGTCGGAAAACGAACTTTAACAGCAGTTAAAGGAACAGAATATGGTAAAAGAATTGACAGAAAAAATCACAGAAAACATTTCAAAAGCCGTTCGGGGAAAGGATAAGCAGATAAAGCTTGTGTGCGCGGCAATGTTTGCGGGCGGGCACGTTCTTTTGGAGGACGTACCCGGAACAGGAAAAACATTGTTGGCGCGTTCACTCGCGAAATCGGTGGGAGGAGATTTCAGACGTATACAGTTTACGCCCGATTTGCTCCCGTCCGATGTTACAGGAATAAACTTTTTTAACGCAAAAGCGCAGGAGTTTGTTTTAAGAAAAGGCCCCGTGTTCACGAATATTCTTCTTGCCGATGAAATCAATCGCGCAACGCCGCGAACACAGTCCGCGCTGCTTGAATGTATGGAAGAACATCAGACCACAATTGACGGTGATACTATGAAACTTGAAACGCCGTTTTTTGTTATTGCAACGCAAAATCCAACGGAAATACAGGGTACATATCCTCTGCCCGAGGCGCAGCTTGATCGTTTTATGATACGGCTTGCGTTGGGTTATCCCGACAGGGAAGAGGAAATCGCGGTAATAGGCGGCGCGGCGTCATATGGAGCGGAGGAGAAGTTATCATCCGTGTGCGCCAAGGACGAAATAATCGAGGCACAGAATGAAGTAAACGCCTGCAAAGCAAACGAGGCTGTTTGCGGATATATCGCCGATATTGCCGTCGTCACAAGGAAACACGCTTCAGTAAAGCTTGGTTTGTCCACGAGAGGAGCGGCGGCGCTGAAACGTATGAGCTGCGCTTTGGCGGCGATTGACGGCCGTGATTACGCGATGCCTCAGGACGTTAAGGAAGCCGCACCGTATGTAATTTCACACCGTTTGATATACAAAGGATATTCTCATAACGGAGCGAATGAAGACACCGTTCGGCAGATTATTGAAAGCGTTCCCGTTCCTACGGAATAACGCTGGAGGATAGTTTATGATACTTATTGCGATGGCGCTGATACTTGCGGCGATTGTCGCGGCTCAGTTCTTTTTGTATGAAAAAAAGGCTTGAAAAACGTAAACTACACAATTAGCATAAGCGTTCCCGAAGCGTATGAAAACGACGAAATCGAAATTGTTGAGGAAATCGAAAACGCGAAACGTTTACCGCTTGTGTGGGCAAGGAGCGAGATAAGCTGTTCTCCGTATTTAACGTTTAAGGGGCAGAAATTCATACAAAACGAACAGAATGTTCAGCGCGGACTTATTTCGGGCATATTTGCTCTGCGCGGCTATCAGAAATGTCGCCGTGTGTGGAAAGTACGGTGCGAAAAACGCGGGATTATGACTATTGATAACGCGACTGTTACGATAAGCGACCTTTTCGGGCTTACTAAAAAAGCGAAAGTGTTCAAGGTGTTTGATTCCGTGCGTGTTTTGCCTATTCCTGCGGATATGGAAACCGACAATTTGTCGGGCGATTTGTTTATCGGAAATATGCAGGTGCGCCGATTTGTTCTTCCCGACCCATTTATGATAAGCGGAGCGAGAGAATATAGCGGACGAGAGCCGATGAACCGCATACATTGGGCGCAGACCGCGCGTGCAGGCAGACTTATGGCTTACAATAACGAGTTCACGACGGAACGCCGTATGATGATTATTCTCAATATGCAGCGGGGAAATGCGTTTTTTCAGCCGCTTTCGGATAACACTTTGGAATTGCAGATAAAAGCGGCGGCTTTTGCGCTGGATTATTGTCAGAAAACAGGCGCGGAATGTGCGCTTGCCGCGAATACTCCCGAAAACCTTATTGTTCCCGCAGCAAGCGGTTATGAGCATACAATAAATGTTCTGCGTTTGTTGGCAGAGTTGGAAAACGAATGCGGCGAGCGTATTGATGACTTGATAAGCGAATTGGACTTTAATGAGATAACGGACGTGTTTTTGATTACTCCGTTTGTATCGGAAAAGGTTGGGGAATTTCTTTCGGGACTTTCCTCAAAGGGGAAGTGCTGCAAAATATTCACGGCGAACCTTGTTGACGGTGATGAAAATGTTTCGCAAAATGTCGAAATAATTTCGATACCGAGTGGAACGAATGTGGAGGGCGGTACGAATGAACAAAAATCGATTGCTGTATAATTCTGTCGCTTATATCGGACAATTCGTTTCGCTGTTTCCGTTTGCCTTTATGCTTGAAACACTTGGTTTGGAAACGCTTACGGTGTGGCATTTTTTCGCCGCATATGGAGTATGGGTGGCGTTCTGGGCTTTCGGACTCTTGGCAGGGAAAATTTCGGAGCGCGTCACAAATGGACGGAAATTTCGTCAAAAATACACGCCCATTGTGAATTTATTGTCCAATATAGGTTTTATTGTGCCTTCCGCCATATTGATAGCTGTCGGAATTGCTCTTGATCTCGAATTTTCCATATATGTTTTTATAATGGCGGCGGGAATAATAATTTATTTCGGCGGATGTTTAACTGTCGGGAAAAAATACGGCGGCATTTTTCCAAAAACTTGGTTTGTGCTGTATTTTGTGTCGGCTGTAATTGCTACGCTGATTCTTGCGTTGTCTAAAAAAACGGAAATCGCTTCAAAGGTGGAATTTATGCTGTGCGTGGGATTTGCGGTGATAACTCTAATAACAGTTGTGTTGTCAAATCAATTGAATATCGATAAATGCACAAATCAACGCGACAGTGGAAAAGCGGTTCTTCCCGATGGACTTCGCCGCTATAATTTATTGATTGTTATCGGCATTTTCGCGATTACTACCGGATTGTTTGTTTTCGCGAAGCCGCTCGGTAATTTGTTTAAAACCGTAATTGGCGCGGTTGTCAACGCTGTACTGAGTGTTACTCAGATGCTCTCAAAGCTGTTCAAGAGTCCGGAGGATACCGCTCAGGTTGACAGCGACGGAGAAGAACCGATTCTTTCTTCCAATACAAATGAAACAAGCAATTTCGGAGATGTTTATTTTGTACTTATAATGGCGGTGCTGATTATTTTAGTAATCGCGTTTAGAAAACCGATTTGGAACGCAATAAAAAATCTTTTCGCGCCGTTGTTCAAGAACTGCAAAAAAGCCGTTGACGTACCGTTTTACGATGAAATTACCGAGAGTAGCGCTAAAACGCTCACTCCGAAAGCGCAAAAGCGAGCCGAACGCGTATTGTCAAAGCAATACGAACGCGAAAATTCTCCCGAACGCAAATACCGTTTGGGCTATGCGTTGTTTCTTGCAAAACTTCGCCGAACAAAATGCCCTCCCGAACCGTTCGACACAACGGATATTCACCGCGAAAAAGGGGAGAGCGCGTTTAATGAGAATTTGCGGGAGTTTTCCGAAACATATAATAAGGTGCGATATGCGGATATTCCGCCCGTTGCCGAACAGCTTGCCGCCGAGAGCGAGCTTTTGAAAAAGTTAAAATAATTAAGGCAACACCGCACAATTAACGGCTAACGCCTTTGTCATTCGCTTGCTTGCATATTTTCCGTCATCTTGCACAATTCGTCCTAGCACGCATTATGCGCTTAGCGCAAAACGCTGCATATAGGCTTGCGTTGTCCTCATTGTACAATCTGACGCCGACACGAAGTCGGAAGGAGTTCACCCAAGCGGCGCAGGACGCGCCGCACAAAAGGTGAACGCACTATAAATCTGTCTGCGCAATCGCACGACAATAATTATGCGGTGCAGCCTTAACAGTAAAGCCGACCACGATAAATCAAGGTCGGCTTTTGATTATTCGGCTGTGATTGTTACTCCGCCGTCTTCGGGGAGCGTTTGCGTGTAAGGCTTTTGCTCCGAGAAATTTACGGTAAGTCTGCGGCTTGGGCATTTCAATGAAATAAGTTCGCCGCCGCGTTCGTTCACAGTAATTATGAAACGGTTTCCATCAAGTTCCTCGTTAATTGTCAGAACTCCGTCTGACGTGGAAATACTGTTCGCCGCGTCCGAAAGCTTTCCGACAGCCGAGGCAATAAGTCGCGGCGCGTTGATGTAGCTCGAATTGTTTTCCGCGCTGAATGATAACCCGCCTAGCGACGCCGAATAACCGTTTTGGTTCAGTTTCACGGAAAGACCGTTAAGTTGTTTCGGTTCTGTGAACTTGAATTCCCATTCATTGTTTTCCATTCGCGTAAGGTTGGCTTTTGCTTTGAGTTTATCATAGGTGATTTCGGCATTTATCGTGTAAGTGCTGTCGAAATTTGGTGCTTTCTGCGTGAACGGAATTGTTCCGCAGCCGCACAGCATACCGACAAGCGACAGTATCGCCGCCGATTTTACAAATTTTGATTTGTTCTGAGACAATGTTCTGTTCCTCCATTATTTATTAAATGAACGGTCAGAACTGAGCGGTGTAAACTTGCGGGAGAATGTTTATCAAATCGCTTGCGAGTATGGACGCAGGGAACATCGTTTTCGCGAGTAAATCCGCCGCGTATCCGTGACAGTACGCACCCGCGCTTGCGGCGGTGTACGCGTTTATGTTCTGTGCGAGCATTGCGCCGATTATTCCCGTGAGAACGTCTCCGCTGCCGCCTTTCGCGAGCGCCGCGCTTCCCGAGGAGTTTACGATAACTTCACCGTCCGAATTGCTTATAATCGAATATGAGCCTTTCAGCAGTACGACAACGCCGTATTTTTCCGCAAAGCGTCTTGCAGAGCCTATTCTGTCGGCTTGAATTTCTCCGACCGACAAGCCGCTTATTCTCGAAAATTCAAGCGGGTGAGGAGTTATCACGGTATCGCCTGTCCGTTCCTTCAATACATTTATATTATCGGCAATCGAATTTATTCCGTCTGCGTCAATAATTATCGGACAATCGGCGTGTTTTATTACAAATTCGGTGATTTTTCGTGTGTTTTCGCTGTTTCCAAGCCCGCACCCGATTGAAACGGCGGTCATTCTCGGAAGAATATCGGAGATTACATCACAGGCGTTTTCGGCAACAGAGCCGTCCTCCGTTTCGGGGAGCGGAAGAAAAGTGTTTTCGACAAGCGAACCTGTCAAAGCTTTAATGGTTGAAACAGGAGCGGCAAGCGTGCAAAGTCCGACTCCCGTTCTCAATGCCGCGCGGGTTGACATAACCGCCGCACCGCTGCAAGTAAGACTTCCCGCGATATTGAGAAGTCTGCCGAAAGAGCCTTTGTGAGATGTTTTTGTACGCGGCGGAAGAATTTTTCGAGACAACACGTTGTTGAAAACAGCCTCACTTTCCGTGAAACAGTCGTCTTTTATTCCGATGTCAAGCGTTTCAAAATCTCCGAGAAGTTCCATAGCGGCGGGAACGAGCATACCTTTTTTGAACGCGGCGAGTACATAGGTGTTTGTCGGCTTGAAGCAATTCGGGTCAAATTCGCCAGTATCGCTGTTAAGTCCGCTCGGAACATCAACTGCAATGCGAATAGGGCTGTTGTTCGCCTCTTTGATTAGTTTCGATATGTTTTCGGGAAGTACGCCGTGAAATCCCGTCCCGAACACGCAGTCAACGACAATTCGCGCATTTTGCACAAATGCGGCGCATTTCTGTTCGTTTTCGGAAAGCGTGAAAATAACGCTTTTCGGTAACTTTCCGAAAAATTCGGCAGCGCAGTCGGTTTTTGGAGCTCCGTTTACTAATATAACGCGCACCTTGAAACCTTTTTCAAGCAGTCGCAAGGCGATTACAAATCCGTCGCCACCGTTGTTTCCTGCCCCGCACAAAACGGCGGTAGTACAGGGCACGTTATTTTCGATAATTTTAGTTGCGACTGCGTTTCCCGCGTTGTACATCATTTCCGAATACGAAATATATTTCGCGTCGCAGTTTTGCTCCGCAGTTTTCATTTGCGCGTTTGTAACAATAAATCCCATAATATTCACCTCTGAATTTATTATACAATCTTTGCAAGGAAATGTCAATATAACGCAAATGCCGCCCAAAGGCGGCAAACGTTTATTCTTTTACAATAACGTTGTATTTTTTCAGCCAAGCGTCGATTTGCAGAAAATACGCGAAAATCTGCGGCGCAGTCATAAGCTGTCCGTACCAGTTTTTGGTGAATGACGCGCCGTTTGTGTCAAGCATTTGCCGCAAAGCGTCGGCGTTTACGATTTCGGTTACGCGGCAGTTGTCGTTTTCAAGCAGTTCCCGCAGTTTTTTTGTGAGTAATGCGAGGTAATTCGGGTTATGCGTTTTCGGATACGGCGATTTTTTGCGCCACAGTACGTTTTCGGGTAAAAGACCCTCCATTGAGTAGCGCACAAGTCCTTTTTCGCGGTTCTTGTAATTTTTGAACTCTGTTGGAATATTATATGCGTATTCGACAAGTCTGTAATCGCAGAACGGAACGCGTACTTCCAATCCGTGAGCCATTGACATTCTGTCCTTGCGGTCAAGCAGAGTAGCCATAAAGTATTGCAAATTCATCACGAACATTTCACGCATACGGCTGTCCTCCGAGCTTTCACCGTCAAGATACGAAACGTTGGACAAGCACTTGTTGTAAATTGTCCGCACAAAATCTTCTGCGCCCGAGCCGGACATAGGATTTTTCATCAGCGCGCCGCGTTCGGGAACGCTTGTCGCCCATGGGAAACCGTCATAGTGAATTACTTCGGGTTTATGATACCAAGGATAACCGGCAAAGATTTCGTCGCTGCATTCTCCACTTAAAGCTACTGTGTGATCTTTTTTGATTTCACGGCAGAATAGATACAACGAACTGTCCACGTCCGCCATTCCGGGCAAATCGCGGGCGAAAACCGCGTCGTCAAGAGCGTTCGCGAGGGCGGGCGTATCGAGTACCACATTGTGGTGTCGCGTGTGAAGAAATTCCGCCATTTGAGCGGCATAGGGTGCGTCCTCGTCGGGTTGAAATGCCGAGGCTTTGAAGTTTTCACGATTTCCGCGGTAATCTATTGAGTATGTATCAAGCGTTTCACCGCGTTTTTCCGCTTCGTGAGCCGCGATTGCCGAGATAATCGAGCTGTCAAGACCGCCCGATAAAAACGTGCATACTCCGACGTCGCTTACAAGCTGTCGCTTTACTGCGTCAAAAATCAGTTCTCTCAAATGAACCGCCGTTTCCTCAAAAGTTTCGATGTGAGGAGCGGCTTTTAATTCCCAATATCGCTTGATTTTCAATCCGTTTTCATTATAATATCCGCAGTACGCCGCTGGTATGTCGTGTATATCGCGGAAAACACCGTTTCCGACTTCACGAGCGGGTCCCAAAAGCATAATTTGCGCCGCACCCTCTCTTGTAATTACTGGTTTTATTTCGGGGTGACAAAGCAGAGCTTTTATTTCGGACGCGAATATTAAGCCGCCATCAGTTTTCGCGTAAAACAGCGGCTTTACGCCTATTCTATCTCTTGCAAGAAAAAGCGTTCGGGTTCGTCTGTCCCACACCGCGAACGCAAAAATTCCGTTGAACATTTCAACACAGCGTTCGCCGTATTCGATAAATGCTTTAAGAACAACTTCCGTGTCCGAGTGTCCGAAAAAAGACACACCTCTGTTTTTCAGTTGCTCGCGAATTTCCTCGGTATTGTAAAGCTCTCCGTTGTATACAAGCGTATAATTTCCGTCGGTCATAGGCTGGGAGCCGTTTTCGGGGTCTATTACTATAAGCCGCCTGTGAACAAGCACGGCGCAATCGCTCTCAAATATTCCGTCAGCGTCGGGACCTCTCGGCGTTAGCTCACGGCTCATCGCGTTAAGAACGTTTTTGTTTATGGGTTTTCTGTAGTTTATTTCTCCTGCTATTCCGCACATAATATCGCTCCTTTCACGGTGCATTTTATGCGGGAAACAATAGAATTGTGAAACTGTCGTTTTTATTATTCGATTTTTGTGTTTTGCACAAAAATAGCTATTGACTACATAAGAATTTTGTGATATAATATATATGTATATATTTTATACATTCTGATTGGGGCGGAAATGAGGTGAGTTTGAGTGAAACTGATAAGAAAAATCGGTGTAGTTATTGCTACTGCGGTTGCTGTGCTGTGTTGCGGATGCGGTAATTCGGACACAGCTTCAAAGAACAACACACCGAGTGTCGAAAAAGCGCAGAGCAAATCACCGGATGTTGCATTTACCGTACCCCAGACCATTTCAGAATCCGATAGTTCCAATGAGATAACGTATTTCGGAAATCAGGATATTTCTGCTGTCGCCGAATTGTTTGAAAAAAATACGGGCTGTACCGTTAATGTAGAAAAATCGGAGAGCGATTACATCAATGTGCTTTCCGAAAAAATTTCATCAGATGATTCTCCGGATCTATGTGATAAGGTTGACAATACCTTTCCGTATCTTATTTCTATGAATTTTTATGAGGATCTGACCGATTACATTGATATTACATCTCCCCAGTGGTCGGATTATACTGATATTATTGATTACTATTCATTCAAGGGCGGCAAATTCTTTTATCCTACAACCGTGAAAGTTATGCCGCAGTTTCTGATATATGTAAAGACGACGTATGTACAGTGTGGAAATGTTCCAGATCCCGAAAAACTCTGGTTAATGGACGAGTGGACGTGGAATACTTTTAAGCAAGGGGCGAACAGCGTTCTTGGCTGCCCGATGAGCAGCGCGGACGCTTTGCTCTGTGGAAGAGATATATTCGATAATTTCCTTGCCACATCTGGAGAGCCTATTTTTCCACGCAACGGGAATGTTTTCTCAAACGGATTGGAAACCTGGAATGCCCAATGCGTATCAGAACTTTTATCAACGCAGAAAATAAAGCATACAGATGAGTTTGATGCAGATACGGAGATGCCATATTTTGTTTTCCTTTCGGGAGATGAAAAAACTCTTGCAGAACTTCGCAAAACAGATCTTTCGGTAGGAGCAGTTCCGTATCCTCGGTACGAGGAAGCTGATAAGTATTATTGCAAAGCTGTTTCGGAAGGATTTCTGGTTCCGAAAGGAGCAAAGAATATCAAGAGCGCCGCGAGCTTTATCAATTGTTCGAGAATCGTGGACGCTTCTGATGAACAGCGTGAAAAGAATGAGCAGAAGTTAATGGACAGTGGTTTGCTTCTTTCCGATGTGGAGTGGCTTGAAAGCATTCGCTCATCGGATAAAATGACGCCGATTCTGGTTGAAGATAACTGTTTTGACGATTCCACAAATACCGCAGTTCAGAAAATAACAGAGTTTACATACATTGATTCGTGGAATGAATTATCCGAGGAGTGCTTTCCTGTTATAGACCGCGCTTTGGAGAAAATTAACGCGGTTACGGAATGAGCCTGTCGGTTGTGTGATTTGTAAAGCCTTTGAGAAAGGAGAGCTTTTCTTGAATAACGACATTGTTAATGATATACAGAAAGATAACAAGGAATATGAGTGGCTAAAACCCGACCGCATTATGAAACTATATCGGGGCAGTAAAAGCGCATTCGGGACAAAAAAGTTGTTTGTTGTGGGTGTTGGAAGAAATGGCGTGGATTGCCTTATGCGCGCCAAGCATATTTCCGAAAATCGTTTTCAGAAAGATAAGACACGGATTCGCTTTTTGGGAATTGGTGTTAATGAACTTGTTGATAATGCGGAGTTTTGCGGTTCGGTTCTTGATAATGATGAAAAACTTCCGATTGATCCCGATGCTTCGATTTACGCTTATCTAAATGATCCCGAAAAGCTGTCCGAGATTGAAAAGGATTGGTTTGATGAGGGACT
>JALEQE010000049.1 GCA_022766825.1 Oscillospiraceae bacterium | reverse complement strand
AGCGGAGCGCTCCAAAAAGCTTTTAACGGTTCCGTATCAGAAAATCTCAGTATTACAAATCCAACCATACAAATCATAAATGAAATAAAAGAACAGCTTCTTGCAGATGTTATGTTCATGGCATTGTACATAAACATATATGATGCCGTTGCCACCACCCCTGCAAAGACCCCGAAAAGAGCGGATTTACCGATATATCTGAAATTTATCTTTCGCTCCGCTACAAAATCGGACGGCGGCATATTTGTTTTAATATCTGTATTACAGCTGAAATATTCAACTGCAGCAACAGGTAGAAGTATCATCGTAATGGCCGCAATTAAAGCAGGTGTAAGCATAAGGTTTTCGCCGCAGAAAATATTTATAACTGTCAGCAGCAAAATTCCGATATATCCGGAAAAAAGAACCGAAAATGAACGCTTTATATTGCGGTGTATCTGTCGTGCCCTGGCTATCATATCCGCAATCGTAAGGAAGTTGTCGTCGTTCATTACAATATCGGCTGATTCGTATGTGCTTCCCGATGAATGCTGAGCTATTGTAATGCCGACATCAGATGCCTCCAAAGCATCAGCATCTCCGGCTCTTGTGCCTGTCATTGCAACCACTTCACCGTCACTTTTCAGTTTATTGATAATAAACACTTTTTGTTCCGGTGTTACCTTTGCATAAATATCGGCATCAAAATCGAGATCTGAACCGGTTTTCAATGCCTGCTCAATCTGGCTGCCTATCACAACTGAGTTTGCCGAAAGTCCTATCATATTGCCCGTTGATGCCGCCGCACTCGGATTATCTTCTGTCAACATAACAATACGAACCCCTGCGCGATGACAAATCTTAACAGCTGATGATACAGAATCGCGGAGCGGCGCTGAAAATGCAATAAGACCTACAAACGTATAGGAAAAGCCCGCCGTAGCTTCTGCATTATATGAATCTGCATCAACGCAGGCAACCGCCATAACACTGCATCCCATTGAGTAATAGTTTTCGCACCTTTTCTTTGTTTCAAACATCAAATCTCCGCTCATACGACACATTGGAAGAATTTGTTCCGGAGCGCCTTTAACACAGCAGATTTTTTCACCGCCAACCTTCCAGACTGCTCCACTTATCAGATTTCCGAGATCGGGAAGTTTTTCGATAAACTCATTATCAGTATATACATCAGCAATATTTTCATCATAGAATGTTGCTTTTAACATCAAAGCACGCTCTGCAGGGTCAGCAGTATTACGATCAAATGACAATGCGGCGACCTTGTAAAGTAATTCCTCGCTTTGAGCAAAAACACCACGAACTTCAAGGGAATTTTTTGAAATTGCTCCTTCTTTTTCTACACATAGGACGGTTAAGGAATTTAACTTTTCAATATCTGCTAAAGACTTCACCATTGCACCGCCTTTAATCATCTGAAAAGCTCCCTTTGTATAGTAAAGTCTGATTATGGATGATACACCTGTCGGAATAAAGCACAAACCTATTGTAATGCTGCTTATAGCTGACTGAATAACATCACCGCCGTGAATAGCCCTCAGAATAGTCAGTATTAGAGTAAGACCAACACCTACAGCACTGCATATGGGTACATTTGCACGAACAAACTTTTCAAGTCGAGTGTAATACGGGTGGCGTTCTTTTATGTCGCCGCGAAGCTGATACAGCTTTGTATCAACTCCTGTAGCGCATACTTTACAAATCGCAAGTCCGCTTATTACGTTCGTTCCACTGTATACAAAAGTTGGTTTTATACTGCTTTTGGAAATTGCACCGGGAAATTTTGACGCAGGATTTTTGTTTCCTGTCAGAATACACTCATCAACAGTAAGGTCACGCGATTCAAGAATAAACGCGTCTGCAGGAACACGCTCACCCTCCTGAACAATTATCAGATCTTCGGGGACGATAAACTCCTTTTCAACCAACTCCAGTTTACCGCCACGAATAACGCGGAATTTTATTGCGGTAGATGCTTCAATTTCATCCAGTTGTTCGTCTGATTTTTTTCTAAAATAAATTTCTGCAAAAACATAAAGCAAATCTATCGATAAAGTTACTATACCTGCGCCGATCCCAATACCGAAAAAACATAATATTCCGGCAATGAACATCATAAGAACCGATGGTGACAGCAACACGTCAGCATACGATGACCTGAAAAAAGCACTTGGTGCTTTGGTGTATGTATTCAGACCATACATTGAAAGCATATTGTCAATCTTACTCGGATCTAATCCTATATAGTCCTGTTTAAAATCAAAAAAGTATGCCATAAGATTTCTTCTTTCCTATAATATGAACCAATACTCTCTATTTATTATCTCATATTTTTATAAAAAAATCAAGATATTTTACAAAATCTGTTAAATTATATCCATAGTTTTTCAAAACAAACATTTTTATGCAGATATTCTTGAAAATTCACAAACCATTCCACAAATATTTATCAAGATCAACTATATTATCAGTGCTCACCTCTACACCATCACGGCGAAGAAGTTCTGCCTGAACATCTGCTCCTCCAAACGCAAATGACGGAGCAAGACTGCCAAACCTGTTTACGACACGATAACACGGTATTTCGTTGGGATAAGGGTTATTGTGGAGTGCATACCCAACAACTCTTGACCATTTTCTGTTTCCGGCAAGTTGAGCAATCTGCCCGTAAGTCGCAACTTTTCCTCTGGGTATGTTTTTTACGACATTGTATATCTTTTCAAACGTTGTCATTGGCTTCCCTTTTCTTTTACAACATCCTGCATTGACTTGAACTATATAATAATACAAAGGCAGCGTTAAAAACGCTGCCCGATTATTGCAATATCAGCCTGTTTTCTTAACCGGCTTTTTTGCTGCTTTTACTGTTGTTTTCGTTCTTGACTTGTCATGGACAATAAGAGGTGTACCTGTTCCATTTACGCAATCAACCGTAATTGTGATTTTAGAAATTGTGGGATCGCTTGGCGCCGTAAACATAATATCACGGAGAGTATTTTCAACAATCGAACGAAGACCACGAGCACCTGTTTTCGCCGCAATTGCTTTCTTAGCAATTTCCCGAAGAGCATCGTTGTCAAATTCAAGATCAATATCATCGTCCTTGAACAAAACTTTATACTGCTTAATAAGTGCATTTTTTGGCTCGTCGAGAATACGGACAAGAGCATCCTCATCCAGTGCTTCAAGAGGTGTAACAATAGGTAAACGACCGATAAGTTCCGGTATAATACCGAATTTCACCAAATCTTGTGAAGATACCTGTTTCAGCATATCAGCGCTCTCTTTATCCTTGGGTGATTTCACATCCGCACCGAACCCCATTGCCGAACTTGATACACGCTGTGCAATCATCTTCTCAATACCCTCAAATGCACCACCGCATATAAACAGGATATTCTTGGTGTTTACCTGAATGAACTCCTGATGTGGATGTTTTCTGCCACCCTGGGGAGGGACATTTGAAACAGTGCCCTCAATTATCTTTAAAAGTGCCTGCTGAACACCTTCACCGCTTACGTCACGAGTAATCGAAGTATTTTCACTGCGACGTGATATTTTATCGATTTCATCGATATATATTATTCCGCGTTCTGCCGCCTCAATGTCATAATCAGCCGCCTGAACTAAACGAAGCAGAACATTTTCGACATCCTCACCTACATAACCGGCTTGAGTTAATGTTGTAGCGTCTG
>JALEQE010000044.1 GCA_022766825.1 Oscillospiraceae bacterium | reverse complement strand
TCAGGCAACTTAATCATTATACCACATCTTTTCGAGTTTGTCAATAGGTTTTTTAAATTTTTTTCAAATTTTTTCGTCCTTCGACTCGTTTCCCTCGTTTTCGCACCCCTCTTTTCTGAGTGCTTTTCAATTATATCATATCTCTTTGGCTTTGTCAATACCTTTTTTCCAAAATTCTTTTGTTTTTTCAAAAAATTTTTAAAAGTATACTTCAACTAAAAGTTTGTATTTATATTTATGTAAAATATACTTGACAGTAATACAAATATATGTTACAATTTTTCTATGAGGTGATGAAATTGCCGAAAAATCTTAAAATGAAATCCGCGCGCGCCGCCCTTGATTTGTCGCAGGACGAGCTTGCAAAAAGAGTGAACGTAACCCGCCAGACAATTTCCGCAGTCGAAAACGGCGACTATAACCCCACAATCAATTTGTGCATTGCCATTTGCAAGGCATTAGGAAAAACTCTTGACGAACTTTTTTGGAAAGAAGGAGAATAGAAATGAGCTTAAAATCGTTTGATGATTTTTGCGCGAAAATGGTAAACAACGAACCTCTTCAACGCAAAGACATTTTTGACGAACGGCAGAAACTTGTCCGCTCAAAAATTCTTATACAGTCGCTGACCCTGTTCGGCGCGCTTGTTTCGATTAATACTTTAATTATGGAATGCGGCCCGCAATGGTGCGAAAGTTATTTTGCTCCCATTGCTTTATTTGCCGCTATTTGCTACTTATACTATATTATAAGAAATTCCGCGCAAGGCTCTCTTTTCGGTCTTGACGGAACCTCTTCGCAAACTTTTACAGCTTGGATAGTACTTACAGAATGCGTTTTTATACCTTTATTTAAATTTCTCAATGCCGATGAAAAAACGGAATTTACTATTATAAATAACGGAATGTTATCCGAAAAATTTGTTTTGCTTTTATTTTACATAATAGGTATCGCCGTTTCACTCACTGTAATACTTCTTGCGCGCCGTTTCAAAAAATCACAAAACGAGGAGGCGGAGCAATGAACATCAGACAAGCCGAAACCCGTGATATTCCCGCCTTGACCGATATTTACAATTACGAGGTAACGCACGGCGTTGCTACCCTCGACATTCACCCGCGCACTTACGAAGACCGCGCCCAATGGTTCAACGCTCACAACAAGGACAACCACCCGCTTATTGTTGCAGAAGATAACGGCGAAGTAATCGGATACGCGTCACTCTCACCCTATCGTGAAAAAGAGGCATATTCGTCCACGGTCGAGCTGTCTGTTTACGTTGACGCGCTCCACCGCGGAAAAGGTGTTGCGTCGGCTCTGCTAATGCAAATCCTCGACTTTGCGAAAAACGACCCGTCAACTCATCTTGTCGTTTCGGTAATCACCGCGGGAAACGAGGCAAGCGTTCATCTGCACGAAAAATTCAGGTTTTCATACGCGGGAACAATTCATGAAGTCGGCGTGAAATTCGGGAAATATCTCGATATTGTAAATTATGAATTGATTGTTTAATTACTTTTTAAATACTATCTGAAATACTATTTGAAAATATTTCAAATAGTATTTTTTATTTTCGACATTTATTTCAAATTCATATTGAAACCGAACGCAAATTATGTTATAATTATTACAAGTGTATTGTAATCTTGAAAGGTGGAAAAAAATGGATACAAAATATATCTTCGTAACAGGCGGAGTGGTTTCGGGACTTGGTAAAGGAATAACGGCAGCTTCTTTGGGTCGCCTACTGAAAATGCGCGGCTATCGCGTCACCATTCAGAAATTCGACCCCTATCTGAACGTTGACCCCGGCACAATGTCACCGTATCAGCACGGCGAGGTGTTCGTAACGGACGACGGCGCGGAAACCGACCTCGACCTCGGTCACTATGAACGTTTCATTGATGAAAACCTGTCTGTAAATTCCAACGTAACAACAGGAAAGATCTACTGGACTATATTAAATAAGGAAAGACGCGGCGATTACCTTGGCGGTACCGTTCAGGTTATTCCGCACGTCACAAACGAAATCAAGGATCGCGTTTATCGTGCGGCTAACAGCGGCGCCGATCCCGTTGACGTTGTAATCACGGAAATAGGCGGCACAGTCGGCGATATCGAGTCCACCCCGTTCCTTGAAACGATCCGTCAGGTAAGCTATGAAAAAGGCCGCGAGAACGTTCTTTATATCCACGTTACACTGCTCCCCTACATTTCGGGTAGCAACGAGCTTAAAACAAAGCCCACACAGCACAGCGTAAAGGAACTTCTCTCACTTGGTATTCAGCCGAATATACTTGTTTTGCGCAGTGATGGAGAAGTACCGCCCGAAATGCGCGAAAAAATTGCACTGTTTTGCAATGTCCGCAAAGAGGACGTTATCCAGAACCTCACCGCGTCTTCACTGTATGCCGTTCCGCTTATGCTCGAACATGAGGGTCTTGCACATTCGGCGTGCTATCATCTCGGACTTGAGGACAGAAAACCCGACCTCACCGAGTGGCAGGAAATGGTACACAGACAGGAAAACGCAACCAAACCGCTCACAATCGGACTTGTCGGAAAATATGTTGCTCTTCCCGACGCATATATTTCAGTTATGGAAAGTATACGTCACAGCGGCGCGGTTTGCGGCTGTAAAGTTGATATCAGACTTATCAATTCCGAAGAAATAAATGCCATAACCGCCAACGATATGCTCAAAGACTGCGATGGAATATGCGTTCCGGGCGGTTTCGGCGACCGCGGTATCGAGGGCAAGATTGAAGCAATACGTTATGCGCGTGAGAACAAGATACCGTATCTTGGACTTTGTTTAGGTATGCAGATGGCAGTTGTTGAGTTCGCGCGCAACGTTGCGGGACTTAACGGCGCAAATTCCGCCGAGTTCGGCGAGTTCGAGTA
Organism: Oscillospiraceae bacterium; assembly: GCA_022766825.1. GTDB lineage: Bacteria > Bacillota > Clostridia > Oscillospirales > Ruminococcaceae > CAG-115. The sequence continues at coordinate 10,022 of JALEQE010000044.1, read as the reverse complement.
CCCCGTAATTGACATAATGCCCGACCAAAAGGGTGTTGATATGGGCGGCACAATGCGTCTGGGACTTTATCCGTGCAAACTTGACGAAAGCAGCATTTCACGCAAGGTTTACGGCGAGGAGCTTATTTACGAGCGCCACCGTCACCGTTACGAGTTCAACAACACATACCGCGAACTGCTTTCGGAAAAAGGCTTGAAATTCGCGGGACTTTCACCCGATGGCAAACTTGTTGAAATCGTTGAGCTGCCGCGTGATGTACACCCATTCTTTGTGGGCGTACAATTCCACCCCGAATTTAAATCGCGTCCGAACAGACCCCACCCGCTGTTCACGGAATTTATCAGAACATCTTCCGAATTGAGCGATAAGAAGTAAAAATCAACACCGTACAAAGCAAAACCTTTGTGCGGTGTTGTGCTAAAAAGTGATATTTTACGAGAAATTTACGAGGATTTTACAAGGAGATTAAATTATGTCAAAACCGTTTTATGACAACCGGGAAGTTTCGTGGCTGAAATTCAACGCGCGCGTTCTCGAAGAGGCGCAGGACGAAAATACGCCGATTTTTGAGCGTTTGCGTTTTGTGCAGATATTCTGCTCCAACCTTGACGAGTTCTTTATGATAAGAGTGGGAAGTCTGCACGACAAAATGCTCTATGACCCGAAAGACCGCGAAAACAAAACCAACCTCACCGCGAAAGAACAGCTCTCCGAAATTGCCAGACATGTCAAAGAACTGCTTCCCAAAAAAGACGAGGCTTATGCCGATATAATGCAGGGACTTTCGGATTACGGTATACAGCACATTTCGGAAAGCACGCTCACTCCCGAAGAGGACGCTTTTCTGAAAGCGTATTTCGCGCGGGAAATCCGCCCGCTGCTGTTCACGGGAGTTGTGGATAAAAAGCACCCCGTTCCGTTCTTCAAAAACGGAGAAATATACATTGCCTGCAAGCTCCGCAAGAAAACGGACTCGTCGGGGAAGGTGACAATCGGAATACTCCCCGCCTCGGAAAATCTTCCGCGCGTAGTATTCCTTCCCGGAACGGGAAAGTTCATCTTAATCGAGGAACTTATCTGCCGTTACGCGAAACTTGTGTGGGACAATTTTGATATAGTAAGCAAGTGCATTTTCCGTGTAACCCGCAATGCCGACATCGCGATTGACGAGGGCTTGTATGACCAGGACGTTGATTTCCGCGACATTATGACCAAGCTTGTCAAAAAGCGCAAAAAGCTCTGCCCTGTTCGTTTGGAGTTCCAAGGCAATCCCGATGACGATATTATGTATACAATGGCGAAAATACTTGACATAAACGACAATTTTGTGTTCAAGCAATTCGCGCCGCTTTCGATGAGTTTTATTTCCGCAATCGAAAAACGTCTTGAAAAGCACCCCGAATTGTTCTATCGTCCGCTTACGCCACAGAAATCTCCCGCAATCGTACCGGGCAAATCGCTTATCGAACAGATAAAAGAACACGACATTTTGCTGAACTATCCTTATGAGAACATCAACCATTTTATAAATCTGTTGGAAGAAGCGGCGGTTGACCCCGATGTTTCCTCAATAAAAATCACGCTTTACCGTGTCGCGCGTGACAGCAAGATAATCAACGCTTTGAACAAAGCTGCCGAAAACGGCAAGGACGTGCTTGCTCTTGTGGAACTCCGCGCGCGTTTTGACGAGGAAAACAATATCGGCTGGTCAAAACAGCTTGAGGACGCGGGTGTTACGGTAATTTACGGACTTGAAGAACTTAAAGTGCACTCAAAACTTCTGCTTATTACGCTCCGTGACGGAAACGACGTTTGCTACATAACGCAAGTCGGCACGGGCAACTACAACGAACGCACCTCAAAACTGTACACCGATCTCACGCTTATGACCGCCGACCGCACAATAGGTTCTGACGCGTCTGTTGTGTTCAATGCGCTTATGGTAGGCTCGACCGTTGAAAGCACAAACCGTCTGCTTGTCGCTCCGAAAGGCTTGAAGAGCCGCCTTGTTGAGTACATAGACAACGAAATAACCTACGGCAAGGACGGTTACATTGGCATAAAGATAAATTCGCTCACCGACCGCGACCTTATCGAAAAACTCGCCGAAGCGTCACGCGCGGGTGTTAAAGTGGATCTTATCGTGCGTGGAATATGCTGTCTTATTCCCGGAGTTGAGGGAGAAACCGAGAATATCCGTGTAATTTCGATAGTGGGAAGATTTCTGGAACATTCAAGAATTTATATTTTCGGCAAGGATAGCCGCCGCCGTGTATATATTTCCAGCGCGGACTTTATGACGCGCAACACGGAAAGGCGCGTTGAGGTTGCCGCTCCGATACTTGACAAGCAGATAGCCGACCGTGTCTGCGGGTTGTTTGACACAATGCTCAGCGATAATGTCAAAGCGCGTGTACTCTGCCCCGACGGACAGTACAGACGAGTTGAAAAGAACGGAAAGTCCCCGCTTAATTCGCAGAGCTACTTCTACGAACAGGCATACAAGGCGGCGGAGAAAATCGCCGACAATTCGTCAGGCACAGCGGTGAAATCACCCGAAGAACCTAAACCAACAGAAAATTCCACTTCGGAAGATATAAAAACTCCCGTGAAAGTCAAAATCAGAAAACTTCACAGAATATAAGCAGACCGCGCTCCGAACGGGGCGCGGTTGTTTATTATCTGAAATAACGAAATTATTACTTTTCAAGTAGCTTTTCAACGCTTGCGAACCTTACACAAACACAGAACAGATCCATTGCAGTCTGAAGTTCATCAATCGACGGATAAGTCGGCGCGATACGGATATTGCTGTCGTGCGGGTCGTTGCCGTAAGGATAAGTCGCGCCCGCGTTCGTCATTGTAACGCCAGCCTCTTTCGCGAGAGCGACAATGCGCTTAGCCGTACCGTCCATACCGTTGAACGAAATGAAGTAACCGCCGCGTGGATCAGTCCACGTTGCTATGCCGAGCGGTTTCAACTCGGTTTCAAGTGTTCTGAGAACCGCCTCAAATTTCGGACGGATTATATCCGCATGACGGCGCATTTGTTCCTCGATACCCTTGCGGTTTTTGAAAAATCTGACGTGGCGGAGCTGATTGAGCTTATCGAAACCGATAGTCTGCTTTCCCATTTGTTTCTTGATAAATTCTATGTTATCTTTTGACGCGCAGATAACCGCGACGCCGCTGCCCGGGAAACTGATTTTTGACGTTGAAGTAAACTCAAAAACCATATCGGGATTACCCGCTTTTCTGCACTCGTCAATAATGTTGAGCAAATGCGCCTGCCCATCGTCCGAAAGGTGATGAACGCAGTATGCGTTATCCCAGAAAATACGGAAATCCTTAGCGGCGGGTTTGAGGTTGGCGAAACGGCGAACAACCTCGTCGGAATAGGATATGCCCGTCGGGTTGGAATACATCGGCACGCACCAGATACCCTTTATTGTTTCGTCGGAGGCAACTAAACGTTCAACCTCGTCCATATCGGGGCCGTCCTCTTTATAAGGCACGGTAATCATTTCAATACCGAGTGACTCGCAGATACCGAAATGACGGTCATAACCCGGCGCGGGACACAGGAATTTAACTTTATCGTATTTGCACCAAGGCTTTTCACTCCCGAGAACGCCCAAAAGCATTGCTCTGCTTATTGTATCGTACATCAATTGCAGGCTTGAATTACCGCCTACAATGATATTTTCGGGCTGAACGTCAAGTATTTCGGCAAACAGTTTCTTCGCCTCGGGAATACCGTCAAGCACGCCGTATGAACGGCAGTCGTTACCGCTTTCCGACATTGTATCGGTAAGCGGGGTGTTAAGCATTTCCATTGACAAATCAAGCTGTTCGGGTGCGGGAATACCGCGCGCCATTGTGAGTTTCAGACCTTTATTTTTAAACTCTTCATATTTCTTATCAAGCGCGGATTTTTCTCCCGCAAGCTGTTCTTTATTCATTTCCGTGTAAAGCATACTTATTATATCCTTTCTTGTATTTAAAAGATTTCCCTTTTCGCAAGAGAAAATCACCCTGTTTTTTATTATATCACAATAATAAAAATTTTGCAAGAGGTTTTTCAAAATCTTGCAAAAATCGTTAATATATAAATTATATTGTTATTATATACTAAAATATCGCCCTTGTAATTTCCAACATATTGTGTTATAATATAAGTGTTATTGAGTGATTTAAACGGAAATGCACGGCGCAGCATTATCCGATACGCATTTGGAGGAAATATATGAACACAAAAACAATTGCCGAAAATAGACAGGCTCGGCACGAATATTTTATCATAGAAAGCTACGAGGCGGGAATAGAGCTTTTCGGCACGGAAGTCAAATCGATACGCAACGGCGGGGTCAACCTCAAAGATTCGTGGATTTCCATTGACGACGGAGAGATGTTTATTCGCGGAATGCACATTTCACCTTATGAAAAGGGCAACATATTCAATCGCGACCCGTACAGGGTACGCCGACTTCTTATGCACAAAAAAGAGATATTAAAGCTGTTCGGACAAGTAAAGCAAGGCGGCTACACTCTGATACCAATATCAATGTATTTCAAAGACAGCCGTGTAAAGCTTCAGGTTGGATTATGCAAGGGCAAAAAGCACTATGACAAACGCGACGATATGGCAAAACGCACCGCAAACCGCGATATTGAGCGCGCTATGAAAGAACGCAGCAGATGAAAGGAACAATTATGAAAAAGTTTTTTGTACCGCTGTTGTGTGCGCTTGCCGTTTTAACGCTTACGGCATGCGGAAATAAAACGACCTCTCCCACGAGCAAACAAACTTATTCGAGTTCAGACGAAGCGGTGTACAAACAGCCGACCGCAAACGGCGGAACAGGCGCGGCAATCACCGACAACACACCGAACACGACATCAAGTGCCGCCGCTAACACTTCCACGCCGTCAACCACTTCCGATACATCATCGCTCTACGAAACGGAAGAAGAAAACGGCGGGATTATTATAACAAAATATATCGGCACAGGCGATAAAGTGTCTATACCGTCAAAAATTGCCAAAAAAGACGTAATCGGAATTGCCGACCACGCTTTTCGCGGTGCGGATATGAAAACCCTGATTATTCCGGGAAGCGTCAGGGAAATAGGAACGCACTCCTTTTCGGGGTGTTCCAATCTCGAAAATCTCACGCTGGGCGACGGAGTAAAAACAATTAACGGTTACGCCTTTGCGGATTGTCCCAATCTTGCCTTGGTAACGTTGCCCGACAGCGTTCGGGAAATAAATTCGGGCGCATTTAACAGCTGTCCGAACCTTAAACTTACATACAAAGGCGATACCTACACCGCCGTAAACATTGAGGATCTATACGATTTCTTTTAATTGAAAACAGTCCGTTTCCGGCGGACTGTTTTGCGTTATTTGGGTATTCAATCGAGATTGTAGAATTTAATTCGTTCTTCAAGAATTTGTCGCGGGTCATTTCCGCAGATATCAAGCATTTCCGCTTTTATGAGATGTGAATTTTTAATTCCGAAACAGTTTTCGGCTAAATCCTTGATATAATCAAAACTGTATTTTTCGTTATAAGCACCGCCCGCCGTCGTAACATAATACAAATCTGTCGCTTTGCACAAGCCTTGCGGTTTGCCGTCATCACTATACCTTGATACAATTCCGATAACAAAAATATTCTCGATATAAATTTTCAGTATCGCGGGAAACGATAAGTCCCAGAACGGAGCCGCGATAACGATTTTATCCGCGGCGGAAAACTGCTTTGCGTATTTGAATATTCCGTCCGAGTAATCATTTTTGTTTATGAGTTCTGTTCTGTATTCAAGTCTTTCCCTGTTCAAAGGCTGAATATGTTCTTTTTCGGGATTTATTTCCTCGTATTCACCGAGCTTTGCGAGAAGTTTTCTTGCGAAAAATTCCGTTCTTGAATTATCCCTAGGACAGCAGTTTATAAATAATGTCATAGCAAAACCTTCCTTCTGATTACATTATATCATTAAAACACAGTATAAGTCAACGTATATTGCCTTATTTTTTTAAAACACCCCTTGTATAAATCGTGTAAATATGATATAATGTAGTGTGAGTTATTATATTATTTATTAAGGAGTATTGTTATGTCTGATAATCACAATTCGTATGAAAGCCCGTTCTGCACTCGCTATGCAAGCCCCGAAATGCAGTATATTTTTTCCGCGAACAAGAAGTTCACAACGTGGAGAAAGCTCTGGGTCGCTCTGGCGCGCGGAGAGATGAAACTCGGACTGCCCATAACACAGGAGCAGGTTGACGAGCTTGAAGCGCACGTAAACGACATCAACTACGATGTCGCGGAAGCGGAAGAAAAAGAAGTGCGCCACGATGTTATGAGCCACGTTCGTGCTTACGGCAAGCAATGCCCGAAAGCGGGGGGAATTATCCACCTCGGAGCTACTTCCTGCTATGTCGGCGATAACACGGACATCATTGTAATGCGCGACGCTCTGAAACTTGTCAGAAAGAAAATCATCAACGTTATCGCAAACCTTGCGAAATTCGCTGATGAATATAATTCTATGCCGTGCCTTGCTTATACGCATTTGCAGCCCGCACAGCCCACAACAGTCGGAAAGCGCGCTACTCTTTGGATAAACGAACTGCTTATGGATTTGGAAGAGGTAGAGTATCGCATAAGCAATCTGAAACTGCTCGGACAGAAAGGTACAACAGGCACACAGGCATCATTTGTTGAGCTGTTCAAGGGCGACAGCGAGAAGATAAAGACCCTCGAAAAAATGATTGCCGAAGAAATGGGCTTTACGTCCTGCGTTCCCGTAAGCGGTCAGACATATTCGAGAAAGATTGACAGCCAGGTGCTTTCAACACTTTCGGGAATTGCGCAGACCTGCTCCAAATTCTCAAACGACCTCCGTCTTTTGCAGAACTTTGAGGAAATAGCAGAACCGTTCGAGAAGAACCAGATAGGTTCTTCCGCAATGCCGTACAAGCGCAACCCGATGAGAAGTGAACGTATTACTTCCCTTGCTCGTTATGTGATGATCGACAGCCTGAACCCCGCGTTCACGGCGGGTACGCAGTGGTTTGAGAGAACGCTTGACGACAGCGCAAACAAGCGTGTTTCCGTTGCGGAAGCGTTCCTCGGCACAGACGCGATACTCAATATTATGCTGAACGTAACGGACGGTATCGAAGTATATCCCGAAATGATAAAACGCCGCCTTATGGCAAAACTGCCGTTTATGGCAACCGAAAACATTATGATGAGAGCCGTTGAAAACGGCGGAAACCGTCAGGAACTTCACGAAAAACTGCGTGTTCATTCTCAGGCGGCGGCGCTTGTTATCAAGCAGGGCGGAGACTGCGATTTGCCCGACCGTATCGCGAACGACCCGTCGTTCAATATTACCAAAGAGGAAATCGAAGAGTTTCTTGTTCCCGATTTGTATGTCGGACGCGCGCCTCAGCAGACCGAAGAATTCCTTGAAGAGTTTATCAATCCGATACTCGAAGCAAACAAGGATATTCTTGGCGAAAAGGTGCAACTCAGCGTTTAATCAAATAAGGGGTATGACATATTGAAAAAGTGGATAGTTTCACAAGCGCCCGTAAACGCGAACGCGGATATTATCCGTGAATTTGGCGGGTTCCTCGGTGGAATACTCATTCGGCGCGGAATAAACTCTCTGGAAAAAGCAGAAAACTTTTTCGGCTGTCGGAGTTTGTCCGATCCCCGTCTTATGAAAGACACGGACACAGCCGTTGAGATAATCCGTTCCGCCCTTGACAACGGAACAAAAATCACGGTTTACGGGGACTATGACTGCGACGGCGTAACCGCGACGGCGATACTGTACAGTTATCTTGAAGCGCAGGGCGCGGACGTGGAATACTATATTCCCGACCGTTCCGAGGGGTACGGTATGAACATTTCCGCTCTGGAACGGATTATCAACGGCGGAACACAGCTTATCATCACGGTTGACAACGGTATATCCGCTGTCGAGGAAGCGCAGTTCCTGAAAAAGAAAGGTGTAGAGCTTATTATAACAGATCACCACCAGCCGGGTACGGAACTTCCGGAATGTGCCGCGTGTATAGACCCCAACCGGGTTGACGATAATTCACCGTTCAAGGAACTGTGCGGCGCCGGTGTTGCTTTAAAACTTCTGATAGCTCTTGAGGAGGACGAGGAGTTCGTTCTCGATACATATGCTCACCTGGCGGCGGTGGGTACGTTGGGAGACGTTATGCCGCTCAAAGGCGAAAACCGTTATATTGTTCAGCGTGGACTTGAAAACATCAGGAACGAACAGAACGCGGGGCTTTCCGCGCTGATCCGTTCGTCGTCACACTCTCCCGAAAATATCACCTCAACGTATATTGCCTTCACCGTATGTCCTCGGATAAACGCGGCGGGGCGGCTTGAAAATGCCGAAAAAGCACTTCGGCTTCTGTTATGCGAGGACAATTCCGAAACCGCAAAGAACATTGCCGAAGAACTCACGGCACTGAACAACGAACGTCAGAAAGAGGAATTGAAAATCCTGACGGAAATTGATGAACAAATTACCCGCGATCCGAATATTGTCAAGCAGCGCGTTGTTGTGCTTGCCGGAGAAGACTGGCATCCTGGGATCATCGGAATAGTGTGTTCGCGCATAATGGAGAAGTATGACAAACCGACCGTGATAATCTCCGTCAAAGGAAATGAAGCACGAGGCTCCGTGAGGAGCATCGAGGGTTTTTCCGCACACAAAATGCTTTCCGGGTGTTCTGCGTATCTGACTAAATTCGGCGGACATCCCGGCGCAGGCGGATTTTCTCTGCCCGCAAACAAAGTGAGCGATTTCACAAAGCGGATATATGAATACGCGCGGGAATTTTATCCCAAAATGCCCGATCCATCGCTTGCCGCAGATATGGAAATACCGCTGTCGGAGTTTACCACCGATAACGTGAAAAAGCTGTCGCTTCTTGAACCGTTCGGAGAACGAAACTCTACGCCTCTTTTTCTGCTCAAAAACTGCACGGTAAAATCAAAGCGCGCCCTCAAAGACGGGAAATACACTGCTTTTGAGATAACGCAGGAAGAAAACTCGCTCAGGGTAATCACATTCAAGATACCTTTCGCGAAATTCTTCCCCGGTGTCGGCAGTAAAATTGATCTGATAGCCGCCGCCGAAATTAACGAATACAACGGAAATGAAAGCGTTCAGCTCCGGCTTGTCGATTTTCGTCCCGCGGGCTTCCGTGAGGACAGATTTCTCGCCGCGTCGCGCGTTTACGAGGAAATCTGCCGCAGAGAAGGCTGCGACAAGCGGCTTGCGCCTCGCGTCATTCCGCAAACGCGCGAAGAGCTTATGAAAATATACGACCTTGTCCGTAAGTCAAACGGAAGTATGACGCCCGAAGAGCTTGCGGTATTCAACGGCACGGTGAATTACTGTATGCTGAGAATAACGCTGGACGCTTTTGACGAAGCGGGTATGATAAAATACACAAACGGCGCCCCGACGGTAGTTCCCGTCAAAGAAAAACGCGACCTGTTCCAAAGCGGACTTATCGCCGAACTGAAAAAGCAGTTGGCATAAATTTTATTATAAAGGTGTGATGTACCGAAATGGAAACCATAACTATTGAAAAGCTTATGGACAAAATAAACACTATCGACAAGCGTTATGATACCGAAAAAATAATGCGCGCCTACAAACTGGCTGACGCAGCGCACGAAGGGCAGATGCGCTCTTCGGGAGAAAAGTACATCACCCACCCGCTGTCCGTGGCAAACATACTGTTGGATTACTGTATGGATACCGACACAATTTGCGCGGCGCTCCTGCACGATGTCGTCGAGGATACGGATACAACGCTTGACGAAATCAGAAAGCAGTTCGGTGAAGATGTTGCCGTTTTGGTTGACGGCGTGACGAAAATCGGACAAGTCCCGCTTAACAGTAAAGAGGAACAGCAGGCGGAGAATATCCGAAAAATACTCATTGCAATGAGCAAGGATATTCGG
>JALEQE010000033.1 GCA_022766825.1 Oscillospiraceae bacterium | reverse complement strand
ATGGTGCTCTTGGTCACGTTGCTCACAAGCTTGTTCGTGTGCTTTTTAAACTTCTTCGTGACAATGTGCCTTTCAAGCCTGCCGAAATTGCTTCCTAATTTTTGGCTATTTTGCCTATTGACTTTTCATAGCCGGTCTCCTTAAACCTGCGTTTTCGCTTTTTTATACTTTGATTATATCACAACAGGCATAAAATGTCAATGTTTCCAACGCAAAAACCTCCCTCAGAGAATAAGGGAGGTTTGGCTGTATATGCGGAAACAGTAGTATTATTCGGTTCTGAGCGCGTTTACAGGATCTTTCTTTGCCGCGATGCTTGCCGGAACAAGTCCCGCAATAAGCGTAAGCACCATACTGATCGCAACAAGGATAAGTCCCGCAACGGGCGGCAGCTTCGACATATTTTCAATGCCCGTAAGCTTTACTATTATAGAATTTATCGGGAAATTCAGCAGGACGGTCACGAGTATGCCGATAACACCCGCCGAGAATCCCACGATAAGCGTTTCAGCGTTGAACACACTGGAAATATTTCCTTTTGACGCGCCTATTGCGCGGAGTATGCCGATTTCCTTTGTACGTTCGAGAACAGAGATATACGTTATAATGCCTATCATAATCGATGATACGACAAGCGAAATTGCAACGAACGCAATAAGAATATACGAAATCGCATTGACTATATCCGAAACGGAAGAAATCATCATTCCGACATAATCCGTGTAATTTATTTCTTTGTCTTCCTTGTCCTCGTCGGCCATTTTCTTGTTATAGTCGCTTATGAACTGAGAGATGTTTTCTTTTCCGTCAAAGTCCTTTGCATATATCGAAATGCCACTGGGTTTTGTCAAATCCGCCTCGCCGAGTATCGCCATATTTTTTTCATATGTCGCCTCGGTTGTCTCCGGTTCTTTCGTCATTTCCTGCAACATCTGCATTTGCTCGGCTGTTATTGCGCTCATAAACGCGCCGGACAATTTTGTCGGCTCGGCAAGCTCCGTCATTTTCGCAAATTGCTGTTCCTGAGGTAGCTGCATTATTTCAAGCTGCTGTTCCGGCGTCAAAGTCTGCATGACCGTTTGGAAAATTTGCGCAATCTGTTCGGAACTCATCAATTCCGTGAGTTTCTGCATTGCCTCTTCCTGCGTCATAGGTTCTTGGGGCTTTTCGTCTTTTTGCGGGAATTTTATGCCCGTGAAAATATCCGTGTCGGGATTGTCTTTTTGCAGCTTGACAAGTTCGCTGTCATTGGTCTTGTTTATCATATATTCTGTAAGCGCGGCAGTGTAGCCGATACCGCCCATTGACGATGTTGAGATAATGCTGTCGCCGCTCGGTTTGATGATACCGACAACCTTCAGTTCCGTACCGTTTTTGAGTGCGTTTTCCATATAATCCTTGTCGCCGCTCATATCGTCATATCCGCCCTTGTCGTTCTTTTGGAACAAATCCGGCGCGGTCAGCATTGTAAATTTCATTCCGAGAAGGTCGTCATAGCTGAAACTTTCTTTGGTTGACTGTGATTCCCACGATTCGCCTTTCATAACGTGTTCCATCATATCGGAAAGCTCCTGCTGGTCGAGAAGTCCGAGGGTGTACAGCGTGAGATTGGATATTTCGTTTTTGTCGCTTACAATAACAACGACTTCGTCATAATTCTCGGGAAGTCTGCCCGCGAGCGTTTCGTAATTATCAGCGGTGACATCGTTGGATAACAGCTGCTCAAAGCAGTTTACGCGTGAGGACATATCAATTCCCGTCAGCGTTGACGCTGTGTTCCACATTCCCTCAACAGACTGCGCCGTTTCGCCGCCCATAGCTGTCTGCATTATTGTTGACGGATTGACGCGGATCAGATTATTGTTAAGGTCGTGAGTATAAACATATAGTTTGGAATCATAGCTGTATTTTATCTCGCGTACGTCTTCCATAACCGTGCTGTCGTTTTTAAATTCTTCCATAAACGCGGTGAGATCATTCTTTTTTACTTCCGACAGCATAGACTTCATCATACTTGTTGACATATCGTTTGTGTAGATTCGGTCCGGTTCCCGCTTTTCGTTTTCTTTTTCATTGTGAACATTCATCATTGACGACATCATATCCTTATAATTTACCGTTTCGCTGTCAAGCTGAACGGGGTAAGACGCCAGCGTTGAACGTTCCACGCTGTTTATGTATTCCTGAACGCCGTTGGAAAGCGACAAAATAAGCGCAATTCCGATTATTCCGATACTTCCTGCGAAAGATGTGAGAAACGTTCTGCCTTTTTTGGTGAGCAGGTTGTTTTTCGACAACGACAAAGCCGTGAGAAATCCCATTTTCGTTTTCTTTGACTTTGACGATTTGTCGGCGGATTTTTTCTCCACCTTTTCGGGAGCTTCTTTCAATTCCTCAGAGTTCGGGTCAAACGGATTTGAGTCGCTTTTTATTTCACCGTCAATCAGGCGCACGGTTCTTGTCGCGTAATCCCGCGCGAGGTCGGGGTTGTGCGTTACCATAATTACAAGGCGGTCTTTCGCGATTTCCTTGATAAGCTCCATTATCTGAATGGAAGTTTCGCTGTCAAGCGCGCCTGTCGGTTCGTCGGCAAGCAGAATATCAGGGTCGTTTACAAGCGCACGGGCGATTGCGACACGCTGCATTTGACCGCCCGACATCTGATTCGGGCGTTTGTGCAGTTGATCGCCGAGCCCTACTTTTTCGAGAGCCTCTTTTGCGCGGCGGCAGCGTTCCGCTTTCGGAACGCCCGACAGCGTAAGCGCAAGTTCAACGTTGGAAAGTACGCTCTGATGCGGTATGAGGTTATAGCTTTGGAAAATAAAGCCTATGGAGTGGTTGCGGTAAGTATCCCAATCTCTGTCTTTGTATTCTGTCGTGGAACGTCCGTTGATGATAAGGTCGCCGCTTGTGTAGCGGTCAAGACCTCCGATAATGTTCAGCAACGTTGTTTTGCCGCAGCCCGAGTGTCCGAGAATAGCCACAAGTTCGTTGTCGCGGAACGCTATGGAAACCCCGCGCAGGGCGTGAACCGTTTCCGAACCCGTTTTATAGTCCTTTGTTATGTTTTTTATCTCCAGCATCCTGTTCTCCTTTCGTCGCTTTGGTCAGCGCATTTACAAACCGCCCGTGATACTCAATCATTGAGGAAAGCTCCTCGTCGGTAAATTCCTCCATTGCCGTGTCAATAATGGAAACCACGGATTTAATAAAATCATCAAGCGTTTTTTTGCCCTTTTCCGTGGCGGCTATCCGAACGGAGCGGCGGTCGTTCTCGTCCAAAATTCGTTTAATATACCCTTTTTGGGATAGAGAACGCAATGTTCGCGAAACCGCGGGCATTGCGCTGTCCGTTAAGCGTGCCGTTTCCGCGACGGTAATATATTCGCCGTTTTCCGCATAAAAATCAAGCGCTTGAAAAATTACCGCAAGTTCCGAGCGGCTTGCGTTTACTCCCGATACAACCACGGGGTTTAAATTCAAAAACTGCTGTAAATTCGTAAGAAACCGACCGTATTTCTCGCTTGAAACACGTCTTTCTGCAAATGGCTTGTATTTCGTCAACAGTTTCAGAATGTATTTCAAAATCTCATCCTCCGTTCTGTTTAACATTAGTTATTATTTTACAGCTGTTAAACAAATTTGTCAATTGACGAATTACACAAAATATGTCAACATATACAAGGATGGTATGTGGACTGTGTTTTGTCGGATTATGAAAACCATTTTGAAAACAAATAAAGCAACACCGCACAATTAAAGGCAAAAGCGTTAGCCGTTAATTATGCGGTGTTGTTTTAAGTTTGATAATACATTTCCGTTTCAATGCTCTGTGAAAAGGTGCATTGAAATGTTGTCATTGTTTTCTTGCGAGATAGTATTCGTCGTCGCTGTCAAAATAAGGGCAGGTGTCGTTCGTACCTTTAAGGAAACGATACATCTCGTCCTCGTCAAGGTTCACAAGGCAAGTGTAGCACTCGTATTCCTCGTCGTAAACATAATTGGCGCAGTCATCGCAAATTGACATTTTATTCGTCTCCTTTTTCTGTCGGACTTTCAATCAACGGTTTTATTTCGCATAAGAACAGGCGCGAAAAGTTCAGGTAAAGCGTCTACACCCGTTTTATTTTTTAGGCAACACCGCACAAAGAACGCCTTACGGCTTTGTCGTCAGTTGCCCTCTGTTGTGCGGCGTCCTTGCCGCACTTTTGGGGCAACAACGCAAACATCGTGTTTGCGCATCTTGCTTGCATATTTTCCGTCATAGCGTTTTGCGCGAAGCGCATAATGCGTGCACAAAATTTCGCTTGACGGGCGTGTCTCCCCCTGCTGGGGGAGGTGTCACGCAGTGCCAGAGGGGCTGACCGACAGACCAGCCCGCCTGCGCTCAATTTGTACAATCTGCCGCCGACACGAAGTCGGAAGGCGTTCGCCCAAGCGGCACAGGACGTGCCGCACAAAAAGGCGAACGCACTATAAATCT
>JALEQE010000009.1 GCA_022766825.1 Oscillospiraceae bacterium | reverse complement strand
CTGAACGGCGGCTCCATCGGCTCCATCACCGGGACGGTCAATTTGGCGGTGAAGTCCGACTTCAATGTTACCCTCCCCAGCGACACGGACGTGACCCGCCCGGATGGAAACGAATGCACCTACTTCAAGTGGCAGGACAGTAGCGGCAACTTCTACGAGCCGGGAGACACTGTCTCCGCTGGCGTTGGCCGCCTGACCGCCCTGTGGAAGGATATTGAAAAGCCTGTTATCACAGGGCTGGAAAACAACAAAACATATTGCGATACAGTAGAATTTGATGTTACTGATAATGTTGGTGTTACAAGTGTAACGGCAAACGGTGTTGAATTAACAGCAGATGCTAACAATAAATATACCCTTGCAAAAGGGGTTGGTACAGTAACTGTTGTTGCTACAGACAATGCGGGCAACACCGCACAGGTATTCGTAACAGTCAATAACGGACACACCTACGAATGGAAGAGCAAAAACGGACAGTACTGGCAGAAGTGTCAATACTGTGGTGATGAAACCGCTAAAAAGGATATCCCTGCTATTACAATAAGCGGTGCGGATGTGGTTTGCAAAACACAGGATTATAGATTTGTCATAACTGTTCCCGAGGGCGTAACAAATGTTACATGGGGTTACGACTTTGAACGTATTGGCAATTCAGGCATAGAGCCGACTATAGAAGACGGCGAAATGGTTGGAACTATGTCATCGGACTCCTATGCAAAAGGTGAAACCGGCTTCGGAGTAGTTGTAATGGCGCAAACAGCCGACGGATTTGTATTTGCCGAAAACAAGACCGTTACAATAAACAGTGAGCATAAGGACACAGACAAAGACCACATTTGCGACATTTGTGAAACCAAAATTTCCGGACATAGCGGTGGAACTGCTACCTGCAAGGACAAGGCAATCTGCGAATACTGCGGCGAAGAGTACGGCGAGTTGGCGGCACATACACCCGCCGAGCCTGTAAAAGGAAACGAGGTCGCGGCTACTTGCACGGATGACGGCTCTTATGACGAAGTTGTTTACTGCACGGTTTGCAAGGATGAAATTTCCCGCACACAAAAGACTATTCCCGCAACAGGTCATAAGTGGGCTGAAAAGTATAAGTCCGACAAGGACGGACATTGGCAAGAGTGCGAGGTTTGCGGCGCGACTTCCGAAAAGAAAGCGCACGTTTCTGGCGGCGCGGCAACAACGGAACACGCGGAAATCTGCACGGTTTGCGGTTATGAAATCTCCCCGAAACTTACCCCGACCACCGGCAACGAACCGCAAATCAAAGGCGATAACGGTAAAATAGGTTGGGAAGCAATCAAGGACGTAATCGAAAAATCCCACGACGGTGACACAATAACAGTCGATATGAACGGCACGACCGAACTTCCCGAAAATATCATAAGCGACATTGCGGGCAAGGATATTAACCTTGTTCTCGATATGGGCAACGGCTTTGTTTGGACGATCAACGGTAAATCCGTAACAGACCCGAAAGACGTTGATATGGGCGTAAATCGGAATACAACAATTCCTGTGAAAGTTGTCAACGCGCTTACGGGCGAGTGTGAGTATATCACGGTTACGCTTGCTCACAATGGCGAGTTCGGCTTTACAGCGGTACTCACAGTTGAAATGGGCGAAAAGAACCAAGGCTTGTTCGCGAACTTGTACTACTACAATGACGATAGCGAAAAGACGGAGTTTGTTTGCTCCGACAAAATCGGCTCGAACGGCACGGCGGACTTGACGTTCACCCACGCTTCGGAGTACGTTATTGTCCTCGACGACCACGACCACGGAAAGGCGGATAATGTTTCAACAGACGAACAGAATCCGTCAACGGGCGTCACGATGGTTTTTGGCGCGGCACTGATTTCGGGTGCGGCAATGATTATTTCCCACAAAAAGAAAAAGTAAGCGGAAAACGTTTGCTTAAACTGAATAGTAAAATCCCGTCGGACAAAAATTGTTCGGCGGGATTATTCGTTATAAAATACCGATGAGTTCCCCGATTACTTTGACAAAGAAAATACAAAGCACAGTTATTATCATAGGTTTGGCGATTGCCGCGCCCTTTTCCGAAAAGAACTTCGTTCCGAGATACGCTCCCGCGATATTGAACAACCCCGC
Organism: Oscillospiraceae bacterium; assembly: GCA_022766825.1. Classification (GTDB taxonomy): domain Bacteria; phylum Bacillota; class Clostridia; order Oscillospirales; family Ruminococcaceae; genus CAG-115. The sequence goes on along the minus strand of JALEQE010000009.1, from coordinate 41,208 downwards.
GGTTATTCCAAGAACCAAAATCACTTTCCCGCTGAAAAGATAGGTGAAAAGCGCCGCGATATTCGTGCTAAGGTTTATTACTTTGGTTGTTCCCGCGGCCTTGTTGAGCGAATAATGGGCAATTCCGATAAGCAACATCATTAAAAGTGTTCCTGCACCCGGACCGTAAAATCCATCGTATATTCCGATCGGAAAGGCAATTGCCATAGTGATTAACGTTGTTTTTCTTTGCGGATATTCGTTTTCGGGAGAGTTATTAGTAAGACGTTTACTGCGCATAACGAAAAACGCCATAACAGGCAATAAAACCAACATCACGATTTTAAGAATATCGGAGGAAACCTGCACAGCGAGCATTGCCCCAAGCCACGAACCCGCAAGCGCGAACAGTATCGCGGGGACGGTACTGCGAACGTTTATGTAGCCCAATTTGCCGTACCGGATTGTTGCGATCGTTGTTCCCATAGCGGAACTTACCTTGTTTGTGCCGATTGCGTTTATCGGAGGAATACCCGCAATAAGATACGCGGGCAGTGAAATAAATCCTCCGCCGCCCGCTATCGCGTCAACGAAACCCGCAAGTCCCACAAGCGGGCAAACAATAAGAAACGTCAGAAGGTTGATTTCAGGCATTATCCGCACCTCTTTCGGCGTAACCCGATTTCCGGATGACAATGTTCAGTAGCGGTGTTCCATTCAAGTAACGCTTTACGTTTTCGGCGCATATTTCCGCAATTTTACGCTCAACTTCCTTGAACCGCCCGAATGACGGTCCCGAAATGTGCGGAGTTATCAAAACGTTTTCCATATCCCACAGCGGAGAGTTTTCGGGGAGAGGTTCGCTTTCAAAAACATCGAGCACCGCGCCCGAAAGTTTTCCGCATAAAAGCGCGTTTTCAAGCGATTTCTCGTCAACAACCGAACCGCGCCCGACATTGACAAGCACTACGCCTTGTTTGATCAGCTTGAATTGGTTTTCACCGAGCATTTTATCGGTAAGAGGAGTAGCGGGCAAACAGCAAATAATAAAATCTGCTGCCGGCAAAAGAATATCGAGCTTTTCCGAACCGTAAACCTCGTCAAATCCCGCAGTCGCAACGGGATTTTTCCTTATCCCGACGGTATGCACTCCGAACGCGTTCAGCCTGAGCGCTATGTTACGTCCGATATTGCCGCAGCCGAGAATAATCGCGGTTTTGCCGAGCAGCAAAAATCCGCCGTCAACGCTTTTCCACAAATGCTTTTTCTGATTTTCGCGATATTGAAACAGGTTGCGGCTCAGAGTGAGCAACCCCGCCAACGTGTATTCGGCTATAACCTCGCCGAATGCGCCTGTCGCGTTTGTAATAACAACGTTTTCGGGAACGGTATTCAGCAGTTTTTCCACGCCTGCGTTAGTTGACTGCAAAAGTTTCAAATGCGAGCAATCGTATTTTTTCGGAAATTGCCCGATTATTATGTCCGCGCCGTCAACGTTTTCCGTATCTGTGAAAATTTCGCAGTTTAAAGCGGATTTTTTGATTAACTCCGTGTTTTCAACCGAAAACGGAGCGTTTATCCAAATTTTCATAATACCCCCACACAACAAAAGGGATACACGAACGTATCCCCTTTTGTCGAGAAATCGCCGTCTGTTTTTCAACTCCGAAAAACGACGATTTCACAATCCCAAATACTTTTTTTAATTTGCCGCGGCAACCTGAACACGGCGTTTTTTCGGTTTCTGCATATGGCGAACAATACAAGAAAGGGTAAAGTTTATTGCGAAATAAATTATGCAGGCAACCCCGCACAAAACGAATACGTCCGAAACGTTTTGCGTGGACATTCCCGTATATACTTTGGAGTTTTGAATAAGTTGGAAAGTACGTCCCATAAGTTCCACTATCGCTATATTCGCGATGTAGGAAGTATCCTTAATCGTTGTTATAACTTGGCTCAACAAGGTAGGAACAATATTTCTGAAAGTTTGGGGCAATATAATCAGTCTCAGCGTTTGTATGAAGTTGAACCCCTGCGAATATGCCGCCTCAAACTGTCCTTTGGCGATTGAATTCAATCCGCCGCGAACGATTTCGGCAATTACCGAAGAGGTGAACAATACCAAAGCGATAATTGCTTTGAAAAGCACAGCGAGTTCCGTTCTAGACAGCCCGAAAAATTTCGCGAATTTAACGGGAAATTCGATTGACGGGAAAAAAACAAGTCCAATAAAAATCCACAGCATAAGAGGAGTGTTTCTGAAAATTTCGATATACGCTATCGAAATATAACGGAAAATATTAAGCGGACCTTTTGTGCAGTAATTTCTCGCGAGAGCAAGCACCGTTCCGATAACAATTCCGAGTACTACTGCGAAAAACGCGATACCAATCGTGAAACCCGCGCCTTTAAGAATGTAAAGAAGCACGTTCCCGTTGGTTATCATCTTAAGACTGCCCATAAATTGTTCCATCAGTGCTCGCCTCCTTTTTCTCTTATTATCTCTTCAAGTTCCGCGTCCGTGATGTCGTCGGGCTTTTTACGGACTTTAACGGGCTGAATATCTTTTTGTTTTAGCTTTTTCTCCCAATGGGACGCTATCATAGAAAGCGGGAAACATATGATAAAGAATATCACGCCGCCGATTATGTATCCTTGACCCGCGGCGGAGCCTGTGCCTTCGCCTACTGCGAAAGCATTTGTGCGGGAAATCAGATCAACCGCGCCGCCCGCCAAAAACATACACGAAGTGTTTTTGATAAGGTTCACCACTTGGTTTACCATCGGGGGAAGAATGATTTTAAATGTCTGAGGCAGAACAATGTAGAACATTGTGGCGATTTGTCCAAAACCCTGCGAATACGCCGCCTCGGATTGTCCTTTCGGAACGGATTGTATTCCCATGCGAATAACTTCCGAAATATACGCGCCGTGATAAATTCCTAAAGCGATAATACCGCACATCAGCGGCGAAAAACCGTTTACGCCCGCGAAAGTCACAGCGTAGAACAGAAACAGCGCTTGCAGCATAACCGGTGTGTTCTGAATTATTTCCACATATACTCGCGCAATCGCTCTAAGTGCTTTTTTGTGGCTTGTTGCCATAAAACCGATAACAATTCCGATTACAAGCGCAAGTATCAGTCCGAAAAGTGCCATAAGCAACGTTGAAATTGTACCGTCAATGAAAGTCTGCCTGTGCGTCCAGACAAGAGACCATTTTTCCGCGTCAAACATAAAATCCCGCCTCTCAGATTTAAATAAAATGGCGGTAGCTGCTTTTGCTGCCGCCATTTGTTGTATATTTTAGTTTAATCAGTCAAGATTGAATTGAGCTTTCAGACCGTCGATTGTGCCGTCAGAGAGCCAACCCTTGATAAGCTCGTCAATCTTTGCGGACAACGGAGAATCTTTCTTTGTAGCTACGCCGTAATCCTGCGGGCTGAACTGGTCGGTGATATAATCGCGGTCATCGCTTTTGTAAGTCGCGAGAATGGACTTATCAACGCAGAATGCGTCAACCGTGCCTGCTGTCATAGCGTTTGAAATCGCGGGATAATCGCCGTACTGTTCAAATGTAGTGCCTTTTTCGTTGAAAGAAGAAATGTCGAACGACTTGGAATCCTCAGGAAGTTTATAATCACCGAGCAAGCCTTTTTCGGACATTGTCTTTACCAAAGCATACGCGGACGTTGAACCTGTTGAAACGCCGATTTTCTTGCCTACAAGACCGCTCAAATCCGTGATACCGTCAGCCTTTTCAACCAAAACGGTTACTGCGTCGGTGTAATAAGGCGTTGAGAAGTCCCAGCTCTTCTTTCTTTCATCGGTGATTGTGAATGTTGCGATTACACAGTCAAGGTCGCCGGAATCAAGCAATTCCGTTCTTGTAGCGGCGGTTACGGTTGTGAACTCAACGTCCTCATAACCGAGGCTGTCCGCGATTTTCTTTGCGAGTTCGATTTCAAGACCGCTGTATTCGCCTGTCGCGGGGTCTTTGTAACCGAATCCGATTACGGCGTCCTTAACGCCTACTTTCAAAGTGCCGCCCGCAGGAGTGGTATCTGTCGAGGAAGACGCCGTATTTGTTGTTGACGCCGCCGAAGACGCGGGAGCGGAAGACTTTGAAGAATCAGTCGTGGAGGATGTTGAGTTGCTTGAGCAAGCGACAAGCGAGAATGACATTGCAGCCGCCATTGCAGCCGCGAATAGTTTTTTTAATTTCATAGTTTTAACCCTTTCTTTCTTTTTTTATTTCTTTTTATATATCAGCCGAAAACGGCGGATTATCTGATTATTTTGCTGAGGAACGCTTTCGTTCTTTCGTTGGTCGGATTTGTGAAGAAATGTTCGGGAGTTCCCTCTTCAATAATCTGACCGCCGTCAACGAAAACAATTCTGTCGGCGACTTCTCGTGCGAAGCCCATTTCGTGAGTTACAATAACCATTGTGAAGTTTTTCTCGTGAGAAAGCTCCACCATAACGTCAAGCACTTCCTGAACCATTTCGGGGTCGAGTGCGGATGTGGGTTCGTCAAAGAAGATGACGCGGTTTTGCATAGTCAAAGCTCTTGCAATTGCGATACGCTGCTGTTGACCGCCCGAAAGCGTTGTCGGATAAACGTGCGCTTTTTCTTCAAGCCCTACTCTTTTTAGGTACATCATTCCAAGCTCCTCCGCCTCTTTGCGAGGGACTTTTTTCAGCTTCATCGGAGCGAGCGTTAAGTTGTCGAGAACAGTCATATGCGGATAGAGATTGAACTGCTGGAAAACCATTGACGAGTGAATTTTGTTTATAAAAGCTCTCCGTTTTCTCGACATCAGGTGATTGTGTATATATACTTTGCCCGAAGTCGGTTCTTCGAGATAATTCATACAGCGGATAAGCGTGCTTTTTCCCGAACCGCTCGGACCTATGATTACAAGTTTTTCTCCCTCTTTAACGTGCAAGTTGATGCCTTTGAGAACTTCAAGATCTCCAAAGCTCTTATGCACATCTTCCAAACGTATCATTGCTGTCCACTCCCATCTTTACGCTTGTTTTTCTTTCTCTTTACAAGCACATTATACGACTATTTCTGCAAGCTGTCAATAGAAAAATTGCAAATAATTTTAATTTTTGAAAGAATTTTTACGTTTTCTTGCAAAAATCCATTCTATAATATGGAAATACTGTTGATTTTGTGCAAAATATGAAAACTACAAAAAGTAGTTATTGCATATTTATGAAATGATGTCCCACAGATTTCGTCATACCATGTGAGATTTAGTTTGTGACTTTTGCATTATCTTCTACATTATTATAATAGCAAAAAGCAAAAAAGCTGTAATTTTTTTGATGTAATTGACGCTTGATTTTTGTTGTAATATAATGTATAATATTGTCAGAAAAAAATATCGGGAGCGATTATGAAAGTCATACATTATATATCAAACTTCATCAAAAAGGAAACCGTTCTGTTCGCGGCATTGGTTTTGGCGGCGATATCGTGCTTTTTCGTGCCGCCCGACAGTCATTATATAGGCTATATCGATTCCCGAACGCTTGCGATTTTGTTCTGCCTTATGGCGGTTATGGCGGGTTTGCGGAAAATCGGCGTTTTTGATACGTTCGCGAGGCGGTTGCTTGAACGGGTGAAATCGTTCAAAGCTGTGGTATTCATACTGTGGGTACTGTGCTTTGTTTTCAGTATGTTCATCACAAACGACGTGGCGTTGATAACTTTCGTGCCGCTAACCGTGGTTATTTTGCGCATGCTCGGCGAGAAAGTCCGTGACAAGTGGCTGATACCGATAGTTACAATGCAGACAATCGCCGCCAATCTCGGGAGTATGCTCACTCCAATCGGCAACCCGCAGAACCTCTATTTGTACGGCAAAGCAAATATGGACATAGGCGATTTTTTGTTGATTATGCTCCCATATTCCGTGCTTGCGTTCGCCCTGCTCGCCGTGTGGAACGTCATTCTCTGTCGCAAGGAAAAATCCGCGCCGACTGTCGATTTCGGCGAACGGAAACCGCTTTCGGACAAGAAAAAGCTTATAGGCTACATAGCATTGTTTGTGGTGTGTTTGATGACGGTCGCGCACATTGTGCCGTATTATGCCACGCTTGCGCTGACCGCGCTGTATCTGCTGATTTTCGATAGAGCGGTTTTCAAAAAAGTCGATTATTCGTTGCTGTTTACGTTCGTGGGATTTTTCGTGTTCGTGGGAAATATGGGCAGAATAGACGTTTTCCGCGATTTTATCGAAAGCGTGATTTCGGGAAACGAAATCGCAGCGACTGTTATTTCAAGTCAAGTAATAAGCAACGTCCCTGCGGCTTTGTTGCTGTCGGGCTTCACGGAAAACCTCCGCGCGCTGATAATAGGCACGAATATCGGCGGTTTGGGTACGCTTATCGCTTCTATGGCAAGCCTTATTTCGTACAAGTATGTGTGCGGTGAAAACAAATCAGCGAAACTGAAATATCTCGGTTTTTTCACTGCGGCGAATATTGGGTTCCTTGGATTTATGGCTTTGTTATCGCTTTTTATGCCGTAATTCGTAGCTTTTTGTAATTTTTTTAAAAAAATTACAAAAAATTTTCAAAAAAAGCTAAAGTTTTGTAAAACTTGTCCGATAATATATACGTGACAGCTGAAAAGCTGAAAGTCCTTGGGTCGACACAAGGCAAACCAATTACTTTTAAGCCCCTCGGAAAGATTCCGAAAAAACGGGGCAACCAAATTCAAGGAGGATATTATTATGGGAATGGTAGTACAACATAACTTAAACGCGTTGACCGCGTACAACAAGCTCAACACTAACGTTGCAGGTCTTAAAAAGTCTTCTGAAAAACTTGCTTCCGGTTACAGAATCAACCGTGCAGGCGATGACGCAGCAGGTTTGGCAATTTCCGAGAAGATGAGATCCCAGATCCGTGGTCTGAACCAGGCAGTTCGTAACTCTCAGGACGGTATCAATATGATCCAGACTTACGAGGGTGCTGCTCAGGAAACTCACAACATTCTGCAAAGAATGAAGGAACTCGCTTCCGAATCTGCTAACGGCACATACGACAACACCACAGACCGTGACGCTATTCAGCTCGAGTTCGATCAGTTGAACGACGAATTGAACCAGATCGCAGACACCGACTTCAACGGTCGTGTTGCTCTGAACGGCGGTACAATGGCTGACGGTTCTGTTGCTACAAATAATTCAACTGTTGCGGGCAAGCCTGTTGTTGCAACAAACAGTGTTGACGACACTTCTTCTGCTGTTACTTATAAAGGCGGCGTAAATGGCTACGTTGATCAAGGCGGTAACGGTATGATTAACGTTGACGGCGTTAGCATTAAACTCAAGGGTGGATTGTTGGATAATGGCAAGGAGGCTGCCTCTGCTACCGCAACATTAAAGGTTGGCGATACCGCATATAAGACAACGACAGGTATTTCAACGTCTAAAGGTGTTGTAAGTGCTGGTAAGATTTCTGCAGAAACTAATCTTGCAGTTAACGAAGACACTAGCAAAATTACAATTTATGGTCAGACTTTTGAATTTAAAAAGCCTGCAACTGGTAACTGGACTTTGGTTGACAGCAAGGGTACTACTGTAACAGGTGTCAACGGTGCAACAATCACCATTACTAACCCCACTGCTACTAAAGCCGGTAATGTTAAAATTGCACAAGAATATCAAGTAGGAGCAAATGGCGCTGTTACAGATAAAGCTGGCAATACTGTTGGTAATATTAAGGTTTCCAAGGGCGTATCTGTTTCTGATGCATTTGAGCATGGCAGACGTAATCTTACATACTCCAACAGCATTACGCTCCAGACAGGCGCACGTTCCAAGGACGCTGTTGACTTTACGTTCTCTTACACCACAAGCGGTATCGGCGATCTGAACGCTGACCTCGATATCTCCGCTCGCGGTCTTGGTACTGCACAGCTCTCTCTCGTAACTGCTGAGAAGGCTAACGAAGCTATCGACCACATCGATAACGCTATCAACAAGACCTCTATGGTTCGTGCTACATTCGGTGCTATGCAGAACAGACTTGAGCACAAGATCGACAACCTGACTACAACTTCTACCAACCTGTCTGAAGCTGAGTCCAACATTCGCGATACCGATATGGCTAACGAAATGATGAACTACACCAAGTACAACATTCTGCAGCAGGCAGCTCAGTCTATGCTCGCTCAGGCAAATCAGCAGCCGCAGTCCATTCTGCAGCTCCTCGGCTAATTGCCAACACAGCTTCAAAATTTCCGCTTTTCGCATTGATCCCGGGAATCAGAGCGGCTTAGCGGCATGATAGTTTGACAATTGCGCCCTCTCCGCAAGGGGAGGGCGTTTTTGTGAGAATATCATATTTTCAAGGAGGATATTATGGTACTGTCAATTGGAATGATTGTAAAAAATGAGGAAAAGTATCTGGAGAAGTGTTTAACAGCTTTGCAGCCTATACTTAATGAGCTTGACAGCGAGCTTATTATTGCTGATACAGGTTCAACGGATAATACTGTTGAGATTGCAAAGAAATTTACGGATAATGTGTTTCATTTTGAATGGATAAACGATTTTGCCGCCGCTCGTAACTCCACTCTTGAAAGAGCAAAAGGCGAGTGGTTTATGTTTATTGACGCGGATGAAATTTTACAGGATTGTTCAGATATAATTCATTTCTTTAAATCGGGTGAGTATAGGAAATATAATTCGGCAACATATATTGTTAGATCATATACTGATATATCTAATATGAATTATTTTTCTGATATTAGATCTCAAAGACTTGTTTCAAATGATGGCGAAATTAAATTTCAAGGCAGAATTCATGAAACATTTACACCTTTTCGTGCTCCAATAAAGTTCCTTAATCTTATAGCTGACCACTTCGGATATTTATATTCGGATAACGGTGCTATTACCGAACTTGCCCGCGAAAAAAACAAAAGAAATTTGGAGTATTTGTTTGGAGAACTTGATGATGAAAACATTACTGAACGAAATTTTAATATTTACGATGAAATAGCAGATTGTTACGAAATAATTGATGAAGACGAAAAAGCTCTTGAATACGTTAATATGGGTTTGGAAAAACTCAATCACAAACGTATAGGTATAACAACATATTATTCCCATAAAATCGAACTGCTAATTAAACAAGAAAAATATCAAGAAATAATTGAAACTGCTCAAGATTATTTTGATATCAACAAAAATCCATCTCATACTTCAGAGTTGGCATCTGACTGTTTTATATTCTTTTCACGTGGTTATGCTTATTATAGGGAAACAAAATATAATGATGCTATTTCAGATTTGATTGCGTTCGCTAATCTATATAAAAAATACACGCAAAACAAGTTGAATACGGTTGACTTAATGATGGATAACTTTAGGTCAAATCTATCAATAGTAAAAGCCGCGTTTGATATTTTGTTCCGCTGCTGCTATCAGGAAAAGAAATTTGCTCTCGCGGACGATTACACAAAGGCGATTCCGCTTGAAAAGTATTTTGACGACCACGACTTTATGATAAACCACCTGAACATTCGCATTGAAATAATGGAGAATGTCGGGTATAAGAAATTCGACGAATTATACAGACAGCTTGATGATTTCGGGAAAAACTATCTTCTTACCGCTATCCGCCGTCAGATTTTCAAGACATCACCCGAAAATCATTCCGTACTGCTAAAGCAGCTGGCACAGTTGAGCGGTCTACCGTCCGAGCTTATGCCGATTTACCGCGAATACTTTGAACACGACAGTGCAAACACTGAGCTTATCAAAACGTTTCTCGAGAAGAACGGTTCGGAAAACAGCGAGGATATGCTGTACATTCTGCTTGAAAAGCAAGAGGACATAACGCCGTTTTTGCTCACGAATGACTTTTTCGCCGACAGAGCGGTTCAGCTTTTAATGAACTATTTCCCGAACGGTTTTGAACTGTTCCAAAATTACAACACAAGCAATATTTCAAGCGAGGGTATGGTAAACGCCACAAGCCTTTATGGCTGGGTAATGCTGAGAGCATTGGACAACAATCACGAAATATCACGGATTTTTGAGATGTACGGCGATTTGGGCTTGAAATGGTACAATTCCCACCATGACAACGGTTCCTTGCCCGGAGATATCCGCGCGGCACTGTTGGTAAACAATGTTGTTTCTGATAAGAAAGCGGGAAATCACAAGCAGTTTATGAGCGACATCCGCGAACTTAAAGGCGTTGTCGAGGATCTTGTGCCGATAGTTGACGCATACAAAGAGGAGAACAAGGACGCATTCAAAAATAACGCTGTAAATCCCGAATTTGAACGGCTTGCCGTTCAGGTTAAGCAGAATATCCGCGACCTGATAAACGCGCGGAACATTTCCGAGGCGCGAAGTCTGTTGAAAGAATATCAGGGTATCAATCCCAATGACGAGGATATTGAAAAGTTAAAGGACGAAATCAACAATACGTTGCAATGAGGTGACATATGAAAGTTGTAATTCTTGCGGGAGGTTACGGCTCTCGTATCACGGAGGAGTCAATGTTCAAGCCGAAGCCTATGGTTGAAATAGGCGGCAAACCGATTTTGTGGCATATAATGAAGATCTATTCGCATTATGGCTTCAACGATTTCATTATTTGCGCCGGTTATAAACAGGATATGATAAAAAAGTATTTTGCCGATTATTTCCTCCATAACAGCGATATTACGTTTGATTTTACCGGCGGCAAAAACGATATGATTATTCACGATCAGCATTGCGAGCCGTGGAAAGTTACGGTTGTCGATACGGGATTGGATACAATGACGGGCGGCAGAATAAAGCGCGTGACAAACTATATCGGCAACGAAACATTTATGATGACATACGGCGATGGCGTGTGTGATATTGATATATCGAAGCTGGTTGAATTTCACAAAGAGCATGGTAAACTCGCAACGCTCACTTCCGTTATTCTTGAACAGCAAAAGGGTGTTTTGGATATTGGCGGAGATAACACAGTACGCGCGTTCCGCGAAAAGAAGTATGAAGACGGTGCAAAAATCAACGCGGGTTTTATGGTGCTTGAACCCCAGATAATCGATCTGATTGAAGGCGACGCTACCGTTTTTGAAAACGAACCTATGAGAACGCTTGCGGAGCGGGGCGAATTGAAATCATATTCACATCACGGTTTCTGGCAGTGCATGGATAACGTAAACGAGAGAAATCGTCTTGAAGGCTTGTGGCAAAGCGGAAAAGCGCCGTGGAAAGTGTGGTAATAGCGAGGAGGCAATTAAATGATTTCCGTACTTATGCTTACATACAACCGCGAAAATCTGGTCGGCCGCGCTATTGAAAGTATTCTGGTGCAGACCTATAAGGATTTTGAATTTATTATTGTTGACAACGGTTCGACAGATAAAAGCGGCGATATCGCCGAGAAATACGCAAAAAAGGACAGCCGTATCAAGGTTATCCACCGCAAACGCGGGAATATAGGCGCGGGGCGGAATACCGCTCTTGACGCGGCAAAAGGCGATTACGTAGCATTTATCGATGATGATGATTGGGCGGACCCAGATTTTCTTGAGTTTCTGCGAAATCTTATAGTTGAGAACAATGCCGACATATCCATTTGCGGGGCAACGGATAAAGCCTTAGATGAAAAAAAGATTATGACCGCCGAAGAAGCATTGATTGAATTGATGTGGAGAAAAAAATATAACGTGGCGTTTCCGACCAAAATGTTTAAGAGAACATTTGCAGATAAATATCGGTTCCCCGAAGATGGAGTATTTGACGATATAGCTTTAATGTATAAAATGATTGCTGACGCAAATTGTGTGGCTTATCACGGATTGCCAAAATATACGTTTTACAGGCATAATTCAAACAATTCCGCGTGGACAACAAATCACAAGTTGATTACATCTGAAATTCTAGACGAATATCTGAAAAATTACAGGTCGCGGACAGAGTGGCTCTCGGAGCGTTTTCCAAGCAGCGCAGCTACATTCAGATATTTTGAATGGTCGTTTATGATTTCTATGGTGGAGAAAATTAACAGGCTTAATTTGATTGATTGTCAAGAACAGCTTGAACATATGACATCTGTGCTTTCAACAAATAAAAACGATTTTCTGAATTGTCCCGAAATTCTTGATTTTGAAAAGGATTGGGTAACCAAGTACATAAAGTAGGTGAAAGCGGTGAAACATTATCTGCTGTACGCTCATGGAGGCGCGTTTAATCACGGTTCGGAAGCGTCGGTAAAATGCGACATTCAACTTTTGCGCAAAATCTCTCCCGACTGCAAAATTACGCTGTCCACTCATTTTCCCGAACAAGACAAACAGTTTAATATTCCCGCCGATGAAATAATCGGTAGAAACCCGAACGGAATAACTAACGAAGAAATGTACGCGGACACAATAAACCGTATTACCTCGGAAACAATTTGTCTGAGCGTCGGCGGTGATTGTTATTGTTATCCGAATTGGCAGAGATATGCCGCGATACATAACGCGGCGATAAGCAAAGGTGCTAAAAGTATTTTATGGAGCTGCTCCGTTGAGCCGTCAATGATTGACGAGGAAATGCTTGACGTTTTCAGAACCCACACTCTTATATGCGCGCGCGAAAGTGTTTCGTTTAACGCGCTGAAAGAAATGGGTCTTAATAATGTCGTTCAAACGGCTGATATTGCTTTCACTCTTGAACCGAGAGAAACGCGAATTCCGCAAGGGAAATATATCACGCTGAATTTAAGTCCTTTGGTAATAAGAAAAAATCCCGATGTATTAACCGCTTATCAAAGCCTCATCAATGAAATTATTTCTGAAACAGACTTTAATATTGCGTTAGTACCGCACGTTGAAGTTTCGGTTGATAACGACTTTGAGTCATTATCACAGCTGAAAGGCGATGAAAGCAGAATTTATCGTGTTCCGACAGGTCTTTCGGCAGCGGAATATAAGTATATTATTTCAAAAGCCGAATATTGTGTTGCCGCACGAACTCACGCAACAATAGCCGCCTGGTCAAGCTTTGTACCGACAATCGCGGTAGGTTACAGCGCAAAGGCACGAGGAATATCCGCCGATCTCGGACAAAGTGATTTTGTGCTGGATATAGATTCGCTCGACGGAGATAAGCTTTGTTCAACGTTTTCAAGAATGTGTTCGCAAGGCGCGGATATTAAGAGCGTATTGGTGGAAAAAGTCAAACTGTCAAAACAAAGAGCGGTAAGCGATGAAGTGTTGAAAATTTTATAAAAGGAGAATTTTATGAAATTAACAGGTTATCGTCCTTTTGCAAGTTTGATTTTAAATCGAAAGACGTTTGTGTCTTCTGAAAATGGAAAAATATATTGCTGTGGTAATGTTATTTGCGATATTTCCCAAAACTCGCAGATAAATTTAAACGATGATTTGGTACTTGGTGCGAATTTGCGCAAAGGGAGCAAAGCCGAAAGTTATCTTAAAATCAGAAACGGCGGCAAGTTGAACGTTCACGGACGTTTTCAGCTGTTTTTCGGAGCAAGCATTGAAATCTGGAAAAATGCTGTTCTTGACCTCGGCAAAGGCTATGTTAATACAGGCGGGAACATTGCCTGTGCCAAATCAATAACCATAGGCGACGGTGTATTTATCGGACGAAATACCTACATTACCGACAGCGATCATCATAAGATATTAAATGAAAAGGACGATGTACTTAATGAACCAAAGAAGGTTGTTATCGGAAATCACGTTTTAATCGGATACGGAGCGGTTGTTCTTAAAGGCGTAACCATAGGCGACGGCGCGGTAATTGCCGCAGGCGCTGTTGTTACAGACGATGTTCCCGCCGGTTGTATGGTGGCGGGAGTTCCGGCAAAAGTAATCAAGGAGGGAGTAGTTTGGAAATAAAATCAATACGGCAAACTCCGCATGATATGTGTACGGGTTGTGCCGCTTGTATGAATTGCTGCCCTGTTGACGCTATTAAAATGCTCCCTGATTCGGAAGGTTTTCTTTGCCCAGAAATTGACGAAACCAAGTGTGTTCATTGCGGAAAATGTGCCGAAATATGCCCCGTTTTGAAAGAGCATAAAGATACGGGAAAAGAACCGGAATGTTATGCGGCTTGGTCAAAAGATGAAGATATCAGATTTAACAGTACATCGGGCGGTGTTTTTACTCATCTCGCAAGTACTGTAATCGAACAGGGCGGTACGGTAGTCGGCGCGCGTTACAGAGAAGATCATCTTGTCGAGCATGCACTCATACGCAAATCCGAAGACATTGAGCAACTGAGACAATCAAAATATGTGCAGAGTGAAATCGGTTTTGTGTATCGCGAAATAAAGCAAGAGTTGAAATACGGCAAGCCCTTACTTTTTGCGGGAACTCCGTGTCAATGCGCAGGACTCAAAGCGTATCTCGGAAAAGATTATGAAAACTTGTTTTTATGCGATTTTATCTGTCGCGGTGTAAATTCTCCGCTTGTTTATTTGTCATATCTGCGAGAGCTTGAAGAACGTTACGGTTCAAAAGTAAAGCGGGTGTGGTTTAAAAACAAGACTTTCGGTTGGAATAATTTTGCCACGAAGATTATTTTTGAAGATGGACAAGAGTATATCGCTGATCGTGAAACCGATCCGTTTATGTTGGGATATATCAAGTCGAAGACAACACTTTATATGCGTGACAGCTGTTATCAATGCCGCTTTAAAGGCATCGGACGTACGACCGATATAACCCTTGCGGATTTCTGGGGTGTTGAAAAACAATATCCGGATATTGATACCAAAAACGGAGTTTCCGCTGTTATGATACATTCCGAAAAAGGTAAAAAAGCATTTGTTGATTCTCAATGTCATCTTGATTTTGTTGAAGCTAATGTTTATGATATTGTGCCATATAACCGTTGTATAATTGATAATGCCGTATTGGGCGGAGAAAGAAATCATTTTTTCAAGTTATTTGTTTCTGACGGTTTTTTTAATTCTTTACAAGAGGAATAACTGCAAAATAAGAATTGAGGAAGATTTTATGCCTGAATTTAACCTTTATAATGGCGTTTCTATTCCCGATTTGTGTTATGGAACGAGTATAGTTTATTTGTATAGATACGGTGAAACTAATTTTGCCCGTAGAGCAAACTATTGGCTGAAAAATTGTATAAAGAACAGACCCCAAATTAAACTTGATATTTCAGCACCTAAAGCAATAAAATCAGCCATGGAAAACGATATTCGTTGCTTTGATACTTCGCGTGCCTATGGCGGAGCGGAATATGTTCTTGGTAAAGTATTAAAAAAATATGACAGAAACAAATTTTTCGTCATTACAAAACTTCGCAATAAAGATCAGTTTCAAGGAAATATAAGAGAAGCTTTTGAAAAAAGCTTGTCAGAACTTGGAATGGAGTATGTTGATCTATATCTGATGCATTGGCCTGTTACAGATTTGTATGTTAAGAACTGGAAGGTTCTTGAACAGCTTTATGATGAGGGACTTTGCAAAGCTATAGGTGTTTGCAATTGCAATATACATCATTTGAAAGAAATAGGTGCGACTGCCAATATAAAACCAATGGTTAATCAGTTTGAATGCCACCCTCTATTTACGCAAGACGAGCTGAGAAATTATTGCAATGAAAATGATATTCAGGTCATGGCATATACTCCTACAGGAAGAATGGATCAACGCTTAAATAAAACCGTATTGGTTTCCATAGCTCAGAAATATAAAAAAAGTGTTGCACAAATTATATTGAGGTGGCACCAACAAATCGGCAATATACCTGTTGTTAATTCATCAAATTCAAAACATGTTATTGAAAATTCTGAAATTTATGATTTTGAACTGAATAATGATGAAATCAATCAGATTTTAAAAATAAACATAAACAGCAGATTGAGATATGATCCCGATAATTGTGATTTCAGAAAGCTGTAGACTTATCAATATTAAACATCTTCTGATAAAGGGGAATTTACATGAAAATTACTGTTGTTACACAAGCGTATAACGCAAGGAACTATATTGAAAAATGTATTAAAAGTGTTTTGGAACAGACTTATTCTGATTTTGAATATATTATTGTCGATAACGGCTGCAATGACGGAACAGAAAAGATTATCGAGCAATACGCTGAGAGTGATTCCAGAATTAAACGTGTTCGTTATGAACAAAATGAAGTAGCTGCCAGATGGTATTACGCTTTAAAAGAGATAGGAACAGGCAAATATTTTTCGCAACTTGATGCTGATGACTGGCTTGAACCCGATTATCTGGAACATCTGGTAAATGTAGCGTCAGAAACAAATTCGGATATTGTTTCGACTGGTTCTGTAATGCATTTTGAGGAAACATCACATATAATAAACCGAGATGTTTCTCAACAACTGATTATTGATATGCAGGATTTTGCAAGTGCGTATTCATACTATCATTGCTTTTTCAGGGCAGGTTGGGCGAAACTGTTCCGTACAGATATTATAACAAGTACACCTATACAAGAGTCAAAATACACCGGTGTTGCATATGGTGCCGATACTGTCAATTGTTTCGCCTGGCTCCGAAAAGCTAACCGCATTTGTATTGACAACTCCGTACTTCACCACTATCGCATACATCAGAAATCCGTATCGCACAAATACGATCCCCGCCAGTCGTATTCTGACATCTATTTATTCAACGACGCTCTGGATTTTCTTGCGCCTTACGGTCCTGTAAGCGAGGAGAATATGACATTTTTGTATCGCGTGTATGCGAACGCTATAAGTGATACCGTTGCAAACATAAAGAAATCGTATCTTCCGCCGCAAGAGAAAATATCGGAATATCAAAAAATACTGGCTCGTAAGGAAACAACAAGCGCGTATCAGGTAAAATCCGATGATACGGCAAACAGTAAAAGCAATATTTTCATTGCGTTTTTGGAAGCGGCGTCAGAACTTACCGAGGAAACAGATGATTTTCGTTCCGCGTTGAAATCACTTTGCCCAAATTGTTCACCAAATATTTCGGTTCGTGATATTGATTTATATAACCGTGACGATGTGCTGAAAAACGCCCTTTTCAATGACAATCCCGCGGATATAGTCAAACGACTGCTGGAACTTATTTCAAAGGGCGAATTTGTAAAGCAGTATGATTTGGTTGAGATATTGTCGAAATATTCGGCAGACAAAGGTTTTGTTACCGAAATTACCGACATAAAATTTATCCGGAAATACGGCGAAATTTATTTTATGCTTTGGCAGAAAAAATACGTTCAGGCACTTGATAAAATGACCGAAATAATTCTCAATGAAAAAGTAAGCAGCGAAACTTTTTATCAGGTTTATCTGACGCTTGCGGCTATGCTGGAAAGCGTTGATGAATTTATTCTCGGAAAAGTTAAACTTGCGAAAGTATATTGCGACCAAAAACAAACGGAAGAATGCCGCGCCGTGCTTGACGATTTAGCAGATATGGGCGTTGAGGACAATGATGAAATAACTGAAATCAAAGCAAAACTCGAAAACCAATAAAACAAAAAAGCGGGCGCTACCCGCTTTTTATTATTTCACCAACAATGCCAAATACGCAGGCGAATCCATATCGAACTCATTCAGAACTTTTGTTACTTTTTCAAACGCTTGGGAACTTTGGAAAATCCGTCGGCTGATTATTCCCGTAAGACCATATATTTTTTCGATACCCTCAAAATGCAAAGTTTGACCTTTTGTTTGGATATTCAGCTTTTCGGGAGCAAACGCCGCCGCAATCGCGTTAAGTTTTACGCAAGCAATTGCCGCCACAAAAAAGCTGTAATTTTCAAATATCGTGTGTTTTTTCGACTTGAACGGTACACATAGCTCCAAAATCAGATTCAAAGCGATATTGCGCAACCAAAATGGTTTATCTTTCATCATCTCGTTGAGCTTTTGTTCTCCGATAATGTAGCGGTTGATGTCAAGCTCGCCGTTTTCGCTTTTCAGGACGTCCGTCATTCTGAAATCCAGCGCATTTTCGATTATCTTGTCTGCAACGCCGAATTTTACGTTGTAATTCGGTTTGATTTTTTCGATGGACTGCAAAGCAGACGCGCTATGTATCTGTTTCTTAAACGCTTGTAATGCCTCGGAAATCATATCGTATTGTTTTCTGTCGGAAAGCTGAGTTATTTTCTGCGCCACAAGCGCACCAAGAATTATCGCGGTTTCAACAGGGATTTTTTTGTCACCGATAAGTTCGTAAAGAAAATCAAAAATCTCGCACCGTTTTTTCAGAATCGGATTTACCAAAACGTCTTCATCGGAATCCAAATACACTACCGTTTGTGCTTTGGGTTCTTTTATCGGAATGCTGACCAAATCCATCGCTTTTTCATCGTTTACCAGCAAACGTACAATTTCCTGGCACGACAAATAACACGCCCTGTAAACGATATCGTTTTCCTTGTCGTAAAACGAGTTGTACCGCGGGTAAACCGTGCAGGTATTCGATAAATATTCCGCACCGAGTTCTTTTTGAATACGGCAAAGTCCCTCTTCTGTCTGACACGGACACCGCCCGTCCTCGCCAAATTTCACCATATAATTATTCGGCTTTTTCTCGTCGAACTGAATAAAACTTTTTTCGATTAATTCGGCAAGCTCGGGTGAGCAGTTCGGATTGAGCTTAATTTTGTCAAGTTCGGATTTTGTCCAATTGATATACCACCCAAAGCAGCAGTTTGCTGTGCAGTCTGTGCCCGAACACCTAAACTTACCGAAATATTGTGGCTGTTTGTAATACATAATATCCTCCGAAAATTTACTGTGTTTATTATACCATTTTTACCGTAAAATGTCAAGCCGACCCCGCGAAACTGCGAAGTCGGCTTTTGGTGTTATTTGTTTAGGCTACACCGCATAATTATTGTCGTGCGATTGCGACGTCAGATTTATAGTGCGTTCGCCTTTTGTGCGGCACGTCCTGTGCCGCTTGGGCGAACGCCTTCCGACTTCGTGTCGGCGGCAGATTGTACAAATTGAGTGCAGGTGGGCTGTTCTGTCGGTCAGCCCCTCTGGCACTGCGTGCCACCTCCCCAAGCAGGGGGAGACACGCCCATCAAACGAAATTTGTACACGCATTATGCGCTTCGCGCAAAACGCTATGACGGAAAATATGCTAGCAAAGCGCGAGACGACGGCAACGTCGTCTGAGCAAAGGCGTTAGCCGTTAATTGTGCGGTGTTACCTTAAAGTTTCGCCACGCACATTCTGTATTCGTAATTCCGGTTGCTGAAAAAATATTTTTTTCCTTTCAATACTTGAAAAAAAGGGAAAATAATGATATAATGATGGTGTATGTTAAAATATTGTGCTGAAAAAGCCGAAATATGAAAAAAAGAGGTAACTATAAAATGGATAATATGCAGGGACTTAAAAGAACTTGTTACTGCGGCGAAGTAACTTTGGATATGAAAGAGGCAACCGTATGCGGTTGGGCGGCGCGCGTCCGCAACAAG
The DNA here is from genome assembly GCA_022766825.1 of Oscillospiraceae bacterium. GTDB lineage: Bacteria > Bacillota > Clostridia > Oscillospirales > Ruminococcaceae > CAG-115. Next base: position 21,757 of record JALEQE010000009.1, on the reverse strand, counting down.
GGCGGAATAGTATTTATCGATTTGCGCGACAGAAGCGGTATCGTTCAGCTTGTGTTTGACGAAAACACCGAAAAATCGCTTTTTGAGAAAGTGAAAACCGTCCGCAGTGAAGATGTTCTCGTGGCAAAGGGCGAAGTAAGAGCGCGCGAAAGCGTAAACAACGACATCAAAACGGGAAACCTCGAAATAGTCGTAAACGATTTGCGCATACTCACAAAAGCGCAGACCCCGCCTTTTGAGATAGTTTCCGACAGCAAGACAAACGAGGAACTCCGTCTGAAATACCGTTACCTCGATCTGCGCCGCGAACCCTTACAGCGCAACATCATAATGCGCCACAATATCGCGAGAGTTGCGCGCGAATATTTCTATGAAAACGGTTTCCTCGAAATCGAAACACCTATGATGATGAAATCAACGCCCGAAGGCGCGCGCGATTATCTTGTGCCGTCAAGAATACACAACGGCAAGTTTTACGCTCTGCCGCAGTCGCCGCAGATGTACAAGCAGCTGCTTATGATTTCGGGTTTTGATAGATATATTCAGTTGGCTCGCTGTTTCCGTGACGAGGATCTGAGAGCTGACAGGCAGCCCGAATTTACTCAGATCGACCTTGAAATGTCATTCGTTGATACAGATGATATTCTTGAAATGCTCGAAGGCTTTGTAAAACGTCTGTACAAGGAAATTCTGAACGTTGACATTCCCACGCCCCTGCCCCGTCTTACTTATGACGATGCGATGAGCCGCTACGGTTCGGACAAGCCTGACACACGTTTCGGAATGGAAATTCAGAACATTTCCGATATCGTTAAAGATACGGACTTTGTCGTATTCAAGAGCGCAATCGAAAACGGCGGTTCGGTTCGCGCGATTGTCGCGAAGAATGCCGCGTCAACTCTCACGCGCAAGGAAATAGACAAGCTGACCGAATATGCAAAGGGAATAGGCGCAAAGGGACTTGCTTATGTTCGTTGGGTTGAAGATACCCCGAACTGCTCTTTCGCGAAGTTTATGAAAGAGGGCGAACTCGAAAAAATACTCGGCGCTCTCGGCACGGGAAAAGGCGATGTTGTGCTTATCGTTGCGGACAAGGACAAGGTTACGCTCCCGACTTTGGGCGCGCTCCGTCTGAAAGTCGCGAAACATCTCGACATTATCCCCGAGGGTTGGAACTTTGTATGGATTACGGAATTTCCGTTCTTTGAATACGATGATGAACACAACGAATGGGTTGCTATGCACCACCCGTTCACAATGCCGCTTGACGAACACATCAAGTATCTCGACAACGACAAGGAAAAAGTTCGCGCGAAGTGCTATGACCTTGTTCTGAACGGCGTTGAATTGCTTTCGGGTTCTATGCGCATCAACGACCCCGAATTGCAGCAGCATATGTTTGAAATGCTCGGTATGACGGACGAGGAAATTTCCGCGAAATTTGGTTTCCTCGTTGACGCTTACAAATATGCCGCTCCTCCTCACGGCGGCGCGGGTATCGGTCTTGACAGACTTTCAATGCTGATGTGCGGCTGTGACAGTCTGCGTGACGTAATCGCTTTCCCGAAGGTTCAGAACGCCTCCGAGCTTATGAGCGAGGCACCCTCGACCGTATCGGAAGAACAGCTTGACGAACTCGGAATTAAAATTGTTAAAGCAGAAGATTAACCTCAAAATCAATTCTTAGGGGAAAATTATGGATAAAGAATACTACAAGGATTTAAGTACAAGAGCCGCAGACGGCGACGCGAAAGCGTTTTCAAAGTTATACGAAATGATATACCGCGAAATGTACTATATCGCCTTTTACACTTTGGCGGACGACAAGGACGCAGTCGAAGCTGTAATAGGCGCGGCACGGGACGGTTTCAACGCTATCGGCAGATTGCACACCGAAGAGGCGTTTGAAGTGTTTATGATGAAAACGCTGTGCGCGCGTATCAAAATGCGCTTAAAAGAATACGGCGATGATTTGACGCTTGACAGCGACCAACCCGAACTAAAGCATAAACTGTTCACTCTTGACGGCACGGACAGGATCTGCGCTGTGTTGCATATTGCCGGACGGCTTGACGCGACGGTTATTGCGGCATATACGGGAATGATGAAAGGTAGCGTAAAAAAGCGGCTTTCAAACGCTTTGCCGTCCTTGAAATAAAATATTGATTTTAGCAGACATAATAACATTTATCCAAATGGGGTGACTTGATGACGATTGATGAAATGCGCGACAAAATGCGGGAAAAGGTGGTTCCCGAAGAAGTTGTTCCGCAGAATATAATAAATTGTCTTATTGACGAGGACGCCGAGCCGCCAAAGCTCGATGCTTTCACGTTTTTAACAAGACTTCGCGCGCTCGGTATAGGAAGCGCGGACTTCCTTAATCTGTTGGAAGGCTGCGGCGCGCCCGAAAGCGTTGTCGAAAAGATAAGACAAAATCCCGCGATGAATTTGCAGGGACTTATATTGACGTTGGATAATTCCGAACTCACATCGGAAGATTACACAAGAATGATGCTTGTGGCGCGTCAGGTGTGGGAACGCACTCTTACAATGCGGCTTGAAAAGTCGGAGATAATATCCCGTGAAATTGAACAGGAATCCGAAAATTACGCCGAAGAAACGCAGAAAACTCCCGATGAACAATCCGAAGAAACGACTGACAATACTGTTGAAAATGTTGCTATCGATGAGTATGACGATTACGATGAAGATATGCAGGAAATGTCGTTTACTGCAATTTTCGACAAAATAAGCGACAAAATGGGTACAAGCACTTCTCAAAATGACAGCGAAGATAATACGGATTCCGACGATTTGACTGATGATGAAGAAAACTTTTATTTTGACTACGGTGAAAATGATGATAATAACGATAACGACGAGGAAACAGCAGAGCTATCGTTCGCAGAAGCTTTTGATAAGATAAAAAGCGAAAAAAACAAGGACATCGCCGCAGTCTCAACCGAATCAGACAACAGCGCGTCCGAAGATACGGTTAAAAACGACGGCGACGCGGATTCCGGGGACGAAACAAACAATTCTGACAAGAACGAATCCGACGGTATCGTTGACACGACATCACTGATAGAAATCGACGAGGAAGTTCTTCGCCGTAATTTTGAAAAGCTGGCGGAAAATTCAAACAACAAATCCGAAACAGAAGGAACAGAAGATGCACAGTCCGAACAGGACACGGAAAACGAAGAGAACGTCAACACCGAACCGCAAAAGTATGATGAGCGTGACGAGCAGAACGACAACGCGGAAAACGAAGAAAAAACCGAGAATGACGTCAATGACGACAAACCCCATACTGGATATTTCAAGGGCGCGATTATCGGTTCGGCAATCGGTGCGGCGGTACTAGTCGGAGCAAGCGTTCTTGTCGGTCAGTATTTCGGCGGAAATGATGCGAAAACGCTTCATTATGCTGCCGACAACTCCGAAATTTTCAATAAGATATACTACGCTTATGCCGAATCAACTCCCGGCGGGACTGCAGATAACGGAATCAACGCCGATGACTTTACGATATTCGGAGATCTGCTGATAGGCGGCGATGATGACAGCAAAAGTCTGGGAAGCTTTACGATAGGAAACAGCTTTTATTCCGTAACCGAAGAGGCTATCTCGGCAAATATTATTGAAAACGGCACAGCGACAACTCTCAAGGATTTGATACCACCCGAAAAATCACACTTTGTCGCGGCTTTTGATGATAATGGAAAACTTTATGCTCTTTTCAGCGGAGAACAATCCGGATTTATGAAAATATCCGACGGCATAGAAGAATATACGGTTTGCCAGGACGGTATTCTTACCGATTATTCGCTGTCCGATGGTGAAATCAGACTTGGAACTGTTTACACGCCGATATTCAGCCACACATTCAATTTAAACGATGAAGATGTGTATCTGCCAAAAGTGGGAACGAATGATCCAAAACCGATTTCCGCGCAGAACATTATAATCAGCGATACAAACGGTTATTCCTACGGTGTATCCGCGGGATATTCAGCCGAAAGCGGAGAATTGAAAACCGCTTGCGCCGTCATAGGAGATCCCATTGCGGCGTCGGCTGACGGGCGATTTGCCGTAACCGGCGAAAAAGGTCTGATCATCAACACAAACGGGGAAAAGCTCACCGCGAAAGCAACCGACAAATTATCATTTGCGGCATTCAATAACAGCGGCTGCGCGGTAATTGAAGAAAGCGGAAACAGCGGGAACAACGTTAGACTGCTGGACAAAAACTCGGAACTGAACTCAATCCTGACAGGAATACCCGATAAAATCAAAGGAATGTGGTTCGACAAAAACATTTTGTCGATAGACGGCGATGAAGGCGGCGTCCTGAGAATTGATTGTTCCGATTTCAAACAGCCGGTGCCTATGTCGCTCAGTCACGCGAATGGCGTTACCTCAGGAAATTCCGCGTTGACTTACGAAATCACCGATAACACTATCAGCATTACACGTTTCAATCTTGAAAACGGTATTTCCGTGAAAGTAAGCGAGTTTAAAAAGGAATTAACCGGGGCTCAGCCCGAAAGTATTAAATTCGGCGATCCGAGAGCCGTAACGATAGACGGCGCGAAAAGCGGCGCGGCTTACAGCTATTTCGACGGAGTTTCGGTAATTTCCGAATATGTCGTTTTCGCAGACGGCGAACAGCCGAAAACCGTTTCGGTTTTTGATGACAAAACCGGATTTACAGCCGCGTTCAGCAACAACGGTAAAATAAACGCAGTATGCTCGAACGGAATCAAGGAGCTTTAATGCAACACCAAACGGTGCCTGCGAACTTCCGCAACAAAACACTTGACAGAAGGCGCACTTTGATGTATAATGTAACGGGGTGGCTTTCTAATCAATCGCAGAAAGGTATGATAACGTGGACGAAAAAAAACGCGCTAAAGTTATTAAGGTTTGCAAAATTGTGGCACTGATTCTGGCAATATTGATGATTCTGGGCGTTATTTTTCACCCGATGATGTGGTAAAAATCTGTCTGGAGTTTAATATATGGGATTATTTTATAGCAATAATGTGTCCGGCAAGGGTGTTGCCAAAAACGGACCGAAGAAAAAACCGTTTTTCCGTTTCTGGGAGTTGTTTTTCAGTCATTTCGGAGTGCTTTTGAAGCTCAATCTGATTTATGTGCTGTTCTGCCTGCCTGTTGTGACAATAGGACCTGCAACAGCGGCTCTCACCGCAATGATGAGGAATATCTACCTTGAACGTCCGCAGTTTATATGGCACGATTTCGTGCAGTATTTCAAAAAGAACTTCAAGCAATCGGTCTTTATCGGAATACTGGATGTTGCGGCAGTTGCTCTAACCGTGATAATGGTTATTCAATTTTCAAACCGAACCAACATTGATACAACTATGAAGATAATGTATACGTTATCAATCGCGGTTATGGTGCTTTTTCTGATGATGAATTTCTATATCTACCCGCAGATAGTGGCTTTGAATTTACCGTTGGGAAGTATAATTAAAAACTCGGTGATACTTGTTTTTGTAAATCTTCCTGCGGAACTTATTGTTCTCGCGCTGACACTGGGTTTTGTTGCGCTTTTCCTGTTTTTCACGTTTCCCATGGTGTTCCTGCTCCCGATAATTCCGGGCGCTTGGCTGGTGTTCCTGTCGGTATTCTGCTGCTATCCCGCGATACAAAAGCACCTGATAAATCCCTACTATGAACGGAGCGGCGAACGCAATCCCGAAATTCCCGATTGGGAACTGGAGAGTGAAGACGCGGTATTCGAGGATCAGGGCGGCAAGGAACAACCGATACATCTGAAAAAAGAAAAGAAAAAACACGGAAAAGTAATCAAATAAAAGACTTTTCTTAGAAATGAGGAATATAATATGTCATCAAGTGTAATTGTCGGAACCCAGTGGGGTGACGAGGGAAAAGGAAAAATCATCGACATTATGGCGGCGAAAGCCGATCTTGTCGTGCGTTCAAGCGGAGGAAACAATGCGGGTCATACGGTTGTACACGGTGAAAATGTGTATAAACTGCACCTTCTCCCGTCCGGAATACTGTATCCCGACACGATTTGCCTTATCGGAAGCGGTGTTGTCGTTGACCCCGGAGTACTTCTTGAGGAAATCGCAGAAATGAACAAGCGCGGCGTTACCTGCGACAATCTGCGTATAGACGCGCGCGCGGACATCATAATGCCGTGGCACAGAGAGCTTGATAAGCTCGAGGAGGCGTTCAAAGCAAAACAGACAGGCATAAACGTCGGAACAACGGGACGCGGTATCGGACCATGCTATGCGGATAAGGACGACCGTATCAGTATCCGTATGTACGACCTTGTTCACCCCGAATGTCTGAAAAAGCTCGTTAAAAATACGGGCGAACTGAAAAATCTAATAATCGAAAAAGTATATGGCGGCAAGCCTATGGACCTTGACGCGATTTACGAGGAATACAAGGCATACGGCGAAAAACTCGCTAAATATGTTGCTGACGGCTCAGTTATCACGTTTGATATGTACAAAGAAGGCAAGAACGTATTGTTCGAGGGCGCGCAGGCAACATTGCTCGATATTGATTTCGGAACATATCCGTTCGTAACTTCAAGTCACCCGATTGCGGGCGGAGCTTGCGTGGGCACGGGCGTAGGTCCGAAAATGATTGACGAGGTTATCGGCGTGGGCAAGAGCTACACAACGCGCGTCGGCAACGGTCCGTTCCCGACGGAGCTTAACGACGAACTCGGCGACCTTATCCGCAACCGCGGCGGCGAATTTGGCGTAACAACGGGCAGACCTCGCCGCACGGGCTGGTTTGACGCAGTTATTATGCGCCATGCAGTTCGCGTGAACGGTCTTACCGCAATTGCTATAAACAAATTCGATACGCTCGCGGGCATAGGTAATCTTAAAGTCTGCACCGCGTACAAAAAGTCTGACGGAACAATCCTCAAAGACTTCCCCGTCACATTGGAAGAGCTGGCTGACTGCTCGCCCGTTTACGAGGAAATCGAGGGTTACGACGGCGACCTTTCACAATGCAAGACTTATGACGAGTTACCCGAAAAGTGCAAGGCATATATTTCGCGCCTTGAAGAGCTTTGCGGCTGTCCCATAACGATAATCGGCGTTGGTCCGGGACGCGACCAAGTTATTTTCCGCTGATGAAAGTAATATTTATCGGCGATGTCGTAGGAAAAGGCGGTTGTGAAGCGTTAAGCGCGGTTTTACCCCAAATAAAGCGTGATTATGGCGCGGATCTTACAATAGTAAACGGCGAAAACAGCGCAGAGGGAAACGGCATTGACGCGCGTTCGGCAGAGGCGATTTTTTCGGCGGGCGCGAACGTTATCACCACGGGGAACCATTCGTTCCGCAAACACTCAATCGAGGAAGAATACGAACGGCTTGACACGCTGCTCCGTCCCGCTAATTTCGGCGACTATCTTCCCGGAAAAGGCGTTTGCGAAGTGGATTTAGGCGCGTATTCCGTAGCTGTTGTGAACCTTATCGGCACAGCGTTTATGAACCCCGTTGACAATCCGTTCAAATGCGCGGAAGAACTTCTCAAAACGATAAACTCCAAAATTATAATCGTGGATTTTCATGCGGAAGCCACAAGCGAAAAACGCGCAATGGGATATTTCCTCGCGGGAAAAGCAAGCGCGGTTTTCGGTACGCACACCCACGTTCAGACCGCCGATGAACAGATAATTGACGGCACGGCGTATATCACCGATGTCGGAATGACAGGTCCGCACAACAGTATTCTGGGTGTGGAAAAGGACATAATAATTGAAAAGTTCCTCACCTACTATCCGAAAAAGCACGTTTACGCAAGCGGTGATGTTGACATTTGCGGCGTTTGCGTTGAAATTGACCAGAAGAGCGGGAAAGCATTGAATATAGAAAGATTTTGCAGAATACATTCACCAAAATAACTTTATAATTCGGCAAAATACAAAGCATTTATGTTTATTAGGCGATGGTGCGTTCACAAAATCGCTGAACACATCTCAGCTTTAATATTTTACAGACAAAACAGAAAGGTTTAAAAAGGTAATCAAAAATGGAAGTTGTAAAAGTATCGGCACACTCTGTCCCCAAGTCGGTTGCGGGAGCAATTGCAGCGGTAATTCGCGAAAACGGTGAGGTTGAAGTTCAGGCAGTCGGCGCAGGCGCGGCAAATCAGGCGGTAAAGTCAATCGCAATCGCAAGAAGCTATATGGCTCTCACAGGCGTTGACCTTATTTGTATTCCTGCGTTCACGACGGTTGATATTGACGGCGAAGAGCGCACCGCAATGAAATTTATCGTTGAACCGAGATAAATGAGGAAAGTACTTGTTATTGGTACGGGCGGAACAATTTCCTGCAAAAACAGCGGAAATGGGTTATCACCCGCTCTTTCGGTACAGGAACTTGTAAAAGACATCAAAGCCCCTGTTCAGATATGTACCGATCAGCTTTGCAATATTGACAGTACAAATATGACCCCGCGGCACTGGGAACAGTTGGCGCGGGTTATTCGTACGCGTTTCGATAAATTCGACGGTTTTGTGATAACGCACGGTACGGACACAATGGCGTATGCCGCCGCGTCTTTGGCGTGCCTTATACAAAATTCCCGAAAACCGATAGTATTCACGGGGAGTATGAAACCGATGAACGCCGAAAACTCGGACGCGCCGAAAAACCTTGCCGACGCGGTTGCCTATGCTGCAGATGAACACGTTTTCGGCGTTAAACTTGCGTTCGGTGGGAAACTGTTCGACGGCCGGAGCGTTTCAAAGCAAAATTCGACCGAAGCAGACGCTTTCGACAGCTTGAACAGCTTTCCTTTTTCCGAAAAGAAATACAGCGGCGAAACAAAGTTTTATGAGTGCCTGTCCGACAACGTTTTTGTGGCAAAACTTATTCCCGGTCAGACGCTTGTTGTTCCGAACGGAACGCGCGCCGTCATACTTGAAAGCTACGGTGCGGGCGGTGTGCCTGATTATCTTGCTGACAGCGTAAAATCACTTGCCGACAGCGGGATTTATGTTATTATTGCAACACAGTGTGCAAAAGGCGGAACAAATATCGGCGAATATGAAGTCGGAAAGAACGCATCGGAAAACTTCCCGCTTATAGAAACGGGTAAGCTGACGATTGAATATGCAGTTGCGAAAGCGCGCTGGGCTTTGGCGTATTCCGACAACTACGACACTTTCAGAAAACTCTTTTTTATTGATTAAGTGAGGAGCCTCTATATGAATTGTATTTCTGTCAATTATCTTAACAACGCGGCAAAAACTCCCGAAAAGTTTATTGTCGAGGGAGAAAAGCTCTATTGCGAACAGTTGGCGAACGCGGCGGAGAAAATTTTTGAACAGCGTTCCGAAAAGCCGATTGTTCTTATTTCAGGACCGTCGGGTTCGGGAAAAACCACGTCCGCAAATCGTATTGCCGCAGCCTTGAAACAAAAAGGCTGCAATGCGCACGTTATTTCAATGGATAACTATTTTCTTCCGGTAAAAAAGGACATTGAACTTCACGGTGCGGACATCGATTACGAAAGCCCCGAACGTCTTGATATAGACTTGTTTCACGAGCATCTGAAAAAATTACAGCGCGGCGAGGAAATTGATGTTCCTCAGTTTGATTTTGAAAATCAAGACCGTGTTCAGGGAACAAAACTGAAACGCGAAAAAGGCGAACTTGTTATTCTCGAAGGTATTCACTCGCTTAATCCGGCCGTTACGGGCGACAGCGACAGTTACACTCAAAGAATTTACGTCAGCGTAAGAACGCGTATACAAAACGGCAATGAGCTTCTCCACCCGTCCAAAATCCGACTTATGCGCCGACTTATACGTGACAAGCTGTTCCGCGGGAGAGAGCTTTCGGAAACGTTTGAGTTTTTCAAATCCGTTGAACGCGGCGAAAATCTTTATATAATGCCGTATAAGCACCGCGCGAATTTCGATATAGACACATTTATCGAATACGAGGCGTTGGTTTACCGTGATATTCTTCTGCCCGAGCTTGAAAAAACCTCGCAGGAATATATGAGTTATTCCGATTATGCCGATATTGAAAAGTTCTTGAAAATCTTGTCCCCCGTTGATAAAAAATACGTTCCAGAAGACGTGCTTATACGCGAATTTATCGGGTAAAACAAAATGCTCTTGCCGCAATGACAAGAGCATTTTTTTATTTATTATCTGAATCGTGATTTAATATTTCCTTTTGATTTTCGGAATCCGGATCACCTTTTTTATTAGTCAAAGCGTTCAGAATAAATCCTAAAACCGCTCCGACAACAGCCAGAACAATTATGGCTATATCTATTATTGTCATTACAATATCGGGCATAAAATCACACTCCGGAATTTGTCGTTTTTATACGACCTCTGCGCGAACTGTTCCCATAAAGTCCATAAGCTCGTCAATTCTCTGATCCGCCTGCGTGTAGCCGTCACGATAAGACGCCATAATCTTTTCGTTGTCTTTCTCAAACTTTGAGATAGGCGGCAAAGTCGGGCGATATGTAATAATTCTGCCTTCGCTTTCAAGCTGTTCCATAAGCGCGATCGTCTTTTCATAGCGGGCAACGCGCGTCATACAAGCCTCTTCAAATTCGGGATACTGCTTATACATTCTATGTATTACCATACGGAACTTTTTATAATCCGTAGGCGGAACAGCCTTACCCGGTTTTGTGAGAATGATAACCAGCTTATCACAGCCCATTTCCAGAGCGTGTTCAATCGGAATAGAATCCGCGATTGAACCGTCAAGATAATGCTTTCCGTCAAGAACAACAGGACTGCACAGCATAGGAACGGAACAGGTTGCTTTTGTTATCGTCAACAAACGCTGACAATCCTCTGTTTCCGAAAGATATTCCGCCTTGCCCGTTTCCATACAAGTGCAGACATATTCCGTATCAACGCCGCTGTTGAAATATGTATCAAAATCGAACGGAAACTGCTTATACGGATACTCAAACGCCATTTTGTCTAGATTTATAATCTTACCAGAACCGAGGAACTGTTTAAATCCGTAATACGATTCGTTTCTCGGAACGTTAATCATCTGACAGGTTCTTCCCTTCTGATGAGAAACATAACTCATCGCGTTGCCGCCACCTGCGGAAACGCCAATAACATACGGGAAATAAACATCGTCTTCCAAAAGTCTGTCAAGTACGCCTGCGGTAAATATTCCGCGAACCGCGCCGCCTTCAAGTATAAGTCCTGTTTTCATTTCAGTCACCACACATTTCATTATTCAAAAAATATAACTTACCATTCTCTACTACTAATATTATTTTAACATTTCAATTTTAACTTTTTGTAAACTTTACACTTAACTTAATTTTTAATTATGACGAAAAGTACTATATATAGTTGGAATATTTTGTTGAAAAAGCGCACAAAATGTCTGATTTGGATTTTTTCAGTCATTTTCAGTTAATATTTCGTTAAACTCCTTTGAAAGAAGTTTCAAAAAATCCAATGGAGGTATTGATATGGCTGCAAGAAAGAAAATTACGCCCGACGAGTATTTCGCGAAAAATACGCAGAAGTTTATCTCGTTCGGGGAAAAATTCGCGGATATTCTGTGCGATGAGCAAATTGTCGCGGAATTGGCGAAGAAAGACCTTGAAAAGCTCACGAAAGTGTGGAAACTGGTTATCGAAATGCTGCTCGAAAACTCTTCCGCAAATCCTGCGGACAAGCTTGCCGAACTTATCGGCGCATACAAGGAACTTGGAAAGGGTGATGAATAGTGACATTCTCTCCGAAACAGGAACAGGCAATGCAATTGCTGAAAAACGGAAATCTCCGCCGTCTGAACATTTTTGAGGGCAGCGTCCGAAGCGGAAAAACGTACATCTCAATGATAATGTGGGCGTTCTGGGTGGCAGGGTCGCCGAAAAACCGTGCGTATCTGATGAGCGGAAAAACACTCACCACGCTAAAACGAAACGTTCTCGAACCGCTTAAAACGCTTCTTGGCAACAATTTTTCGTACAATATCATCAAAAAAGAGGGAGAGCTGTTCGGACGGAAAATTTACCTCGAAGGCGCGGCAAACGCCGAAGCGGAAAGCAAAATCCGAGGTATGACGCTTATGGGCGCATACTGCGACGAACTCACGCTTTTCAGCGAGGATTTTTTTGTTATGCTGCTGTCGCGTTTATCGGAAAACGGCGCGAAACTGTTCGCCACAACCAATCCCGACTGTCCCAACCACTGGGTTAAGCGGGATTATCTCGACAATCCGAACGTTGATTTGCTGTCGATTAAATTCACGCTGGAAGATAACATTTTTCTTCCGAAACAATATGTTCAGTCGCTGAAAAACGAGTTTTGCGGTGTTTTCTATGACCGTTTCATACTCGGTAAATGGGTAGCGGCGGAGGGACGTATTTACGAAAACTTCTCCGCCGATAACATTTTTACATCAAAAGAGTTGGCTCAAAAATTCTCCGGAAACAAGCCGATAACCGCCGCTGTCGGCGTGGATTACGGTGGAAACGGGAGTGCTTCCGCGTTTGTGCTGACCGCTTTTGATACGGGATTTAAAAACGTGTATGTTCTGTCGGAGTATTACGACAAGCGCAACCGCTCCGCGGAAAGTCTTATCGACAACTTCGCAGAGTTTATCGAACGAGAAAAGAAACGCTTTCCCGTACTTATCAACGCTTACTGCGACAGCGCGGAACAATTGCTGATAAAGAGTTTTCGTCAAGCGGTCGGGAAATACGGCGTCAACGTTAAAAACGCGCTGAAAAAGCCTGTCAACACACGAATAAATATGCTCAACCGCTTAATCGCGGGAAAACGCTTTTTCGTCTGCAACGAATGTCCACACGTCATTGAGGCAATACGCGGCGCGGTTTGGGACGAACGCCATCTTCATAAGGACGTTCGCCTTGACAACGGCACTTCCAACATCGACAGCCTTGACGCGCTTGAATATTCGTTTGAGCGTTATGAACGGCAACTGTTCGGTTTCTGAAACAATAATATATTCAGTCGATAAAAAGTTTTATCGCAAGTGCCGAAAGGTTGTGTAGAAAGGTGCTACACAACCTTTCTCGTTTTTTGGCAAACCGCACTGTCAGCGACAGTCAAATATTTTTTCTGCTTTACCGATTTCTATTATTCAAACCATTCTTCATAAAGGCATTTTATCTCAGATAAGCTATAATTCACCAACGATTTTCGCAACGTTGGAGGACTTTACTTCTCCCCCATTTTGACCGAGCAAATAAATCGCGAAAAGATACTTTTTCTGTGAGTAGGTAAGTTCACCCATTCTTTTCAACCTTGCTTTCCGCTTTATGACGAGAACAGCAGTTAGCGCAGCCGGCGCAGTTGGCGCATTTGCCGCCGCAGAGAGATTTCCCCGACTTTTTGTCTTTCCACAGCTTTCTTCCCGCAAGGAACAATACAACTCCTAAAATTACTGCAATAATAATCGTTGACATAATCATTCCGCCTTTCTATTACACTTTGACCTTTTCTGTGAGCTTTGTGCTTTCCTTATACGGTCTTACAAGCATATAAATCATAAACGCAAGTACAAGCACAGCGAAGATAAGTCCCACAACGTTGACAGCCCCCGTGAAAAGCAGTCCGAACTGATATATCATCAGCGACACCGCATACGCAAACAAGCATTGATAACCTATCGCAAAAGCCGTCCACTTTGCGCTGTTCATTTCGCGCTTAATTGCTCCGATAGCCGCGAAACACGGCGCGCACAGCAGGTTGAACACAAGGAATGAGTAACCAGCAAGCGCGGACATTCCCATAAAGTCCAGAACACCGAACACGCCGACAACTTCTTCTTTCGCGACAAGTCCCATAATAGTCGCGACGGCGGCGGTCGGTTCGCCGAAACCGAGAGGTGCGAATATCCAGCAAATAGCACCGCCGACAATTCCGAGAACGCTGTTCGAAAGTTCAAGTTCAGTGCTGAAACCAAATCCGCCGTCGGGAAGTGTTCCGAACACCGAACCCGCCCAAATGATTACAGAGGACAGCAGAATAATCGTACCCGCTTTCTTGATGAACGAAGAACCGCGCTCCCACATTGAACGGAGAATGTTGCTCGGAGTGGGAAGATGATACGCGGGAAGTTCCATTACAAACGGCGCGGGGTCGCCTGCAAACATTTTGGTTTTCTTCAAGATAATTCCCGAAACGATTATCGCCGCAACGCCGATAAAATAAGCACTGGGAGCTACCCACCACGCGTTTTTGAACAGTGCGCCCGCGATAAGTGCGATTATCGGCATTTTCGCGCCGCACGGAATAAACGTTGTCGTCATTATCGTCATACGGCGGTCACGCTCGTTTTCGATTGTACGGCTCGCCATAATTCCCGGAACGCCGCAGCCCGTTCCGATAAGCATAGGAATGAACGACTTTCCCGAAAGACCGAACTTGCGGAAAATTCTGTCCATAGCGAACGCAATTCTTGCCATATATCCGCAACTTTCGAGGAACGCGAGGAAGATAAACAGCACCAGCATTTGCGGAACAAATCCGAGAACCGCTCCCACACCCGCTACTATACCGTCAACGATAAGGCTTTCCAGCCAATCGGCGCAGCCTATCGCGTTAAGTCCGTTCGTGATAAGCACAGGCACACCGGGTACCCACACGCCGTAATCTTCGGGTGCGGGAAGCTCCTCCATGGGTTCTTCAACTAAAGCGGCAACGTCAAAGCCGGCTTCCGCAAGGCTGTCGCCGTAAGAGCCGAGAGCCTCGTCAAACGCACCAAAATCCTTGTCGCTTACCGCCGCAAGTATCTCCTCGCCGCCGACAACGCCCGCGTCCGTCGCCGCTTGCGCCATTTCGGCAACTTCATCGGTGAATATGTTCTCTTCGGCGAATGCGTCCGTCGCGTCATTGTACGCCGACGTCCCTATCCCGAACAGATGAAAACCGTCGCCGAAAAGTCCGTCGTTCGTCCAGTCCGTAACCCACGTTCCGACTGTCGTTACCGATACAAAATACACGGCGAACATAATAACCGCGAAAATCGGCAAAGCGAGAATACGGTTCGTGACTATTTTGTCGATTTTATCCGAAATTGTAAGCCCCTTTTTCTTCTTTTTAAGGCAGTCCTTGATAATTGACCCTATGTAATTGTAACGCTCGTTCGTGATTATGCTTTCGCTGTCGTCGTCAAGTTCTTTTTCGACTGCTGAAATGTTCTGCTCTACATTGTTTTTGATTTCCTCAGATAGTTTGAGCGTTTCCTGTACCTTTTCGTCACGTTCAAACAGCTTAATCGCGTACCAACGCTTTTGGTCCTGCGGAATATCTCTGAGAACATCCTCCTCAATGTGAGCAATTGCGTGCTCAACGCAGTCGCAGAATTTGTGGCGAGGTATCATTCTCAGCCCGAATTTTGCCGCTTCAACGGCGGCATTAGCGGCGTCCGTAATGCCTGTGCCTTTCAGTGCGGAAATCTCAACCACTTTACAGCCGAGTTCTTTTGAAAGCTGTTCGATATTGATTTTATCGCCGTTCTTGCGAACTACGTCTATCATATTGACGGCGCAGACAATCGGAATACCAAGTTCGGCAAGCTGTGTGGTGAGATACAGGTTGCGTTCAAGGTTGGTGCCGTCAATGATATTCAATATAGCGTCCGGGCGTTCGCCGATAAGGTAATTCCGGGCAACTACTTCCTCCAGCGTGTAGGGGGAGAGCGAATAAATACCCGGCAGGTCGGTGATGATTACGTCCTTGTGACCTTTTAATTTGCCCTCTTTCTTTTCAACGGTAACTCCGGGCCAGTTTCCCACAAACTGATTTGAACCCGTTAAAGCGTTGAAAAGTGTTGTTTTGCCTGCGTTCGGATTTCCCGCAAGCGCAATTTTAATTTCCATAATTTCAATCCTTTCACATGTTAGACTAGACTAACTTATTGACAAAAATTTACACCGTTTCGATCATTTCGGCGTCCGCTTTCCGCAAAGAAAGCTCGTAACCGCGCACGGTGACTTCAACAGGGTCGCCCAGCGGCGCAACTTTGCGGATATATATTTCCGTACCCTTTGTTATGCCCATATCCATTATTCTGCGCTTTACCGCGCCCTCGCCGTTCAGCTTTTTCACCGTAACAGTCTGACCGATTTTCGCTTCTTTTAATGTTGACATTAAACTACCTCCTAAACCATAATTTTCTGTGCCATTTCCTTTGAAACGGCAACCCTCGAGTTTTTAACGTTCACGATAACATTCCCGCTGATTTCGCTTATTACCGTTACCGAACCTCCCGCCACAAAGCCGAGGTTTTCAAGGAACTTTCGCGTGTCAGGATTTCCGCCGATTTTTCTGATGATGTTTTCCTCTCCGGGATTTGCCAATGTAAGCGGCATCATTATTCCTCCCTCCGCAAATGTTAGGTTTAACTAACTTGTGTGTATTATTAAGCGGTTAGTTTTTTCTAACCGCTTAATATGATACTCGATTTTTGACAATTAGTCAAGAGCAAATGCGACTTTTTTATGTTTGTGTTTGATTTTTTGTAAGATTTAACATAAAGTTGAGGTTAGTCTCAACAAACTTTGCAAAGTTGCACAAAACATAATCGAATGCGCCGAACAAATGCGAAGATATTTCCCACGTCCATAGGTCTCGTCATTCATTGTCAAGCAATGACACTGTGACACAGCATTCTGCACATTCCCGCCAGAAATTTTGAAATATGAAGAGCCTCTCGTGTCAGAGGCTCTTTTGTAATGTTCGGTTGCAATTGCTCAATAAGTGGAAATTTGTTAGCGAGATAAATCAGAATTTAATCTAATTGAATGAAAAAAACTTTATCGTTCATTTCACTACCGCAATTTCTAATAGTTACAGTTGTATTTTCGGATTCAACTGAAATACAAGATTTGCGGATAGGTGCGCCATCATCACGAAATGTAAATGATTGTTTTAATAATCGTTTGCCAAATAATTTATTTTCTTCTACAACAATATCATAATCAAAAGACTGTCCCATACAAACAGGTGAAAAAAAGAAGCTCTTCAAAACACTTTCTTTGGAATAAACAGATATTTTGATTGGAACATTGTCGGGTTTTATTTCTAAACATCGCACAGGTATATTATTCAGAATTATAATAAAGATAATTATTGCCATTACAATACAAACTGCAATAACAGATAATACTTTCTTCTTTTCCTTTATCATTAGTTCACCAGCATTTCCTTTTCGTTAATCAATTCCGATTTATTGAGCAGATTGACTACCTGTTAAGGCAATTATACCATACCGACCTTGAAAAGTCAATCCCAATTTTATTGCTTGGATTCAATAAAGGAAAACAGCTCTGATTTGATGGGTTATTCAATCAGTAACGTTATTCCAAGTCATAAAACGCCATACAATACATTGCCGTCTTTGTCAATTATCGTATCAGAGTCAAGGTAGCCGTAATCTGCAGTTATGTTTGCGGAAAAGGCATAAAGGACTTTTTTGTGAGTATAACCGTATTGGTCCGTACCCTCCGCTACAAGTTTAATAATACTGTTGTTGCTTAATTCGAAGGTTTCGTTTATGTTTATCACCTGACCTTCATTGTCCAACGTTTTTACAACGCTGTCGTCAATAACAAAGAAAAGCTTTATATCGCTCATTCCGTCACCTTTTTCGGGAGTGTAAGTTCCGCTGAAAGTGAGCTTTCCGTTTTCCCATTCATCAGTCAGCGATTCCAAATAATCACCAAGCCGGGGCAGGCATTGAGTGCAAAGTGAATCGCAGGGAGCGTCATTGATAATAGACGTGTTTGTAATTCCCCCCGCAGTTATTGCAACGGTTGCTTCCGTTCCAATTTCGGCAAACAATGGGAGCTGTTTTGTGGCAGTAAAAACGCCGTTTCCCGCTGCTTCAAGAGTTATAACCTGTTCACCCAAAGTTATTGTTATGACGGTATCTTCAGGAATCGACTTCGGAACACATCTGAATGTTGTTTCGACTGTATTGTCATTGCTGTTCACCTTGCCGAAGCTGTATTCAAAGGAGTTCAAAGGTGAGTTCTGTTTCTCAATCTGATCCTGAAGGTCGCTTACCTCACATCTAAGGTTTTGTATCTCTGTTCTCAGCTGGCAATATGTCTGCTGAACATCTGAAGCAATACCCGAAAGCTGTGATATTATTGAGATTGCAACCAATACAGCACCGATAATCACCAGTATTTTTCCAACACTTTCCGCAGGCGTCATTGAAATGTGAGCGGTACTTTCGTTTAGTTGCAGACTTTTGTTAATTTTCTTTTTGTATATTATGTAATAAACCCCAAAAATGATTACGAGTATAATTGACAGGATAATTACAATCCCCAATACCGATACTTTCATTGTGTAAAACCTCCTTATATTCCGAAAAATTCTCTGAAAGAGTTATAATAACTTCTGGTCACATCAACCACTGAGCCGTCGGACATTGTCAGAATGAACTTCATTGAGATGGACGGCTTGATTTTTTTGACGTGCGCTTTTGCAATTATTGCACAGTTGCTGACGCGGAGAAATTTTGTGTTGTCCAGACTTGCAGTAAGCTGATAAAGTCTGTCTATAGCATAGTAGCTTTTGCCATCGGCACCGTGAACCACCACGTCGTGACCGAAGCTTTCAATAAAGATTATTTCCTCCGATTTAATACGCACCTTTTCGCCCTTTTCGTTTTTTACCGCAATATATGACGAAAAGCGTTCTTTTTCGGTAATAATCAGCTCTGCTTCGTCGTCAATAACGAAACCCGCGTTCAGCAGCTTCTTTTCTAACTCCGCATAACATTCATCACTTACGTTAAGACGTATTTTCACAAATTTCCTCCTCTCAGTAATAATTCAAGCTTGATGATTTCATTATACACAAATCATAGTTTTTTTTCAAGGCATTCTGCACAGATTACATAAATTGCTTCACAGAATGCAGAAACTGCACCGATACGGCAATCTTTTTAGTGTGAAAAATCCCGCCGAACGATTATCGTCCGACGGGATTTACTATTCAGTTTAAGCAAACGTTTTCCGCTTACTTTTTCTTTTTGCGGGAAATCATTAGTACTGCGGCGGGAACAATCAGCGCGCCGAATACCATCGTGACGCCTGTTGACGGGTTCTGTTCATCTGTTGAAACATTATCCGTTTTGCCGTCGTCGCCTTTGATTTGCGGTTCGTTGTCGGTGGGATTGGTGGGCTTTGTTGGCTCTGTGGGTTTAGTCGGTTGTGTGGGAGTTGTCGGTTTGTAATCGCTTTCGCCTGTCGGTGCAGTTATATATTTCCATTGTGCAACAAGTGTAATGCTTGCGGTGGTATCATTTACAGCCAAGTCGCCGTATGTGGTGTTTTCTGTAACAGATGTATTTCCGCATTTCCAGCCTGTAAATTCCCAGTCGTTCTTTGTGGGAGCAGCAATACCGTCAAGCACCTTGTCTGACCACTTTACATTTTTATCCGGTATGGTATTTCCGCCGTTGGTGTTGAATTTCACGGTGTAGGTGTTCGTTTTCTCAGTCCAGACAGCGTAGAGTATGATATCGCGGTCGAGAGTGATAGTGTCGCCCGGCATATAATATGTCACATCGGTGCTGTTGCGGCTGGTGCTCCAGCCAACAAACTTGTAGCCGCTGCGGCTGGGCTTTTCAGAGGACAGGGTGACGCTGTAGCTTTCGCTGTCCATCGGCACGCGCTGGATCATCGGCGTGCCCGTGCCGCCGTTCACGTTGTAGTAGAGGTTGTAGTACTGCTTCGGGTAGGCGACGATGGCGAACGGACTGAGCGTCGTATCGCAGATCTTCAGACCCATGTCGACGTGGAGGAAGGGCACTTCCTCGATTGTGTCGTCGATCCGCTGGTGAAGGACGGTGAAATCGCAGGCGGAGGGGGGCACTTCGAGCTGGACTTCCTTGAAGATATCTTCATAGGGGACGGTGAAGTTCACCCGGACATTGTGGAGCTCCTTCTTCTTATACGGATCGCTCGGATCGATGAGCTTGGCGTCAATATACAGGACAGGAGGTTTTTCCAACATCAATTCCGATGTCAAGACTTCCACCTTTTTCTCCAGATTCGCCTTCGTCGTAATATCGAGATTTTCAATTATTGGTTGGTGATTCATTGGATCGTAATATATATACGAGATCCCATGCTCCACGTTGCACATGGCGGTTACGCTTTTGCAGTTCTTGGTTTCTGAGGCTTTGCAGTAGATGGATGTGCCGCAATTCGATCTATTACGATACACAACGCCATTGTCGTCCACCCAAACGGCATGATCGTCGGAGGAGCCGAATCTCAATATGCCGTCGCCCGTGTATACCCATTCCAGCTGGCATTTATCCTGGTCATCCTGTAACACGACGGATTCCTGCGTGAAGTACAGCTGCGGCGTGCACTGCGTGATCGTGACGGTCGCGGAGCCACTCACGGGGTCGCAGTTTTCCTTTTCAATCAAATAGTAGACGGTATATGTACCGGCATCGGTGAACGTGGGTTTTTCCGCAACGTACTCGCCGTCAGCGGATGTGCTGTACATGATGGTGACGTCAGATGTGGACACGTTCAGCATGATGGAGTGAGATTGTTTGTCGTATTCGCCGGTATAATCGCTGACGGTGTACTCGATCTTCTCTTTGGGGGCACTGACAATGCTGTATGTGTGCTCGATCCGTGCGGAACAGTCTGCACCGTAACCGGTTATAATAACGGTGTATTGACCCGGCTCGCAGGGCGCTTCATTGAGAACAGCGTCATTGCTGTCATAGTACTCGAACGACCACTCTTTTATGTCGTCGCAGGTGGGGTTGAAGTCCACAGGCGAGCCGGTATAGGGATAGGTGTCCTGCTTGTTGAACACCACATTTTCGCTGACGTCTGTTGCGCCGTCTTCTGACGCAAATGCCGTTATTGGCACAAGCATAAACGCCATACATACCGCAAGCAAAATGCTTAAAATTCGTTTTTTCATGGAATGTACCTCCCTGATAAATATTTATGAATATACCTTATTTTGTAATACCGCCCGACCTTGCTTTCGAGTTGTATTTCAAAATAAAGAGTTCAAGGGCTTCTTTCAGCACGGATATCTGGGATTTCAGATAGAACTCGTCCTCAAACAGCGCGTAATGCACGCAGGCTCTTATCAGAATAAAAATCAGCGGCGTCAGTTTTTCGTGGGGAATACCGAGCTTCGTCTCTAGACTTTTTGCGTATTCGGTATAACGCTTATCAACGCCCGCAAAGAATTTCTTGCCATATTCTCTGTATTTCGGGTGGGTGTACACCTGATACATAAGGCGGTATTTCTTGCCGTGCTTTTCTGCCGTCCAGTAGGGTATCTCGTCGATGAACCGCCACAAATCCTCTACATCTGTGGGAGCTTTCGCCATAAAATCATCTTCAACCTTGCTCATACAGTATTCTGTGGACTTAACGATAAGGTCGTCGAGATTTTCAAAATACTGATACAGACTTGCAACATTACAGCCGCAGGCTTCCGAAATGGCCTTTACGCCAACGCCGGCAAGCCCGTTCTCCGCATAACAGTCAAAGCATTTTTCCATAATATCGATTTGCTTTGCTCTGCGGGATTTTTCATTAACAGTTCGCAATTGATTTTCCCCCTTTTTTTACGTCGAAGTAAATGATTATTTATATCATACCGCATTTTCTTTGCTTTGTCAAGTGGGTAAAGCAAAAAATTGGTGTAAACTTGTCAATAATGTGTCGGTAAAAAA
>JALEQE010000186.1 GCA_022766825.1 Oscillospiraceae bacterium | reverse complement strand
AGTGTATTTCTGCGCGGCAGCAGCGTATTCCTTATTTGTCGGGTCGCTGAGCAGGTTGGTGATTTGTTCTGCTCTCAGATAAGCTGTGAGCGACTCTTCGGTTGATTCTATGTAGTTGTTGATAATTTCGGATCTGTCGATAGCCGTCGTTTGCATACTGTTTACGGCGTTGTTGTGCGCGGATTTTTCAACCGTGTTGTTTATCAGCAGGAATAGAACTGAAAACACCGCAAACTGAATAATAGCGACAACGATCGAAATCTTGAATCCGAGTTTGCATTTAATTTTACTCTTGTTCATAATAAAGCCTCCAAAATCTATTGAATTTGCCGATTATATATGATATAATATAATTATTATATATCAAGATAAAAAGCCGATTAAACTCCGATTAGGAAAGGATAATTATGGAACTTAATCAAATAAAGCAATTTCGCGTTATTGCGAGGACGGAAAGTATTTCAAAAGCCGCCGAACAGCTTTATATAGCCCAACCGTCATTGAGCCAGACGCTGAAACGACTTGAAACCGAACTCGGAACGCCGTTGTTTGAACGCCGCGGAAAACGTATCGTCCTGAACGGAGCGGGAAAAATCTTCCTGAAACACTGTGACAGGATCATTACATCTCTTGAAAATGCCGTCAGAGAAATCAGTGATTATGTCGGCAATACAAAGAATGATATAAACATATGCTTTGAATCCGCATCGCTGATTATCCTTGATATTGCGGAGAAGATGCGGAAATTTTATCCGCGTTCGTTGCCGCACATTTATGAGAATGGGTGCGGCGACTGGGATATAAAGCTGTGTTCGGGATTTTGCCCCGATAGCAGTGAAACCGCGAATGTGGTCATTGAAGAGCCAATCGGAATTGTTTTTTCCAAAGAAAACACCCTTGCTCTTAAAAAAACTATAAACAGGAAAGACCTTGAAAAATGCGACTTTCTGAGCCTTAATCCGACTGACGGACTCACGGAAACAATATCGCATTATTGCGCGGAATACGCATTCCGTCCCAATATTACTATGTGTGTCGAATCTCCCACGATTATGCGGGAGCTTTTGGAGAGAGGATTCGGAATTGCTTTTGTTCCCGCGTACACATGGTTTGATATATACAACAGTTCATTGGAGTTCCGACTTATCGGAGATATGCCAATGATAAATTTTGTCAATATTGTGATGAATGACAAAAAGTACATATCAAAAGAAATACAACAATGCTATAATGCCCTTTCTGTTTTTTACAGAGAGTTTGGTGAAAGTTTCAATAATGTACAAAAGTGAATAGCTATATGCTTATTATAACATATTACGACATAAATTCATAATATTTCTTGATAAATATACATATAATTTATAAGTTATAAAAACACCCCGCGGCGAAAACTGCGGAGTGTTTTTGTTGTATGCAGTAAGTATCTTGATTGCGTGTTATATTTCGTGTCATATATGTTGCAGATAAACATATATGAAAATGCGATTAAGAGGAGCGACAACATTGAGCGTTTTTGTTTCGCGGACTTTTGTCCACGAAACAAAAACGCGTCTAGCGATGAGCAATTGTCTGCGTCGCACTGCGACGCAGACAATTGCCATCGCGGTAATTACAAAAAGCCCTTGCGGTTAGCGCAAGGGCTTTTTGTAATTACGAGTGGTGCCGGTGGTGGGACTTGAACCCACACGGGATTGCTCCCAACGGATTTTGAGTCCGTCTCGTCTGCCAATTCCAACACACCGGCCTATTCAAAATTACTCTATTATTATATCATATTCATCTAAATTTGTCAAGTATTTTTTTAAATTTTTCAGATATGCGTGATTTTCAGTGAATTGCAGAATAACAGATGATAATATTTCGATGAAAGCGGGGAGAAATCCCTGAACAGTTTTTGTAAGGAGGATTAAAATGATTAAGACAGTAATTTTAACAGGTGAGGAGCAGGAAGTAAGCGATCTCGGAGGATTCAATACGGTCGTGCATAATCTGGGAGAAAACGTTATCTTCGCTTCAAAATATCCCAACATTGCAGAAGGCGCGGATAATGTCGCGCAGATTCCTGCAGGTTCGGCAAAGCTTATAAGCACAACAAACGGTACTGTTTATCTTCTGGGGAACGGAACGGCGGAGCTTACCGGACAGGATCACGACGGAGTTAATTTGTCAGCTTCGTCGGGTGGTGATTACAGCGTTATCAAAGCGTATATCGACGACTGTGACATAAAAGTGCTGGATTCGGCGAAATCGTATACTGATGAATTTGCAGATGTGGTAAACGTCGAGATAACGGATCTGAAAACGGGAAAAGCCGACAAGAGTGAGATTCCGACTGTACTTCCCGCAAGCGGCGGTAATGCTGACACGGTAAACGGTCATTCTGTGGAGTCGGACGTCCCCGCAAATGCCGTTTTTTCGGATACTCTGTATACAGCGGAAGATAAGGCAAAGCTGGACGGAATTGCAGTCGGAGCAAACAATTATGTTCATCCGACGAATGCGGGAAACAAGCATATTCCGAGCGGCGGTACGGATAATCAGATACTTGCATACAGCGCAGACGGTACGGCAAAATGGTCTGAAACCTGCAACGCCGCTGCGTTTGACGCGGTTATAGGTACTGTTAGTTCCAGTAACCGTACGATAGCGTATAAACCCGGCAGAACAAAGGTTCTGCTTTTTATGTGGCGCAACGCGACTGTCGATAATTTGTCCAATTTCGTATTTGACACAATGCTTATTAAAAATATGAGTTCTTCTATGACGGCGAAAGAAATCGGTACAATGAACAGTGGATTGAATACGGTATGCACAATTTCGGTGGACGCGTCCGGAAATGTTATTGTTGCGCCGGGGGGTAGCGTAAATAATAAATATCTTGCGATATGGTTCAATTAAGGGGGGATAGAAAATGGACAGCACGGTAATTTGCGCATTGGTATCGCTTGTTGGTACGATAATCGGCTCGCTGGGTGGTATTCTTGTATCTTCAAAGCTGACGGTGTACCGCTTGGAACAGTTGGAAAACAGAGTCGCGGAACATAATAATTTCGCGCGTCGCATGCCTGTTCTGGAAGAACGCATTGAGCAAATCGAACATAGAATAGAAAGAATGGAAAATCGTGATAACTGATTGAAAGGGTGTATCGTATGAAAATAGATTGGAAAAGAAAACTTACAAGCCGCAAGTTTTGGATATCAATTGCGGGCTTTGTTGCAGGTATGATAGTAATTTTCGGCGGCTCGCAAGAGGTCGCGGATAAAATCAGCGGTTCAATTATGAGCGGATCGGCGGTTGTAGGCTATGTTGTCGGCGAAGGGCTGGCGGACGGAGCAAACACGGGGAATGATAAGGAGGAGTAATTATGAGCGTTAAGTTAAAGGGTATTGATGTTAGCGGTATTCAGGGGAACATCAACTTCAAAAAAGTGAAAGC
>JALEQE010000173.1 GCA_022766825.1 Oscillospiraceae bacterium | reverse complement strand
GTGGTATTTTTGTCAATGTTTCGCGAACAGATAATAAATGGTTTAATAACCAGTATCCCGCAGATTGGATGAGTGGGGTGCATATCGATGAACAACTTAGCGGTAGCGATTACTTCATTAGTGGTGGTGATGTTAAGCCTCAGTCATCTCTGATAGAAAACCGCTCAACCAAACGAAACAGTCTGTCATACGATGATAACTATGAGTACCATATAGCGTACTACAAAATTATTTGGGTGAATTATTCCTCCCCCGTATACGCCCACACCTACACGTCCTACCGCCAGCTCCCAGTCGGCGTAACAAAAGATCAGGCAAAAACATGGTCACTGTCTGACATTATGTCCAAAACAACAGAAACCAAGCATGCCTGGACTGTAACATCAAAGGGAACTATATATACAAGTCAGGGAAGCAAGCAGATAGCACCTTTTGATACGGCAATTGAAAAACTTGACAAATCCGAGAAATTCAGGTATAATATATACATCATCTACCAAAATCGTGAATAATTTGTGAAAAAACTACAAATCCGAAAAACACCGTTTTTCGGTCGATGTTTTTCATGAGAGGAGTTCATTATGATATCAAGAAAAATAGCAGCAGTGGCACTGTCAATCTTTATGGCTTTCGCTGCCTGCGCGTGCAATGGAGGCACAAATAGCGACAGCACAGACATTTCTTCGGAATCCTCGGAAAGCTCCATAGTTTCTGAAACCAGTTCCGATAATTCAAGCGAACCCGAATCTCCTCCCAGCGCGGTAGCTTTACAGTATGCGGAGCAGTCAGACGAGATAGGCAAATTTTATAAAGAAATCAGCGAGAAAAAGGACTTTCCCGCAATAAACATCACAACGCTTGACAGCGCAAGGATAAGTTCCAAGACAAAATACGTTGATTCGGTGATTGACGTGTTCAACTGCGATGAAAGTTATACGCTTTCAGCAGAGGGCGGCGTTAAGGTGCGTGGTAATTCTTCCGCCGACCAAGGAAGTGAAAAACCGTACCGCATAAAATTCAACAAAAAGCATAATATGCTCGGTCTGCACGACGGAAACGAATACAAAAGCTGGGTACTTTTGCGCTCCTGTTGGAATTTAGCTCCCGATTATATGGGTTTCAGTCTTGCGCGTGAGATATTCGAGGGAAAATATTACAGCTCCGATTGCGCTTACGTCAATCTGTACATAAACCGCCAAAGCAAGGGCGTTTATCTTCTTTGCGAACAAAATCAGGCGGGCGAGGGGCGCGTTGATGTGACCGAGCCGAAAAGTGGCGAGGCACCCGATGAGATAGGGTATCTTCTGGAGATGGATAATTACCCCGATGGTGAGGAACACCCATTCTTTACCGTTGATCACAATATCAGACCCTTTACAGACATCTCAGGTCAGAAACGCTCGTTCTTGACAAAGAATTACACAATACGCAGTGATACCACCACCAAAGCTCAGCGGGATTTTATCAAGAAATATGTTGAAAACATATTTAAGATACTGTTTGAAGCATCCGACGGCAACCTGCTTATGATGAACGACAATTATGAACTTGTTTCCGCAAGCGGCGTATACTCAACACCCAAAGAAGCTGTAAGTGCCGTTATCGATACAGAGTCGCTTGCCAATATGATTATACTTGAAGAGCTTGTTCAGAACTACGACGTAGGCGAGGGTAGCTTTTATCTCGCGGTCGATTTCAGCGACGACAGCATTTATCCCAAGCTGACGTTCCTCGCGCCGTGGGATTTCAACTGGGGCTACACCGAAAATCCAAGTGGGGGCTATTACGCAAGCACATTCCAGAAAAAAGCCAACAATATCGACCGCTCGAACACATGGTATATAACCGCTATGAAACAGGAGTGGTTCAGCGATATTGTGAAAGCGAAGTGGGCAGAGCTTATGGAATGCAACGCCCTTACCAATGTTACAAAGGCTGTGCGTGAACATACCGCGACACTTGCGGGCGATCTTGACAAGGATTCGCAGCGCACTAAAAAAGCGGCAGATTTGTGCGATTATGTAAATAAACGAATAAAATGGCTTGACGCTCAATGGAGAACAACAACCGAGCAATGATATTGCTCTGACGAAGATTATTACAAAACAAATAGGATTTTGATTTGCAAAAAATAACCGCCGCTGATTTCTTTCATTTCCGTACGAGGAATATCGGCGGCGGTTTTCTTATTTGATAGACTGTAATTCGATGAAATTTTATTTGTTTTTTGGTTTTACATTTGAAAGTGGGTTGTTTTTTACGGCTTTTTCCATTTGAGCGTTTGAAACATGCGTATAAATCTGCGTGGTGTTAAGGTTTTCATGACCAAGAACTTCTTTGAGAACGCGAACGTCAACGCCGTTCTGATACATAAGAGTTGCCGCAGTATGACGGAGTTTATGTACAGAAATCCCCATATTATCCAATCCGCAGCTTTTCAGACACTCCTCGACAATCTGTTCAACACGTCGGTTTGATATTCGCTTATTACGGCTACTTAAAAACAAAGCGTCCGTTTGAGCGGTCATTTCTCGGTTTCCAGAAGCACGGCGGATTTCAGGGTCTGTTTCATCGGGTGCTACATAATCATTAAAGGCATTTACACATGCGTCATTTAAATAAACAATACGTTCTTTGTTTCCTTTGCCGATAACCCGCAGATTATATATTTCGTTGCCATCATAATCGGTTGTTTTGCAGATATCTTTTAAATTTATGCCAACAAGCTCACTCAGACGCATACCACAGTTCAAAAAGAACGTTACAATACAGTAATCGCGTTTTTGATTAGGTGTGTTGATACTTGACAGCATTTCAAGTGCTTGTTCCAGTGTAAGATGTTTCGGGAGAGCCGGTTTTGGTGACGGAAGCTCCAGATTAGCCATAGGACTGACTTCAAATAAGTGTTTGTTATTAGTAAGAAATTTGTAGAATTGTCGAAGTGAGACAGCTTTTCTATAGCGGGCTTTTTGCTCGTTATTTTTTTCTTCTTTTATAAAAATAAGAAATTGCTGTGCCATTTGCAAATCAACAGAACAAATATCTTTTTCTGTTATGTCGGAAATATCAATCTTGCTGAATTCATCGGGATTTCCTTGACCGTTTTGTATTTTGTAAAATCTGAAAAATGTTCGCAAATCAACGAAATAGTTTTTTACGGTCAGTTCTGAGCGACCTTTGACAATCTGCTCATAATAAATGAAATCCTTAATCAGCTGCGGCGTATTATCATAAATTTTATTTTTCATATTTCCCTCCACTCAATTGCGTAAAATTTCTATTTTACGCAATTGCTGTGCTTACCCCTTTATTAAAATAATGCAAATGATTTTAATATGCTGTGTTTATTGTGTACATATAAATTATATTACTTTTTTCAGTTTTGCGCAAGAGCGAAATTGAAAAAAATTATTAAACTGATTTTTCATAAATAAACCAAATAATATTTTTTGAAAATTATATAAAAATGTTGAAATTTAAATAAAAATATGCTATTATATAATTAGCACAGATTATTTTTGTGCATTTACACAATTTTATCTGAAAGGACATTGCAATGAAAAAGAT
The DNA here is from genome assembly GCA_022766825.1 of Oscillospiraceae bacterium. GTDB lineage: Bacteria > Bacillota > Clostridia > Oscillospirales > Ruminococcaceae > CAG-115. The sequence continues at coordinate 1,810 of JALEQE010000173.1, read as the reverse complement.
TGTAGAAAAAAAGCCATCCGTAAATAACACGGACAAAAAAGTTACGGCAAAGAAACCTGCCACCAAATCAACCGCTACGAAAAAATCTACGGCTGCCAAAACCACTGTAAAAACAACTGCTACAAAACCTGCTACAACTCCCAAGAAAACTACCAGAAAACCCAAACCTGTAACTATTGATACAATTTGCGGACTGATATTTAAGAAACTCAACCAGACAAAAGCGGCAAAAATCACCGGTACTATTGCGGCAGATATTGAAGTTTGGGGTTTTGAGGATGGTTCTAATCAGAAGATGTATATCGAGATTAAGGACGGTAAATTAAGTGTTATGCCCCATTCTTATGATGCAAAGGATTTCAGAGTATCATTAAGTTTTGCAAATGCAATAGATTTCGCGAACGGCAAAATTACACTTGATAAGCTGATTATGTCGAAAGATTTCTATGCTGAAGGAAATATTGTATCCGCAATTAAGCTTGCCTCGATTTTCTGATATTTAATGCAGAGAAAAACAATATTATTTGCCTCTTGAATTATTTCAGGGGGCTCTTTGTATTTCTTTGTCACTTTTGCACAAAATCCAACAACAAATATCATCAGAAAACGACTTGATTAAACAAAAATAATATTATATAATATATATGTAGTCTATATTATCTTCACAATACAAAGCCTTGAACAAAAGGTTGTTTTTACCTAAAAAATATAATCTAATTAAATTATTATTTGGAGGAAGCTTTATTATGGTTCACGTTAATGAAGACAAATGTATCGGTTGCAATGCCTGCATACGTGCTTGTCCAATCCCCAACGCAAATAAAACAGACGGTAAAATTGTTTCTGTTAATAATGTTGAGTGCATTCAATGCGGAGAATGTATAAAAAGCTGCCAACACGGCGCAAGATATTTCGATGATGATTTTGAAACAGTTTTAGATCTTATTAAGACCAAAAATGTTTCATTTATTGTGGTGCCTGCAATTAAGTCTTCGATGGATGGAATTTGGCGCCATGTTCTGCAGTGGTTCAAAGACAACGGCGTTAAAGATATTTATGACGGTGCTTTTGGTGCTGATATTTGTACATATATGCACATTGAATATTTGAAACTTCATCCGGATGCGAAAATTGTATCTCAACCATGCGCCGCAATTGTTAATTATGCTGAAAAACATAAGCCGGATTTAATTTCGTCGCTCTCCCCTGTTCATTCACCATTACTTTGTGCAGGTATTTATGTAAAGAATTATCTGAAAAGTAATGATATTCTTGTTGGAATTACACCGTGCATTGCAAAATCCGATGAATTTCATAATACCGGCGTTATTTCTTATAATATCACATTTAAATCAATTCTGAATTATTTGAAAAGAAATAATATAACACTTCCGCACGGCAGAAGTCCGTTTGAATTTTCCGTGGTTCGTGGATTTGATGGGGCGTACTATCCGATACCGGGCGGTTTAAAATATTGTTTACACCAATATAACCCGGAGTTATCAGTTTCCACATCTGAGGGTGTAAGTAAAGTATATGATGATTTGAATACATACGTCAAAACAAGCAAAAACCATTTGCCTGCCGTATATGATGTGTTAAATTGCGAATTTGGTTGTAATACAGGTGTTGGAGCACGGGATTCGGTTAATTCTTTCAATGCTTATGATATTATGATGCACGTAAAACAGTGGGTGAATAACAACAAAGCGAATGTCCGTTTTCATAAAAATATATTTAAGGCAACACCGCACAATTAGAAAAAATAGTCGGCGATAACCGCTGGAATATATTGGGTTGAAATAAAGGC
>JALEQE010000162.1 GCA_022766825.1 Oscillospiraceae bacterium | reverse complement strand
CTTCTATAACCGCACCGGTAGCAAGTCTGTTCGGATTTGCCTTAAGTTCCATAACATCGGCAGTAAGTCCAACCATTTCAAGGAGCGTATCCATACCCTCGCCTGTTTTCGCCGAAACAGGAACGCAAATAATGTTTCCGCCCCAATCCTCGCAAACAAGGTCGTATTTGGTAAGCTCTTCCTTGACTTTTTCGGGATTTGCGCCCTCTTTGTCTATCTTATTCATCGCAACGATTATTTGAACGCCCGCCGCTTTCGCGTGGTTGATTGCCTCAACTGTCTGCGGCATAATACCGTCGTCAGCCGCTACTACGAGTATCGCAATATCGGTAATCATCGCGCCGCGCGCTCTCATAGAAGTGAACGCTTCGTGTCCGGGGGTATCCAAGAACGTTATGTCACGGTCGTTGACGTGAACTCTGTATGCACCTATATGCTGCGTGATACCGCCCGCTTCGGTTGCCTGAACGCTCGCGTGGCGGATATAGTCCAGAATCGAGGTTTTTCCGTGGTCAACGTGTCCCATTACAACAACAACGGGTGAACGCGGCTGTAAATCCTTGGGATCGTCGGGAGTATCCTCGAACAAACGTTCCTCAATGGTAACTATAATCTCTTTTTCAACCTTTGCGCCCAGTTCCTCTGCTACAAGCGACGCGGTATCAAAGTCTATCGTTTCGTTGATGTTCGCCATAACGCCCAGACCGAACAGTTTCTTGATTACTTCGGACGCGGTTACTTTCAGACGTGTTGCAAGTTCTCCGACAACTATTTCATCGGGAATCTGCACTTTAAGCTGCTGCTTTCTTGCGCGTTCAAGTTCCAGACGCTTGAGCTTCTGCGCTTCTGTTTCGCGCTGTTTGCCGTATTGCTTGCCCTTCTGCGGAGATTTCTGATTTATCTTCTGCTTGCTGCGGAAATTATCATTATTCATTTTACCCGCAGGCGCAATTGATTCATAACGCTCGTTGTACTTATCTAGTTCAACGTAGCTACCACGTGTATCAACGGTTTTTGTAACGTGTTCGCCGTGCTGAACAGCCTCGCCCTTCTGCTTTTGCTTGGGCGGATTGTTTACTTTCAGCTTGCTTGAATCGATAACAGGCTTTGCCGCTGGAACCTTTGCCGCAACAGCCGGTTTCTGCTGCTTGGCGGGAGCGTTGCCTGCGGGAACATTGCGCTTGTTATCAAACCTATCGCGGCGATTATCCCTGTTGTCGCGATTATCACGATTATCTCTGTTATCGCGGTTGTCGCGCGGCTTGTTGTCCTTTGCTTCCTGACGAACGGGAGCCTTGGGTGTTTCCTGTTTGATTTCAGGCTTTGTTTCAGTCTTCGGTTCATTTTTAGGCTCGTGTTTAACTTCTGTTTTCGGCTCAGATTTCTGTTCCGGTTTAACTTCCGCTTTAGTTTCGGGCTTAACCTCAGGCTTTTCCTCGGTTTTCTTGGGAGCGGCAGGTTTCTGCTCGGACTTTGTTTCAGGCTTTACCTTGGGTTCTTCTTTTTTGACTGACTTTGCAGTTTTTTCCGCCGACTTTTTCTCCGTTTCGGATTTTACCTCCGCGGGTATCTCTTCATCTTTTTTTGCCGCTTTCTTTTTCGCGGGCTTTTTCTCAACTTCGGCAGGCTTCTGCGTTTTAATGTCCTTTGTGGTCGCAAACGCCGCCATTAAGTTTTTAACTTCATATTTCTCAGTGTACTTTTCCAGAACATATCCCACCTCGTCCGCTGTGAGAGAACTTTGTCCCTTTCTCGCGGTATCGCTTGGGAACGCCTTATCCAAAAGTTCGATAAGTTCTGACTTGTCAACATTCAGATCCTTGGCAACGTCCTGTAATTTGTATTTAATCTGTTTACTAGGCAATGTAAATTTCCTCCAAATCAAATCGTAATATGTTTCCTGACAGAGCCGAACAGTCCCTCATCCGAAACAAAAAATACTCCCGCGCGTTTACCTATCGCGCTCTTTGCCTCGTCCATCATAAATCCGGCTTTTATTACTTCAATATTGCTCTGCTGTGCGAAAAAAAGCACTTCCTTTTCGGTTTTAGGTGAAACATCGCTCGCCAGAACCACTCCACCGACAGTCTTTTTTTTGATTTCTTCAACTGACGCGTCAAATCCGATGACGAGCTTGCTTGCACGTCTGCACAGACAAAGCGTTGACAATGCGTTATTTATTTTCGATCAGCTCCTTTTCGAGTTCATCGTAAATTTCTGCGGGCACCTGACACTTGAACGACCGTTCGAGCTTTTTTCCCTTTTTGGCAAGCTCCAGACAATTTATATCGTTACATATATACGCGCCGCGACCTGATTTTTTTCCCGTCAGATCTACGGAAAAATTGCCGTCTTTATCGCGGACTATTCTTATCGCGCCCTTTTTCCCGATCATCTCGCCGCAGCCTACGCATTTCCTTTGCGGAACACGTTTTTCGGTTCTTTGCATAACCGCTCCTTACTCCGCGTTTGCGGGTGCTTCGACTGTTTCGGTGCTTTCAGCGGTTTCAGCTGTTTCGGCACTCTCCGTGTTATCTTCCTCTGTATTAAGATACTTCGGATCGAGCGGAACAACCTCAAAATCTTCCGGAGTTACCGTGCTTTCTGCCTTTATATCAATCTTGTAGCCTGTAAGTTTCGCCGCCAGCCACGCGTTCTGACCTTTGTTACCGATCGCCAGCGACAGCTGATTATCGGGAACAACCGCTTTGCAGGCACGCTTATCGGGATTGGGATTTGTAATAACGACCTTTGAAACCTCAGCGGGCTTCAATGCCTGTTTGATAAATTCCTCAGGGTCTTCGCTGTACAAAACGACGTCAACCTTTTCGCCCTTGATTTCCTTTGTAACTGCGTTGATACGGCTCTTTTGCGGACCTATGCACGCGCCTAACGCGTCTACATTGGGGTCGTTGCTCCAAACCGCAATCTTGCTTCTGCTTCCGGGAGCGCGGCTTACCGCCTTGATTTCAACTGTGCCATCATATATTTCGGGACATTCCAGCTCAAACAAACGCTTGATAAGCCACTTATCGGTACGCGATACTTTAAGCGTCTGATTTTTCTCGCCCTCTTTGAATTCCTTTGATACGCCGGAAATATATACTTTTACCACCTGTCCGACTTCAAGAGTTTCACCGGGAATCTGCTCCGCTCTCGGCAGCATAACCTCATTATGATTGATTTCAAGCGTTGCAAAGCCTGTTTTAGGTTCAACCTTGGTTACGACAGCGGACACCGCTTCGTCCTGATATTGTCCCCAGATTTCGCTCAGACGCTGACGTTCCGCTGTGGAAAATCCCTGACGGATAAGGTCCTTTGCGTTTTTCGCCGCGATACGCTTGAACATTTTCGTGTCAATCGGGCAACGAACGTGATCGCCGACTTCAAGAGTCGGGTCAATCTTGCGTGCTTCCTCCAGAACGATCTCCTTTTCCGGCTCGTAAAGAGTATCAACGACCTCGATTACCTCTTTGAGAACAGCCACATCAAACCTGCGGTTTTTAACGTCAATATCAACTACAACGTAATCCTCATCATCGCCGAAATGAAGATTTGTTTTAAGGCTTCTCTCGATTGCTGATCTTATTTTTTCCGCAAGAATATCCACGGAAATACCCTTTTCCTCGGCAAGCTTTTCAAGATTATCGAATAAATTGCCGTAGTCTTCCCCTTTTGTTGTTTTTCTTTTAGCCATTTTCCTTTACTCCTCCATCAATTTATCAAAGTCATCAAAATCATCATAATTTATTGTTGAAATTTCGGGAACAGTGAGTTGCACCGTACCAAAATCTCCTTTTACCGTTATTTTATCGTCGTCAAACGATTCGAGAACGCACTTCACCGTTTTTTCGGGCAACCCCTCGCAGAGCTTATACGTTTTCAGCCTGATTTTCTTACCGACAGATGCGGCAAGCTGATCGATACGCCGCACTGAACGTTCCAGACCTGCAGAACCGATTTCAAGATAATCTATCTTATCGATAAAGTCCTGCTTATCGATTTCCGCATTGATAAGACCGTCAATTGAGGTGCAGTCGTCAATGGAAATTCCCTCGGGTTTGTCAATAAGTATACGCAGATACCACGCCGCGCCTTCTTTAATGAACACAACGTCCCACAGCAAATAACCGTGTTCCTCAACTATCGGTCGGACAACTTTTTCCGCCGCCGCCTCAATAGAGCCAAATCCTTTTGCAAGTGCCATTCACTCACTCCTTATATCTCATATTAAACGCAAAGACCGAGGTGATTTCCTCGGTCTTTGCTGAACTATGTGTATATTATACCACATTATTCCGTAAAAATCAAGGGGTTTTTGATATTATGCTAAAATTTTACCGTTATTGTATAAAAACCGCCGCCCGAAACGCTCCGGGCGGCGATAAATATCCTATTGTAAGCGGATTAAACGCCGAATTTCAGCGTATTAACCTTAACGCCGGGACCCATAGTGGAAGAAACGGTGCAGCTCTTGATATACTGACCCTTTGTAGCCGCAGGCTTAGCCTTAGCTACTGCTTCCATAAGCGCGTTGAAGTTCTCGTCCAGCTTTGCAGAACCGAAAGACGCCTTGCCAATCGGGCAGTGGATAATGTTTGCCTTGTCAAGACGATACTCAATCTTACCTGCTTTTGCTTCCTGAACTGCCTTTGCGATATCGGGAGTTACAGTACCAGCCTTGGGGTTAGGCATAAGTCCTCTCGGACCAAGAACCTTACCCAAACGACCTACAACGCCCATCATATCGGGAGTAGCAATAACTACTTCAAAATCCATCCAGCCGCCCTGAATCTTGGCAACAGTCTCATTATCTGCGATATAATCCGCACCGGCAGCCTTTGCGTCAGCTTCCTTCACGGGTTTGCAGAATACAAGTGTTCTTACGGTCTTACCTGTACCGTTGGGGAGTACAACCGCACCGCGAACCTGCTGATCTGCGTGACGTGAATCTACGCCCAAACGAATGTGCAACTCGATTGTTTCGTCGAATTTCGCCTTTGCAGTCTTGCAAACAAGATCAAGAGCCTCAGTGGACTCGTAAATCTTCGCAGAATCAATGAGCTTCGCGCTCTCAATATACTTCTTTCCGTGTTTCATTAGATATCCTCCTTGTGGTCAATCGGAACAAGTCCTCCCACTGTAATATTAGTCAACAACTTCTACGCCCATAGAACGGCAAGTACCTGCGATCATTGAGATAGCGGTATCAATATTAGCCGCATTGAGATCGGGCATCTTGGTTTCTGCAATTTCCTTGAGCTGCGCGTGTGTAATCTTCGCAACCTTTGTCTTGTTGGGAACGCCGGAACCGCTCTCGATCTTGCAAGCTTTCTTGATCAGAACACTTGCGGGCGGAGTCTTTGTGATAAACGTAAAGCTTCTGTCTGCATAAACTGTGATAACAACAGGGATAATAAGTCCTGCTTTATCCTTTGTGCGCTCATTAAATTCCTTTGTGAACGCCATAATATTAACGCCGTGCTGACCCAATGCAGGACCAACAGGGGGAGCCGGAGTAGCTTTTCCGGCAGGGATCTGCAACTTTATAAATCCTACGACTTTCTGTGCCATGACAACTTTCCTCCATAAAAATTAAACGATCAGATCTTCT
>JALEQE010000156.1 GCA_022766825.1 Oscillospiraceae bacterium | reverse complement strand
GGCATTGGCGGAACGTTCGCTTGCCGATTTGGATAATGCGTTGAACAGGAGTTAGTATGAAAATAGTAATTGACGGTTTCGGCGGCGACAACGCTCCCGACGAAGTACTTAAAGGCACGGCTCTTGCCGTAAAAGACCTTGGAATTGAGGTTGCCGTAACGGGCGACATTGAAACGCTGAAACAGCGTATGGAGGCTCTCGGAATTTCCGACAACGGGATTGAGCTTGTGGCGGCGCAGGGCGTTATCACAACTGAGGACAATCCGCGTTCTATTCTCAAAGCGAACGCCGGAACTTCAATGGGCGTGGCGTTGAATATGCTCTCACGCGGCGAGGTTGACGCTTTCATTTCCGCGGGAAGCACGGCGGCTATCGTGCTTGGCGGAACAATGATTGAAAAGCGCATTAAGGGCGTTAAAAGAACGGCTCTCGTACCGCTTATGCCCGCCGATGGAGGTGTGAAGTACGCCGTTATCGACGGCGGCGCGAACCTCGATTGCCGTCCCGAAATGTTGCTACAATTCGCTATTCTTGGCAGCTGCTTTATGGAAACGACAATGGGAATTAAAAATCCGCGCGTGGGTCTGCTGAATATCGGCACGGAGGAAGAAAAGGGACGTGAACTCGAACACGAAACCAAAAAGCTCCTCGAAAAAGCACCGATAAACTTTGTCGGCTATGTTGAGGCGCGCGAGGCTCCTCTCGGAGCGGTTGACGTGCTTGTAACGGACGGCTTTACGGGCAACGTTTTCCTCAAAGCCTGCGAGGGTATGGGCGTACTTATGAAAAATTCAATGAAGAGTATTTTCTTCGCGAATTTGAAAACAAAACTCGGCGCGCTTTTGGTAAAAAAGAATTTGAAAGGCGTTCTGAAACATCTCGATTATAAGGAAATCGGCGGTTCGCCTTTGCTGGGAACGGCAAAGCCCGTTTTCAAGGCGCACGGATCAAGCGACGCGAAAGCGTTTTTCGGCGCGTTCTGTCAGGCGAAGAGCTTTGTGGAAAATAACGCGATTGAGAAAATGACAAAAGCAATTGCGAGCATAGTACCCGAGGAGGCGGCGGAAGATGAGTGAGTTCAAGGATTTGGGCGAGCTTGAAGAAAAAATCGGCTATAAGTTCAAAAACCGCGAATATCTTCACCACGCGATGACGCATTCAAGCTATTCGGGCGGCAAAAAATACGAGTGCAACGAGCGTTTGGAATTTCTTGGCGACGCCGTTTTGCAGCTTACCGTGTCAAAATATCTTTTCACAAATATGTCGACAGTTCCCGAGGGCGGGCTTACAAAGTTACGCGCGTCAATTGTCTGCGAAAATTCGCTTTACAACTTCGCAAAACGAATTGACCTCGGAAAATACATTCTCCTAGGAAAAGGCGAAGAAATGACGGGCGGACGTGACAGAAAGTCGATTTTATCCGACGCTTTCGAGGCGATGATAGCGGCGGTGTATCTTGACGGCGGCGACGAGGAAGCGACGAAAATGATTATGTCGTTTGTGCCGAGTATTGAGGCTCTGAAATCGGGCAAGGTGAAATTGGGCGATTATAAGACCATTTTGCAGGAAATCATTCAGCAGAACCCCGAGGAGCATATTTCGTATGAGGTTGAGGAAATAGACGGAGCGCAAAATCACAAGACGTTTAACGCGCAGGTTATGCTTAACGGACAAATTATCGGGAGAGGTTCGGGGCAGTCGAAAAAGGAATCGGAGCAGGCGGCGGCGAAAGAGGCTGTAAAGCTTATGGGCTATGAAACAGACTAATATTTCGATTTTCATTCCGCATATAGGCTGTCCGCACAAGTGTTCGTTTTGCGACCAACGGACGATTTCGGGAACACAAAAACCGCCGCGTGCGGAGGACGTGACCGCTTTGCTTGACGAGCAAGCACCGCACCTTTCGGAGCGCGGAATAACGGCGGAAATCGCGTTTTTCGGTGGAAGTTTTACGGCGATACCGCGCGATTATATGCTTGAACTTCTGAAAGCGGCGAAATCTGCGGCGGAGCGTTATTCCTGCTATACGGGAATACGCTGTTCAACTCGTCCCGACTGTATTGACGAACAAACGCTTGCTCTTTTGAAAGAATACGGAATGACGGCAATCGAACTCGGCGCTCAGTCAATGAGCGATGAAGTGCTTGCGGCGAACGAACGAGGTCACACCGCCGATGATGTTCGGAAAGCCGCGCGGCTTATCAAGGAAAGCGGAATCGAACTCGGTTTGCAGATGATGACGGGTTTGTATAAGGATACGCCCGAACGCTGTCTTTATACGGCGGACGAGTTTATCGGACTGTCGCCCGCGACCGTGCGGGTTTATCCGACCGTTATACTGAAAAATACACGTTTGGGAGAACTTTTCGAGCGCGGAGAATACAAGTCGTTTTCGTTTGAGGAAACGATTGATTTGTGCGCGGAGCTTTTGCGAAAATTCACGCGGAACAATATCCGTGTGATACGAATGGGACTTCACGCAAGCGCGGATGTTGAGCGCGATATGCTGGGTGGTGTGTATCACCCCGCACTGCGCGAGACAGTCGAAAGCAGAATAATTCTGAACGACCTCAAAGAGCGGTTTTCCGCACTTGAAAAAGGAAATTATCGCGTTTACACCGACCCGAAAAACATTTCAAAGGTCAAGGGGCAGAAAAAGTGCAACGTAAAAGCATTGAGCGAGTTTGGATATAATATTGACGTATTGCCGCTTGACGGGGAATATTTACTTATAAAATAAAGGCTGGGAACAGATGTTATTTAAAACTCTTGAAATTCAAGGATTTAAGTCGTTCGCCGACAAAACCGTTTTGCAGTTCGACACAAAAACAACGGCGGTTGTCGGTTCAAACGGAAACGGAAAAAGCAATATTTCGGACGCCCTGCGCTGGGTCATGGGCGAGCAGGGCGCGAAAACTCTGCGCGGCGAAAAAATGGAGGACGTTATTTTTCACGGCACGACAGAGCGCAAGCCTATGGGTTTCGCGCACGTTGCGCTGACTATCGATAACTCCGACCGCGCCTTGTCCGTTGACGCCGACGAGGTGGTTATTTCACGAAAGCTTTATCGTTCGGGAGAGAGCGAGTATCTGATAAACGGCAAAAAATCCCGACTGAAAGATATTCAAGAGCTGCTTATGGGAACGGGTCTCGGACGTGACGGTTATTCGATAATCGGTCAGGGACGTGTTGCCGAAATTGTGAACGCGCGCGATACTCAGCGGCGCGAGATATTTGAGGAGGCGGCGGGAGTTTCGCTGTTTCTTCACAAAAAAGCCGACGCGGAAAAACAGTTGGCGCAGGCGGAGGAAAACATTGTCCGTCAGCGCGATTTGATAAGGGTTGACGAGGAACGTTTGCCTATTCTGAAAAAGCAGTCCGAAAAGGCTGTTAAAGCGTCGGAATTGATGAATGAAAAGAAAAATCTGGAAATTTCCGTTTCCGTGGCTAGACTTGATGAAAAGCGCGCCGCCTTGTCGAAGATAAGCGATGATTTGCTGATTAACCGCGGCGAATGTGAGCATTTTGAACGTGATATTCAAAAAGCGGAGGACGAAATCGAAAACCTCGGTGATGATAAAATGTCGTCGCAGGCGCGATTGGAGCGTATCCGTTCAAGCATACAATCCGCTAATGACGAGTTGGCGGAGAAAAAATCGGATATTTCGGTCGCAGAAAACGATTTAAAACACAACGAGGAGCGCCGCGCGGAACTTACCGAACAGCTGAAAAGCGCAAAGGAAAATTCCGCGACGTTTGACGAGCAGATAAAGCAAGTAAACGAGAAAATCGCCGAGGCAAAACAAGCGGCGGAGAATATGGGAAAACAGGCGGCGGATTATCAGAAACAGCTTGACGAAATTTCCGACCGAAATACCGCGGCGGGAGAGGAATATTCCGCTTTGGAAAGCGAAATTGCGAGCTTGCGTGCCGAGGAAACCAAGCAGGAACTGAGCCTTTCAATGGCGAAACGGAGCGCGGAGGAAATCGAGGGTCAGAAACAGCGTTTTCTTAATGATTTGTCCGAGGGCGAGAGCAAGATAAACGAATACAAAGCCGAACTTGAAAAGGTTCGGAGCGGCGCCGCAAAAAACGCTGAGGAAAAAGATACCGCGCAAAATCGTCTTGCGGGTATGGAACGTCTTGCGGAGGGTAAGCGCAAACGTTACGAGGAAGCGCGCAAGTCGCTTGACGAGGTAAACGGAAAACTGGGCGAAAAACAGCAGAGATACCGCGTTCTTTCCGATATCGAAAAGAGCAAGGAGGGCTATTTCCGCGCTGTCAAGGATATACTCACGGCGGGCGAGCAGGGCAGACTTGCGGGAATACACGGTATTGTCGC
>JALEQE010000085.1 GCA_022766825.1 Oscillospiraceae bacterium | reverse complement strand
TTTAAGAAGATAGGCGGTTGGAGCGCGGGTATCATCGCGATATTCTGCCTGCTGCACGATGTTATTATAACTTATGCGGTTTATGTTGTAACGGGTATGTCGCTTGACTCCAACTTTATGGCGGTTATACTGACATTGCTTGGTTACTCAATCAACAACACGATTATCATTTACGACCGTCTGCGTGAAAACCGCGCGAAGTACGGTGGAAAAATGTCGGACAGAGAGCTTGTAAACCTCTCGATAAATCAGACGCTTTCACGTTCGATTATCACCACCGCAACAACTGTTACCGCAATGATTTCCATTGCGATTGTATGCTCGTTGCAGGGCGTAACCTCGATACTTTCATTCGCAATTCCGCTTGCAATAGGCATGCTGGTTGGTTTCTATTCTTCTCTCTGCCTTGCTGGTCCGCTGTGGATTTGGCACCGGGAGCGCAAAGACAGAAAAGGCAAATCCGCGAAATCGACAAAGGCTTAATAAATCATAATCAAAATAAAAAATCCCTCGAAAGGTTGTTCCTTTCGGGGGATTTGTGTATTATGCGGAATTATTCAACCGCGAGTTTTCCGTCCTTAACGACAACGTGTATTGTATCGCCTTGGTGCAGTTTGTCCGCGAGTATTTCTTTCGCGATAAGCGTTTCGAGGTTGCGCTGAATGTAACGCTTAATCGGGCGTGCGCCAAAACTCGGGTCGTAGCTTTCGTCAACGATAAGCTGTTTTGCCTCGTCCGTGATGTCAAGAGCAAGCTGTTTTTCTTTCAGACGCTTTGCGAGGTCTGCCGCCTGCAAATCGATAATGCCGAAAATCTCGTTCTTTGTGAGCGGTTTGTAGAATACAATCTCGTCAAGTCTGTTGAGAAATTCGGGACGGAACGACTGTTTGAGCAGTTTGTCAACGTTGTTGCGAGCCTCTTCGGAAATCTGTCCGTTTTCGTCGATACCGTCAAGAATATACTGCGAACCGAGGTTCGAGGTAAGAATGATTATCGTGTTCTTGAAATCAATCGTTCTGCCCTGCGAGTCGGTAACTCTGCCGTCGTCGAGTATTTGCAGAAGTACGTTGAACACATCGGGGTGCGCTTTTTCGACTTCATCAAACAATACAACGGAATACGGTTTGCGGCGAACGGCATCCGTAAGCTGACCGCCCTCCTCATAGCCGACATATCCTGGAGGCGCGCCAATCAGACGGCTCACCGTGTGTTTCTCCATATATTCGCTCATATCAAGACGGACAATGTTGTGTTCATCATCGAACAGCGCCTCGGCGAGAGCTTTCGCAAGCTCTGTTTTGCCGACGCCTGTCGGGCCGAGGAACAAGAACGAACCGAGCGGTCTGCGGGGGTCGTTTATTCCCGCGCGCGAACGCATAATGCTTTCGGTAACAGCCTTTACCGCCTCGTCTTGACCGATAACACGCTTGTGGAGCGTATCTCCGAGCGCGAGTATCTTTTCTCGTTCGCCCTCGACAAGTTTCGCAACGGGTATACCCGTGCGGCGAGCAACTATGCGGGCGATTTCCTCGTCTGTTACTTTATCACGCAAAAGTGAGCTTGATTTCGCTTCTTCGGCGAGGTCTTCTTCGTTTTTCAGTTCCTGCTGTAATTTCGGCAGTTTCGCGTACATCAACTCCGCCGCCTTGTTAAGGTCGTTTTCGCGCTTTGCTTTTTCAATTTCGGCGTTGGTCTGTTCAATGGATTTACGCAAATCCTGTACTTTTGTGATAGCGTTCTTCTCGTTTTCCCACTTTGCTTTCATCGTGTTGAATTTATCGCGCTTTTCCGCGAGTTCTTTCTGAATATCGGCAAGGTGTTCCTGCGAGAGCGTATCGGTTTCCTTTTTAAGAGCCGCCTCTTCAATTTCCAACTGCATTATGCTGCGGGAAATTTCATCAAGTTCCGACGGCATCGAGTCCATTTCCGTGCGTATCATAGCACAAGCCTCGTCGACAAGGTCTATCGCCTTATCGGGCAGGAAACGGTCGGATATATAACGGTCGGAGAGCGTTGCCGCCGCGATAATCGCGTTATCGTGGATTTTAACGCCGTGGAATACTTCATAGCGTTCTTTCAGACCACGCAGTATTGAGATAGTATCTTCAACGGTCGGTTCGTCAACAAGAACTTTTTGGAAACGGCGTTCCAAAGCGGGGTCTTTCTCGATATATTTCGAGTACTCGTCAAGCGTGGTTGCGCCGATACAGTGCAGTTCGCCGCGAGCGAGCATAGGTTTCAACAGGTTGCCCGCGTCCATTGCGCCGGAGGTTTTGCCCGCGCCGACAATCAAGTGCAGTTCATCAATGAACAGAATAATTCTGCCCTCGGATTTCTTGACTTCGTTCAGTACGGCTTTCAGACGTTCCTCAAATTCGCCTTGATACTTCGCGCCCGCAATAAGCGCGCCCATATCAAGCGAGAATACCTTGCGGTCTTTCAGATTTGACGGTACATCGCCGCGGACAATTCTCAGAGCAAGTCCCTCGGCAATCGCCGTTTTACCAACGCCCGGTTCGCCGATTAAGCACGGGTTGTTTTTCGTTTTGCGTGAAAGTATGCGGATAACGCTGCGTATTTCGGAATCACGTCCGATTACGGGGTCGAGCTTGTTCTGACGAGCAAGTTCCACAAGGTCTTGACCGTATTTTTTCAGCACGTCATAGGTTTCCTCGGGGTTTTGCGAGGTTACACGCTGATTTCCGCGAATATCCTGCAAAACCGAAAGCAGTTTGTTCTTGTCCACGCCGAATGATTTCAGAATACCGCTGACGTCGCTGTCGGGCTTTTCGACAAGAGCCAACAACAGATGTTCAACCGAAACATACTCGTCTTTCATACGTTCGGCGATTTGTTCCGCCTCGGTGAAAGCCTTGTTGAGGTCGGGCGAAACGTAAATTTTTCCCGCTTCCCGTCCGCTTCCCGTAACGCGCGGCATACCCTCGATGAATTTCAGCACGGCGGATTTCATTCCGTTCGCGTCGATACCCATTTTCGTGAAAATCTGCGGAATAAGTCCGCCCTCGTCGGACAACAGTGCGTACAGCAAGTGCATTTGCTCAACGCAGTTGTTCTGATACGAAACCGAAATGTCTTGCGCGGACTGAACGGCTTCAATGCTTTTTTGTGTAAGCTTGTTCGGATTCATAAAATCAACTCCTTTTTATCAAATCCCAATCAAATCACAACGTTTTGTTTAGTTATCTCGTTTTTGTAGAATTTCTCGGCGGCGATAGCGGCATTCTTCTCGTCGGGCAGGCAAAGGAAATATTCTTTCATCGCGCCGTCAAGCATTGCCATATAATTCGCGACCGCCTCTCCGAGTTCGTCTTCGGAAATACTCTGACGCGGCATATTCAGCGTCCGCGTGAAACGTCCGTCCTGTATTGTGTACAGAATATCGCCGCTTATTTTATCCGCGATGTATTTCTGTTCCAATCCCGTCCAACAGCAGAAAAACTCGTTTAAATCACCGATAAGCTGCGGATTTTGCGAGCGGAACGATACGCGCAATTCCCCCGCGCGTTTTCCGTTTTCGGAATAAATCTCAACGGAATACTTCACGGTGGGTTTGTAGCGGTATTTCAGCGACGTCCGAGCCGAAAGCGTACTGCCTGTCGGTTTTTCCGCAAGCATAAACGAATCGGTCATACTTCGCGCAAGGCTTTCGAGTATTTCCCGCAGGCGCATTTCGGGCGTTATACAGGCGACTTTTTCGGCGAGTATTCTGTTTATCATCGCGGAACGCGACATTCCCGCCGACCGCGCCAACGCATCCACCGCGTCGACTACCTCGTCCGAAAGCACAAGGCTGTATATGCTTTTGTTCACGTTTATCACCTCGACTTTGCTCCTTCTATTAACAATTGTATCACCGTTTTAATAAAATGTCAAGCGATTTCAATATAATTCACGCATATTTCACATATTTTTTTCTTAATCGACAAAAACATATTGACAAATAAAGGAAAATATACTATAATAATATTACAACAAATGATTGTATAGACAAATGTGGGCATACCGTCCTCTATCTATACAACATAATCCATACGGAGGTAATTTATGGTAAAGAAAATCGGAAGTGTTGGTTTGCTTCTTGGCGGTTTGGTTGCTGCTATCGGAGCAATCGGGTGTTTTTTAAGTACAGTATCGTTTAATATTCTTGCAATCAGAAATTTGGCAATTACAGCAAGAGTAGGCGCAATTGTACTTCTTGTTTCGGCACTGATTGTCCTTGTCGCAGTTTGCACAAAGGCGGGTTCCAAAAAGGGTGTAGCAATAGCAAGCCTGATATTCAGCATATTTGCTTTTATCGGTCAGTTCCTTATCAGCCCTTACATAAGCGCTAAGGCTGCAATTGGTGCTTTGGGTTCACTTCAGGCTTCGGCGGCAGGAGTTATTATCGGACTTGTTCTCATTGCTGTTTTCGGTGTTCTTTCACTGATTATGGGAATTGTCGGTCTGGCTTCCAAAGACAACGCGTGAGTCTTTTCTGAAAATACTCAATATTAAGTCAAAGTCCTGTTCCGTGAGGAACAGGATTTCGTGCTTTTATCAAATAAAAATCCCGCTCCAACGTGGAACGGGATTTCGTTTTGCATATAAACACAATCAGCGCTTTGAGAACTGCGGTGCACGACGAGCGGCTTTAAGACCGTATTTCTTTCTTTCCTTCATTCTCGGATCACGAGTGAGGAAGCCTGCCTTTTTGAGAACAGGACGAAGCTCGTCTGAATACTGAAGCAGAGCACGTGACAGACCGTGACGGATTGCGCCTGCCTGACCGGTAACGCCGCCGCCTGCAACTGTGCAGACGATGTCAAACTTATCGGTAAGATCGGTGAGCGTCAAAGGCTGACGAACGATCAGCTTGAGTGTATCAAGACCGAAATAATCATCAATGTTTCTGCCGTTGATAGTGATAGAACCACTTCCGGGATATACTCTTACACGAGCAACAGAGTGCTTTCTTCTGCCTGTGCCGTAGTAGTAAGGTTTAGATTCGTACATAAAAAGCCCTCCTTAAAATTTGTATTCAACGGGCTTCTGAGCCGCGTTGTTGTGCTCCGCACCTGCG
>JALEQE010000120.1 GCA_022766825.1 Oscillospiraceae bacterium | reverse complement strand
CCTTTCCGTTAGCGGCTATTTGCGTCATCATTCCACTTTCGTTTTCCGCTGAAAAGCTTGCTGACATTCCCAGGATCAAAAGAATAATACACAACAACGATGAAAAATCATAACGGAACAAAAAACTTGCCCAATTGGTTCCATGAAATTCCGGAACGGTTCTGTCCGCGTATATTTCTTCAATCATCTCGCTCGATCTATGTTCAAATTCCGCACCCGATTCGGCATAAAGTTCAGCGTTTTCATGCGCTTTTCCGGAAATCGAGTGAACATAGTTCGGATATAAGTATTCATACTCAATTTCTTTCTTAATCTGATTCAAAACAAAATAGTCATTTGATATTGTATCAGTAAATATTCCGGGTTCGCTTCTTTGTCCGCCGAAAAACTTATCCTCAACTTCCGTGTACTTCTCATTGAAATCGTCTAGCTTTTCGTTATCCCACTCGCCGCCGTATATTTCGCATACTTCGGTGTATTTTTCGAGCCTGTACCGCTTGTCCTCCGAACCGGGGTAAATTCTTATGAAATTCAATGCAGTAAAAATAATCAGTGCTATTAAAACGCTGATTCTGAGCCAACTTTTGCGCGTTTCGTAGTAAAATATTCTCATTACATTTCTCCAAATTCATACAAGCAAACATCCTCGAGATCGGGTGCGGCAGGGACGGCGTCCGGGAAAGGCTTTTCGTCGCATATCAGCTTTATACTGCATTTTTCCGCCCGAGCAACAACGTTTGAAACCTTGTATTTGTTCATAACCCCGATAACTTCGGAGCTCGGTACTTCACACTCCCACACCTTATTCCCGACTTTAGAAATAATTTCGTTTTCCGTTCCTACATCAATTATCTCGCCGTTAGACATCAACACAACTTTATTCGCTATGTATGCAATATCGGACACGATATGCGTCGCTAAAATCACGATTCTGTTACTCCCGAGCGACGAAATTATATTTCGGAAACGTACGCGTTCCTTTGGATCAAGACCTGCTGTCGGCTCATCAAAGATCAGCACACCCGGTTCTCCGATAAGCGCCTGTGCTATTCCGAGGCGCTGCTTCATACCGCCCGAAAACGCCCCGATATGCTTTTTGCCGACATCCGACAAATTCACCATATCCAATAATTCCTGGCAATATCTATTCGGGTTTTCAGGCTTGAAGTTTTTCAACGCACACATATATTTTAAAAACTCGACGGCGGAATAGTTTTTATAAAAGCTCTGATACTGCGGCAAATATCCGAGCTTTTTCTGCAGGGAATTTCCATCGTCGTCGGTATAAACCACTGTGCCGCTGTCGGGCTTCACCAAACCCGTTATCACTCCGATAAGCGTTGACTTTCCCGCTCCGTTTGGTCCGAGCAAGCCGTAAACGCCCGGCTCAAGATCAAGCGAGAAATTATTTAAAGCGTGTTTTTTTCCATAAGTTTTTGTAATATTTTTTATTGAAAGCGTCATTTCTCCCTCCAAATGTTTTTAAAATCTGTGGATAAAGTTATTCTTTCTCATTCAATGCAACTAGTGTATAAAGAAAACGATTTTGCGCAATAACCATTCTAAGATTGCGACAAGCTGACATCTTCCTGCGGCTGTGATGAGTTATTTCCGAGCAGGTTATTTGCATCTTCGACAACCGTCGATATGTCTGTATTACAGCTCACATAAGTGACATCTTTTCTCCATCCCGCAAAATTCGTCAATTCCGCCACCGCAAAGACCGAATCTCCGACATTAATGTTCTCGAGCTCTATATCAATATCATTTACACATCCACCTTCAACGGTAAACTCAAAATAATCGTAATCGCCGTTGAACTTTGTATGTTTGCCATTTACAAAAACAGAACCCCTCAGCTTTTGTTTTCCGGGTGTTGCTCCCCCGCCAACAAATTTCAGCTTCAGCTTTCCGTCCTCAACATAAGATTTATCTATAGCCGGCTGTAGAGTTAAATCATAAGCATGGTCAGGGGTGGTAAGACGAGGCCAATAATTATAATCTTCATCATTGGAATTTATTTGCAGATTTTGTCGTTGTTCTTCTGTATACGGTACTGCTTTGGGTGCTTCGTACACCTTGAAATCAGCGTATTCCACATCGGCATCTGTTATATCAATTTCATAACCGTATTCGTTCCTTGACCCTATTTCTAAATTTAATCCAAAAGGATCGTACCTTCCAAAGTATGCCGCGTTTGTTATTTTAATTGTATTTATGGTGTGTGTAGTAATATTTTTATCTAGTTTAGGCTTCAATGTTATATAATAATTAGGACTTTTTTCAGCGTCCGGATCGTCATTGGAAGAGTCACGGTATTTAAATGTATGAAAAATTGCCGGCTCTTTATTATCATCTGCATACTCGGAGCTGTATTCCTGAACAAGTCCGTCGATTAGTACTATAAATCCGCACCGTGTTGTTTCCTTTGGTTTGTAGCCACCAACATATATGGGAATTTTAAGGGTTTCACTGTCTATCCATTCTTTTTCCTCATCTATAATAAATGCTCCACTTCTTAGTTCCTCAAACGGCATAGTATCAAAAATATATTGATATTTTGAATTAATATCCGATGATTCTCCGTCACTGGAAGAATTTGAACCGATTACTTCTGAAACTGATTCCGACTCTGTATTCTCGGAAAACGGATTTTCTATCTGCGAAAAGCCTGAACTTTTATCAGAGCTTTCAGAAGCTATTGATGTTGAGCCGCTTTTACTGCAGCCGCAGAGAAGTGCCGCCGTAAGTACAAATGATATAAATTTTAGTTTTTTCATAAATCCTCCGATTTTAGCTTTGTGATGAAGCATTTCCAGGTATATCGGCTTCGTCCAATACTGTTGTTATATCTGTCACACAGCTCCTGTAATTTCCCGCATAATCTATAGGTATCGCTGTTGCAAAAATCGCATCACCAATATTGATATTTTCAAGCTCTATATCAATGTCGTTTACGCATCCACCTTCAATTGTAAACTCAAAATAATCGTAATCGCCGTTAAACTTTGTATGTTTACCGTTCACATATACAGAACCGCGCATTTTCTGTTTTCCGGGTTTTCCTCCCCCGCCAACAAATTTCAGCTTTAGTTTTCCGTTTTCCGCGTTGGGTGCCATTGCTCTCTGCAGAACAAAGTCATATGCATGTTCAGACGTAAAAATGCGAGGCCAATAATTATAAGCTGTATCATTGGGATTGATTTGCAGATTACGGCATTGTTCATCTGTAAGCGGCTCAGCCTTGGGCGCTTCATACACCTTAAAATCCGCGTATTCTACACTGGCTTTTCTTATATCAAACTTATAGGCAAAATTGTATTGTTGGTTCACATTTAAATTAAGCCCAAAATTATCTAACCGACCAAAGTATGCCACGTTTGTTATATTAAGACTGGTTATTGTATGCACATTTGAGTTTTTGTCTAACTTTGGCTTTAACGTTAACCAATAAGTTGGAATATCTATACTTTCGCTTCCATCTGAGGTATCATTTATATATTTAAAGGTATGAAAAACAGCCGGATTTTTATTATCGTCCGCTTCATCACAGCTATATTCCTGCACAATTCCATCGCACAAAAGAATAAAGCCGCACCTTGTCGTTTCCTTGGGTTCATAGCCGCCACAATAAATCGGTATCTTCATAGTTTCGCTATCAACCCATTCAATTTTATCATAAATTATTCCTGCTCCGCTGCTTAGCTCCTCAAATGGAAATGCGTCATAAAAAGCCTTATATTTTGGATCAATTTCCGATGATTCTCCGTCATTGGAAGAATTTGAACCGATTACTTCTGAAACTGATTCCGACTCTGTATTCTCGGAAAACGGATTTTCTATCTGCGAAAAGTCTGAACTTTTATCAGAGCTTTCAGAAGCTATTGATGTTGAGCCGCTTTTACTGCAACCACAGAGAAGTGCCGCTATAAGTACAATTGATATTAATTTAAATTTTTTCATAACTATTCTCCTTGTAACGCAACACCATTTTCAAACATCTGCCGTTTGTCAGCGGCAGATGTCTGTAAACAGAATTAATTATTTACTATTTAAAATGTGCTTCAACTATATTACATGTCAAAGATAATATATGTTGTTTTTATATTGCGAGGGTCTAATTCATTTATGCTATATGCGACATTGTGTTGTCCGGTACCAACCATCGGTCTCTGCGTCATTCCATATGTTGACGAACTTAATGTGCCTTTATGTTCAGTTGTTGAAGAGCATCTATAGATCACGCCACCTACTTGCAAGTCTGAAACCACTACTCCAGAATACAGCGCAGGTACTGCCCTTGGCTGTTTATTTGGCAGAAGATAATCAGACTGAGTTTTTGCAGTAAAAACAATGTTGTTGAAACTTAACGTTTGGTACGATATTGAACCGGTTAAACTACCATAACCACCCAAACTTAATTTAATCCTGGGTCTCTCCGCCACCGCAGTAGCGGAAATACCAATCGTCAGAGCGCAAGCCATGGCCCCTGCCAAAATTCTTTTAAATGTCTGTTTCATATTACATTCCTCCAAAAAATTTTCACGGTGATAAACCGA
>JALEQE010000110.1 GCA_022766825.1 Oscillospiraceae bacterium | reverse complement strand
CGAACGCCTTCCGACTTCGTGTCGGCGTCAGATTGTACAAATTTGACGCAGGCGGGCTGTCGCAGCGTTTTCCGCCGAAGGCGGATAATGCGGTCAAGGAAAATTTGTGCACGCATTATGCGCTTCGCGCAAAACGCTATGTCGAAAAATATGCAAGCAAGATGCGCAAACACGATGTTTGCGTTGTTGCCCCAAAAGTGCGGCAAGGACGCCGCACAACAGAGGGCAACTGACGACAAAGCCGTAAGGCGTTCTTTGTGCGGTGTTGCCGTAACATAACGGACGGTGATACAATGGAATTTGTAATAGTAACGGGAATGTCGGGGTCGGGCAAATCCTCGTGCATACAGGTGTTGGAGGATATAGGTTTTTTCTGTATCGACAATATGCCGCCGCAGCTTATTTCAAACTTCGCGGAAATTTGCAGCGAAAGCCGAAACGATAACGGCGAAAAAATCTCCAAAGTTGCAATAGTAACCGATATCCGCGGCGGAGAATTGTTTTTGAAACTGTCCGATTGTATCGACAAGCTGAAAAACACAGACGATATTGACCTCAAAGTGCTGTTTCTCGAAGCGTCAAAAGAAGTGCTGATGAAACGTTACAGCGAAACTCGCCGCAAACACCCGCTTGACGAGGTTTCGGGCGGAAATCTCTCAAAGGCTGTTGACGCGGAAAAAGAACTGCTTTCCGATATTCGCGGACACGCCGACTACATAATAGACAGCTCGTTGCTTACCACATCACAGCTGAAAGAACAGATTGCGGAACTGTTCCTTGACAAACCCGCCGACCGTATGATAATAAGCTGTATGAGTTTCGGATTTAAGTACGGCGTACCGGGAGAAGCCGATCTTGTGTTTGACGTTCGCTGTTTGCCAAACCCGTTTTATGTCCCCGAACTGAAACACAAAACGGGTCTGGATAAGGAAGTCCGCGACTATGTTATGAACAGCGAGGATTCCTTGAATTTTGAGAAAAAAATCTACGATATGATTGATTTTCTCATTCCGCTGTACGTCAAAGAGGGAAAGAGCCGCTTGGTAATCGGGTTCGGCTGTACGGGCGGAAAGCACAGGAGTATTACATTCGCGCACCGCGCCGCGGAGCATTTCCGCGCGGAAGAATTAAGCGTGCGAGAGGTTCACAGAGATATTGACAAGAAATGAGGGCGGAAAATGTCCTTTTCATCGGATATAAAAAAAGAACTTTGCGGCGTTCGCGAAATGCCGAAAAACGAAATGACCGCAATGCTTTACGGAATGTTTTACGCAGGAAAAACGCTTGACGGAAAGCCCGTTATACAGACCGAAAACGCCGAACTTTCATCGGCGGCGGCTTTTTTGTCCGAAAACGTGTTTCCGAACGACCGCCACGAAACAAAACGGCTTGTGAAAAGCGACGGCTCTCTGTTCACGTTTTCGATTAAATCACCGCATTTTAAAGAACGTTTCGGCGATTTTTCCGATATTTCCTCAATCGTTTCGGGCAACGACAGCGACGCGGGCGCATTTTTGCGGGGAATATTCGTTTGCTGTGGCTCGGTTACAGACCCGAATAAAGAATATCACCTTGAAATGGTTCTCCCCGTTTCGGAACGCTCGGAAAATCTCCGTCAATTCATTGTGGAACACGGAATTGCGATTAAAACCACATTCCGTGGAAAGTCACCCGTGCTTTACGCAAAGGAAAGCGAACTTATCGAGGATTTTCTGACGTATATCGGTGCGGGAAATCACGCTCTTGAAATTATGCGCGTGAAAATCGAAAAGGATTTTCGCAACAGAGTAAACCGCTCGGTGAACTGCGACAGCGCAAACCTCGATAAAACCGTTGCCGCAAGCGAAAAAAGCCGCCGCGACATCGAATTTATCGAGGAACAAATCGGATTGAGTTCGCTTAAACCCGAACTGCGTGAAACCGCTCAACTTCGGCTTGAAAATCCCGAAAGCTCGCTGTCGGAATTGTGCGAAATGTTCTCACCGCCTATTTCACGGAGCGGACTTAACCACAGATTGAAAAAGCTGTCACAGATAGCTGAAGAAATAAAATCAAATAATAATAAGCAATAAAATATGCTGTCAAGGAGGAATTGTTATGAAAGTTATGTTGGTAAACGGCTCGCCGCACGAAAACGGCTGTACTTACACCGCGCTTTGCGAGGCGCAAAAAGTATTTGCCGCAAACGGAATTGAAACGGAAATTTTCTGGGTCGGCAACAAGCCGATTTCGGGCTGTATCGGTTGCGGAACGTGCCGTAAAATCGGCAAATGCTGTATTGACGACACGGTAAACGAATTTGTTGAAAAAGCCAAAACGGCTGACGGATTTATATTCGGCTCACCCGTGCATTACGCGGCGGCAAGCGGCGCTGTTACCGCATTTATGGACAGGGCGTTCTATTCAGGCGGCTCGGCAATGCGCGGTAAACCCGCGGCGGCTTTGGTTTCGTGCAGACGTGGCGGCGCGTCTGCCGCGTTCGACCAACTCAACAAGTATTTCACGATAAACTGTATGCCTGTCGTATCGTCAAACTATTGGAACCAAGTTCACGGCAGCAGACCCGAAGAAGTTCTCCAAGACGAAGAGGGTGTTCAGACAATCCGAATACTCGCGAACAATATGTCGTGGCTGCTGAAATGTATCGAACTCGGCAAACAAAGCGGAATTGCGTTTCCCGAACCCGAACCCAAAATCAAAACCAATTTCATTCGATAATGAATAAACCGCTCCTTTTGTGCAACAATACCGTAAATCGCACGAAAGGAGCTTTTTTATGGAAGTTTATGTTGACCGCGACGGCTGCATTGGCTGCGGCGTGTGCGCGCAGATTTGTCCCGACGTTTTTCAGCTTGACGAAGAGGGCTTGTCCGAAGTCATCGCAAAACCCGACGGTTTTGAGGATCAAGTAAATGAGGCGGCAGGCGCTTGTCCTGTTGAGGTTATTCACCCGAATTAAAGAACAGCGGCTTTGTCATGAAAACAGAGCCGCGTTTTTGATTATTAAACCGAAAAATATAACTCAGGAATACTCACGACCTGATTACCTTCTCAGTAGTTCGGTTACGCTGTTCCGTTTAAGTATAAACAGTATAATGATATTATTAAAATCATTTGCATATATCGTACATTATCGTATATAGCATCAATTTGATTGTAGTATGAACAGTTGACCTCGCAACCATTTTTCTCAAATTCAGTAATTGCGTTTCTGCAATCATAATACGAAGAAAATATCGCGTAACAGCTTTGTCTTATAGTTTTTTCGGCATTTTTAAGAATAGTCTCCGCCAAGGGCGCATTGATCATAAAAGCCGCTTCGTTATATGTATCGTAATAAATGCCCTCAAGTACTACCGAATATTGTCCTGAATTTTTGGTTAAAAATTTAAGAATATCGCCGATTTTGACGTTTAAACGCTCTGAACTGGTTTTGGATAACCACAACGAATACTTGTCAGAGGTATTATCCGAAAATTCAATTCCTCTTCCCTCCGAAATATTAGAATCATCGCTGTTTGTTGTACACACATTGATGATACCTTCATCGTTCAAAACCGCGGTATCAGACGAAATAGCCGCGCCGTCAAGAACAATTGCTTCTCCCAGAAAACTGATATGCGCTTCCTTGATATTGGGAATTTCCGCAAGAATTTCAGCGTTTTTGCTGGTTAAAGAAAGAATATTTGCGATGTAAATGTTTCCGCCAAATTTTTCATTCAATTTCTGCTCCATTGAATCGGGTATGTGCTCCGCAAAAGATATTATGCTAAGCAGTACAGTAAACATAACCGAAAAAATTACCGTATATAAAACAATCAGCCAACGTGATATTTTTATCTCACTAAAAAAAGTACATAGCAGATTTTTTTTAAGTTTCATGTTATCAGCTTTCCGTCGGAAATTACCAGCTGTCTGTCCGCTCCGGCAGCAGCCTCTGTATCGTGAGTTATAAGTACAACAGTTTTCCCCTGTTCTGACAGAGTTCTAAACAGCTTCATAATTATTTCACTGTTTCCCGTATCGAGATTTCCGCAGGGTTCATCAGCAAGTATTATCGGCGGATCGCACATCAAAGCGCGCGCAATGCTGACCCGCTGGCGCTCACCGCCCGAAAGTTCAACAGCACGGCGCTTTATTTTGTCCGTCAAACCTACAAGTTCAAGCGTCTCGTCAACACGCTTGTCTATTTCCTTGCGCGAGGTGTGCTTGATATACATCGGGATACACAGATTATTGTATACCGTGTAGGACGGTTCAAGATTATAGGCTTGAAAAACAAACCCTATTTTTTGGTTTCGCAGTGCCGAAGCCTCGCGGCTTTTAAGGGATGAAACGTCTTTGCCGTCAATAAAGATACTTCCCTCGTCGATATTATCCAGAAGTCCCATGCAGTTCAGTAGCGTAGATTTTCCGCTTCCCGATTTCCCGGTTATACTCACAAATTCCCCGGACTTAATATGAAGCGTTATATCGTTAATGGCTTGTACGTTCCCGCTACGGATATGATAGCTTTTTGAAACATTTGTAAGTTTTATCAAAACAGCACCTCATTTCTCTTGACCTTATAACATTTCCTATTGAGTCAAAATGTATTCCTCAACTTTATCGTCCGCCCCCAATATAAGCGAAGTTCCCCGTGAATCCGTTACATATTTAAAAGTCAGTGTAGAGCCTTCCGTCGCTGAAAGATTTATGTAAACCTCTTTGCCTATATCCACCGAGCGGTCTACGGTTTTATATTCGGCAGGTTTGGATAAAACGTCTTTCACTTCTTTTGTAATTTGATTAAAATAGCTTTGGTCGTCAGGACTTTTACTTGTATCGTCACCGTCCGACATCAGCGTTTCTACCCACGAGTTGATATCGCAGTTGATGAATTGGAGAGTATGGTCTTTTATGGTTATGCACCTTTCCGATTTTTTGCCGTTAAGATAGTATTCTCCCGCAGTAACTTCAAACTCTTTTACAGACTCGGAAACCTCGGGATTTTCGGGAAAATTGAAACTGCCTTCTTCTTTGCTTCCGCAGCCGGATAGACAAATAATGCATATACCGACAAGAATACATTTTATTATTGCTGTTAATTTTATATTTGATTTCATTGTGTTCTCCTCATAATGTTTTATAAATTAGGGAAAGGCGGTCTCATACCACCTTTCCCTAATGTTGTACGTTACTGCTTGTTGTAATCGGCAATTCCAATCTTTAATTTGTTCATTTTTTTGTTGCAAAGCACATTATTAGAACACAAAACATAGCTATCATGATAACACAAAGTCGCTACGTATTACCAATCGCCAGATTTATTTTTGCATTCATCGAATGTCTCAATGTACGCTGAAGAATCTGTAATATACTTGCGATTGAGCCATACTTTTGTTAATTTAACCGGAACCTCACCATTCGACTTAACACTAATTACCATTTGGGTTTTGGGAGTACCAACAGCCAAATCGTTGGTTTTCCATGTACCCTTAAGTTTTACTGGTGCCTCATAAAGTGTTGGAATTGGGAGATCTGATTCTACCGATTTGTTATCGCAACCTGCCATTAACCCGCACATTCCTACAAGTGCAACTGATAATGATAATATTCTTTTTAGTTTCATTTTAATATCTTTTCTGATTTTGTTTTTATTGCGCAACGATATTATTGTACAATATAAACACAATTATGTCAAGCAATTATACTTTTTAAAATGTTGATTCGATATAGATATTTTAGCGCAAATAATTCACATACAACTTATTTTATCGTGTCATTTTTATTCAATCAGATTTCCATATCAATAAAGGTTAAAATATCGTGATAAACTTCCTCACGGTTAAGCTCAAAAATCAACTCGTGACGCGCGTCGTGATACAAATGAAGATCAACATCGCAGCCGTGAATGATATACTGTACCACCGCCTTGCGAACGCCTTTTCCATACTCGCCCACAGCGTCCATACTGCCGCTTAAAAACAATATCGGAATATCCTGCGGAGTATTTTCAAAAACGGGTTTGCTGTTACAACACAACAAAGCGTCCAGCATATCTCGCAAACCCGCCACGGTAAACATAAAATTGCATTTCGGGTCGGCAAGGTACTTATCAACGCTCTTTTCATCACGCGAAAGCCAGTCA
The DNA here is from genome assembly GCA_022766825.1 of Oscillospiraceae bacterium. GTDB lineage: Bacteria > Bacillota > Clostridia > Oscillospirales > Ruminococcaceae > CAG-115. The sequence continues at coordinate 2,807 of JALEQE010000110.1, read as the reverse complement.
TTTGGCGTTCTGCGGTCGGGAATCCGTATGTTGAACAATCCGAAAATCGCCGAACCCAGCCTTGGGCGATAGTAATCGCCACGGTCGCGCTCTATTGCATCAAGTATATTTTTCAGTGGAATTGAACCCGCCATACCGCCTGCCGTGCCAATAAAAACAGCTCCGTCCAAACGGTCGCGGTATTTTGCGAGATAAATACGCCCCAAAAAACTGCCCATACTGTGTCCCAACAGAAAATGCGGAATATCGGGAAAGTATTCTTCAAGCACGGTTTTCATTCGGTGGAGGTCGCGAACCATATTGATATAGCCGCGTTCCTGCCCGAAATAACCGAGCATATCATCATTCTTAACGGAATTTCCGTGACCTAAATGGTCGTTTCCCGCAAACGCGATACCGTTTTCGCACAAAAACTTCGCAAACTCCTCATAGCGTTCAACATATTCGCACATTCCATGGCTCAGCATCAGAACTGCTTTAGGCTTTGTTTCGGGTGTGTAAATGTAAAAATGAATATCACACAGTCCGCTTGAACTCGGAAATGTGCCGATTGTCTTTTTCATACTGATCTCCTTTTTGTTCCGCTTTGTTCCGCCAAACGCAACTTAAGCGCGGATATCTCCGCGCTTATTTATTATATCCGTGTATTTCTCAGTTTATCCCGAATGTGTACTCAGTTGAAGAACTAAACTCATTCCCCGCTTTCAGCACACAACTCGGCTTAAACTGCGGCTTGTTGGGGCTGTCAGGCGAAAACTGCGTTTCAAGGCACAGTCCGCCATACTTTCCGTAAACCTTGCCGTTCTTTCCCTTTTCGTTGTTAAGTCCAATTCCAATATACATCTGAACGGCGGGTTCATCGGTTGTGACAGTCATAAGCCGCCCCGTCTGATAATCGTATACCGTTGCCGCCATACGCCGCTGCATATCGTTTCCTAGAATAAAATTATGGTCGTAACCGTTCGGCAACCGTCCGTTGTCCATATCCGCACCCACGCGTTTCGGAGAAGTAAAATCAAATGCCGTTCCCATTGTATAAGCCAAAGTACCAATCGGTATCAGTTTATCGTCAACCGGGGTATACTGTTTCGCGTTTATCTGCACAACGTGGTCTTTCACATCGCCGTTTCCCGCACCTCTCAGATTGAAATACGAATGATTTGTCAAATTAAGCACCGTATCACTGTCGGACACCGCGTGATATTCGATTTTCAAGCCGTTTTTCAGTAAGGTGTATCTCACCGTAACGGAAAGCGTTCCGGGAAAATGCTCCTCACCGTCGGGGCTAATGTAACCGAAAATCACAAAAGGTTCTTCGCCGTCTTGTATCTGTTCCAACGTCCAAACGCGCTTGTTAAATCCGAACTCCCCTCCGTGAAGCGTATTTCCATTATTGTTGTCAGACAAACAATATTCTTTTCCGTTAAGCGTGAATTTTGCGCCGCCGATTCGGTTCGCATAACGTCCTACAGTCGCGCCAAAACACGAATCACCCTTAACATACTCCTCAAGGGTATCATAACCAAGCACGATATCATCAAATATTCCGTCCTTATCGGGAACATACAGCGACTGCACCGCCGCTCCGAAATTCGTAAACGACGCAGAATAACCGCTCTTGTTTTTCAATGTTACCAAATAACAGCGATATCCGAGATGATAACCGTATTCTTTCCATTGAACACTCATTATTCTTCCTCCAATAACTCATCAATATTTGTCGGGATCCATTTTTACTGTACGGTTCACAGGCTGCATAGTTGCTTTGGTAACAGGATCAGTCGGATTATCGTCATCGGGAAGCGTAATAATCGGCTTTGGTTTCGCTGTCGGTTTCACGGCGTTTTTTTTCGCTTCTGATACGGGATTAGCCGATGGTTTTGGTGCTTTTTCCGTCTTTTCGGATTGTTTCAACGTTTGGGCGGGTTTAGCCGCTGTTTTTTCGTCTGATTTGGTTTTTTCTGCTGTAGGTTTTGCCGACTTTTCAGCAACTTCTTCTTTTGAAATATCAACCGATTTAGCCTTATCGTCCTTTTTGATTTCGATTGGTTTCTCGTTTACGGGAGCTTGTTTTTCCGTCTTTTCAGCAACGGTAATGTTTTTCTTCGGCAATTCCGATTTCACGGGCTGAGCGGGTTTTGGTGACGAAACGTTTGCAGACTTCTTATCATCAAGCACAAACTTCGCTACGGTGCTTTCCAACATCGCGGACTGAATTGCAAGTGTGGAAGATGTTTCGGCGCATTCGTGCGCGGCGGAATTTACCTGCGCCACGGCAACGGAAATTCTGTTCATACCTTCAAGCGAATGCTTGATTGATTCCGCCTGCTGTGCGGAAGCTTGCGCGATTTCCTCGACAACGGAAACGGATTCGTTCGCTTTGCTTACTATCATACCGAGCATTTCGGCGGTTTCATTCGCGATTACCGTGCCGTGCTCAACCGACTTGATCGCTGATTCTATAAGTCCCGTAGTGGATTTTGCCGCCTCGGCGGTCTTGCTTGCAAGATTTCCGACTTCTCCCGCAACCACGGCAAAGCCTTTGCCTGCCTCGCCCGCTCTTGCCGCTTCAATAGACGCGTTCAGTGACAGGATATTTGTCTGGAACGAAATATCCTGTATAGTCTTGATAATATTTGCGATTTCGGAAGATGTGGCGTTTATTTCCTGCATTGCTTCAAGCATACGGCTCATCTTCTCGTTGCCCTCGTTGATCGCGTTTACGGACATTTCTGTTGTACTGCGCGCAAACTCCGCCTTTTCCGCGCTGTTGTTAATCTGCATATGTACATCGTTCAGACTGTCGC
>JALEQE010000106.1 GCA_022766825.1 Oscillospiraceae bacterium | reverse complement strand
CCGCGGAATATATAATGATGAAATGCTGCGGAAAATCAAAACCGGGCTGTTGAACTGAAATTATGTGTACCGAATAATAAATATGAACAAATCAAGGAGTTTGTGTAGACTATGATAAAATTGATAGCAAGCGATCTGGACGGAACGCTTCTGGATGACAATAAAAATCTTCCGTCCGATTTTTTTGAAACTCTTGACGAACTTGAAAAACGCGGAATTACATTCGCAGTGGCAAGCGGACGGACATATACAGCCGCCGATCATTTGTTTCCCGAAGAGTATCGCAAAAAAATAGCGTTTATTTGCGATAACGGCGCGTGTACTTACTTAAACGGGAAAATTACGCACGTTTCGCCGCTTGACAGGAAAACATTTGAGGAACTGTTAGACGCTTGTGACGAAATAGGCGGATTTAAGCTGGTTGTATGCGCGGAAAGCGGAGTTTATCATCTTCGTTCCACTGACGAGTTTTCCGATGAAGTAGGGCGTTTTTACAGAAATCATAGGGTAATAGATGATTTTCACGAAATAAAAGATACGATATTCAAGCTTGCGGTGTGCGATGAACGCGGGACTTATGTTCACGGAAAACCCGAACTTGATAAGATATTCGGTGATAGACTGAATGTTCAGGTGTCGGGCGATATCTGGATGGACGTTATGGCGGCAGGCGTAAGCAAAGGCAACGCGCTTAAAGTTCTGCAAAACAGTCTTGGCGTTACCGGCGGGGAAACGATGGCATTCGGCGATTATTTCAACGATCTGGATATGCTACTGTCGGCAGATTGGAGCTTCTGTCCCGAAAACGGTCACGAGGAGATCAAGAAACAATGCAGATTTGTTTGTCCTGGTTGCAATAAGAGCGGCGTGACGCAGGCGATTAAAAAGTATGCTCTCAGTGGGGAAATCAATTTATGAGCGTTGTATTTATTGTAATTCTTATTGCGATGTCGGCATTTTTTTCCGCTTCCGAAACGGCAATATCAAGCGTAAACAGAATACGTTTGAAAAGTATGGCGGAAAATGGTTCAAAAGGCGCGGCAAGAGCGCTGAAAATACTTAAAAAATACGACAAGTCGCTTACTACAATACTTATCGGAAACAATATTGTCAATATCGCCACATCTTCAATTTCAACGATTTTATGTATACAGCTTGTCGGCGAGAAGTACGGCTCGCTGGTAGCAACGATTGCGGTGACGGTGATTGTGCTTGTTTTCGGCGAGATTATGCCGAAAGGCATTGCGAAAGATCACGCGGAAGGCGTATGTATCGGCGTGTCCGGAATAATTTCGTTTCTGATGATTATATTTACGCCGTTTTCTTCGTTCTTCCTTCTCCTGAAAAAAGGTGTAAGCCGTTTGTTCCATAAGAAAAAGTCTGTCAGTGTTACGGAAGAGGAACTTATCGCGATTATCGATGAGATAGAAGACGAGGGCGTTCTTGAGGAACAGGAAAGCGACCTTGTGCGAAGTGCACTTCAATTTGACGAAATAACCGTGGACGAGATAATAACGCCGCGCGTCCGCATAGTGGCTGTTGATGTGAACGATTCCGCAGAGGAGGTGCGCGCGAAGTTCCTGAACGAGCAGTATTCTCGTATGCCCGTGTTTGAGAAAAATCTCGACAATATAATAGGTATAATCAACGAAAAGGATTTTATCAAGGCATACGATAAAAAGGGCAGTGAGCTTTCCGTTCGTGAACTGATACAGGATACGATATACGTTCCTTCTATGCAGAAAATCTCGGAAGTACTGCGTAATATGCAGAAAAAGAAGTGTCATATGAGCGTCGTGCTGGATCAGCACGGCGGAACTCTCGGAATAGTCACAATGGAAGATTTACTTGAGGAGCTTGTGGGCGAGATCTGGGACGAAAGCGACGAGGTGAAAAGTCCCGTAACTATGAAATCCGAGCGTGAATTTGTGGTTTACGGTGACGTTTCGTTAAATTCTCTGCGGCGTTTTTTCACAAACCGCGATATTGACCTGCCTATTGACAGCGAAGCCCATACGGTTGCGGGCTGGGTGATTGAATTGTTCGGTTCAATACCCGAAAACGGCGAAAAGATTGAAACGGACGATTTTCGTGTGGTAGTTCTGGACGCGGCGGAGCTTCGCGTAAATAAAGTGCAGATTGAACTCAAAGAAAAAGTTCAAGAGGAAGAAAAATGAGTACATTTTATATTCTGCTGATTGTGCTTTCGGGCGCGTATCTTATAGCGCAGACGATTGCGTGGATATTTTTTGGAAAATCATTCTTCCCCGATTCGGGTATGCTTTTTGAGAATAAGTCTGACAAGAACCTTTGGCAGACTGTATTTCCGAAAAATATGCTGCGGCTGGTTATTGTGATTTTTTCCGGTGCAACGGCGGGACTGCTGATGAACATTGTTATTCCGGAAGGGTGGATAACCCTTCCGCTTGCGGCTGTTTGCGGAATTACGATAAACTTCATTATAAGCAAATGCTTTTCCCCGTTGTATTATAAGATTCACAAAAGCGGCGAACCAACCGAAAAGCAGCTCGAGGGAATGTCAGCGCGTGTTGCCGAAACAATCACCAAGGAAAACTACGGCGTGATAAGTGTAAAGCACGGCACAAAGGGGTACCTGTTCAGAGCTGTTTCGGCGAACGGACGACGCTTGCCGAAAGGAACGGCGGTCACGGTAATCTATGCTCAGGACGGCTGCTGCTTTGTGGAAAGCGACGAGCATTTGTGCGATATTCTGTTTGAAGACGATACGGAAACGCAGGAGGAAAGTTCACAAAAGCCGTAAAAAATAATGAAAAAAGTACTTGACAAGATGAATAAAATGTGGTAAAATATAAATACCTCGAATGGGGTTTATTTTTTTGTGCAATTTTTCAAACGGTAAAATTGAGAAAATTCCCCGTTAAATCGCAATAGGGCGTCGAGGGAGGCAATAATGCACAAAGGTGCAAGAAAATAGGAGGTGCCGAAAGTGAGAGTAAAAATTACGTTGGCGTGTTCGGAGTGCAAGCAGCGCAACTACAACACCATGAAGAACAAGAAAAACGATCCCGACAGACTTGAGATGAACAAGTATTGCAGATTCTGCAAAAAACACACTCTTCACAAGGAAACCAAGTGATAGGGAGGAAACGGAATGGCTAAGGAATTGGAAACCGTAAAGAACTCTCCCGATGACGAGGAAAAAAAGGCTGACAAAGCGTCCAAGGACGACAAGAAGTCCAAGGATAAGAGCGGAAAGCCTGCTAAGAAGAAAAAAGGCATTGTGAAGTATTTCAAGGACGCAAAAGCGGAATTTAAAAAGGTCGTATGGCCTACGCCGAAAGATACAACCAAAAACACGATAGTTGTACTGGCTATGTGTCTTGTATCGGCACTGGTCATTTTCGGTCTTGATTCGCTGTTCGGCTTGTTGAACAAGCTGGCGTTCCACTGATCTATGGAGGGTTGATATGGCTGACTCAGAGGCAAAATGGTATATTCTTCACACTTATTCGGGATATGAGAATAAAGTGGCTGCGGATATTACAAAGCTCGTTGAAAACAGAAACCTTCAGCACCTGATCGAACAAGCGATTGTTCCCACTGTTCAAAGAACAGTTGAAAAGGAAAACGGCGTCACCGATGTGGTTGAGGACAAAGTTTATCC
>JALEQE010000102.1 GCA_022766825.1 Oscillospiraceae bacterium | reverse complement strand
ATACACATATGACTTGCCATTCTCAACCTTGGTATCTAATGCATTGGGGGTGCCGTTGCTAGATGGTTGGTTGTTGTTGCTGCTAGACGGAGTTGTCGGCTGTTGGCTCGGCTGGCTTTCGTTACCGCTAGGTTGCTGATTGTATTACTATTTTGCTGCTAGAGAGGTAGTCGCTGTGGATAAATTCGCCCTCTGCAACTTTGTAGTATATGTCGCCCGTTGATGCTGATGTTGCTCTTGCTGTCACGGTCACTGCGTCATTCAGGAAATACTGTTTCACCTTTTCCGCACCAAGCACCGCCTTTGCCCTGCTAAAGCAGGACATGTTGACGTACATCGTGCCGCTTGTGGGTGTTTCCGTCCATTGGGGGGCGGGTTGGGGGGCGGGGGTGCTGGTTTCAGTGGTGGTACTGGTTGTCGGTTCGGGTTTGCTTGTTGGTTCGCTTGTCGTGGTTTCGGTGGGGGCAGTTGACGTACTTTCAACGCTAGAAATTACCGTACTTGAACTGCTGATTGCTGTCGAAACGTCAGAACTTGCACTTTCTACGCTTGAAACAGCTGAAGATACAACAGAACTTTCTGCGCTTGTTTCGCTTGTTGAGGTTGACACAGATACCGCGTCTGAATTTTCGCTTGTTTCGCTTGCTTTACAACCCGAAAGCAAAATTGCAGAAATTAAAAAAATTGTTAAAATTCGTGCTTTTTTCATCATTTTCTGTCCTTTTCAGTAAATTTTAAAAAATACATTTTTTACCCAATTTTCAATATAACGCTTAATTTAACGATAATGTTATAACATTTCGTTATAACATAGCATTTGCTAATCAAATTATACAACTTTCGCGCAATTTTGTCAATAGGCTACACCGCATAATTATTGTCGAGTAAATTCCACAGTGGAATTTACTAAAGCGTTCTTTGTGCGGTGTTGCCTTAAAAACATATTGACAACCTCGCCGCGAATATGATATAATACAAAAGGTTTTAAAATATGATTTGATAACTGAATTTCACGAAAAGAGGAAAAATTATGGCGAAATATTTCGGCACGGACGGTTTTCGCGGAGTGGCAAACAAAACACTCACCGTTCAGCACGCTTATAAAATAGGCAGGTTTATCGGCTGGTATTACGGCAAGGAACACCGCTGTCAGGTGGTTATCGGCAAAGACACCCGCCGCAGTTCGTATATGTTTGAATACGCGTTGACTGCAGGACTTACCGCCTCGGGCGCGGACGCTTATCTTATGCACGTCACCACAACGCCGTCCGTATCTTGTGTTGTGAGAACGGACGACTTCGACTGCGGAATTATGATAAGCGCAAGTCACAATCCCTTTTACGACAACGGAATTAAGCTGTTCAACTCCAAAGGCGAAAAAATGGACGAGGACGTTATCGACGAAATCGAAAAGTATATTGACGGCGAAATCCCCGAACTCCCGCTCGCACAGGACCACGACATAGGCAGAGCCTCCGACTACTCTGCGGGACGTAACCGCTACATAGGATACCTTATTTCGCTCGCGATGTATTCATTCAAGGGAAAGCGCATAGGGCTTGACTGCGCGAACGGTTCGGCGTTTACAATCGCGAAAAGCGTTTTTGACGCTCTCGGCGCGAAAACATACGTCATAAACAACAAACCCGACGGTTTCAACATCAACACCAACTGCGGCTCTACGCACATTGACGGCTTGATGGCGCTTGTCCGTGAAGAACAGCTCGACTGCGGTTTCGCGTTTGACGGTGACGCTGACAGATGTCTTGCGGTTGACGAAAACGGAAATCTCGTTGACGGCGACAAAATTATGTACATTTACGGCAGTTATCTGAAAGAACGCGGCAAGCTTGAAGGCAACACGGTTGTTACAACGGTAATGTCCAATCTCGGCTTATACAAAGCGTTTGACGAACTCGGAATAAATTACGAAAAAACCGATGTCGGCGACAAATACGTTTATGAACGTATGAGCGAAAAGGGATTTATTCTCGGCGGCGAAAATTCGGGACACATCACTTTCTCAAAATACGAAAACACGGGCGACGGAATTGTCACCGCGCTGAAAATAATGCAGGCTATGTGCGGTAAAAAATGCAAACTGTCCGAACTCGCAAAGGATATGAAAACCTACCCGCAGATACTCAAAAACGTTCGCGTAACCGACAAGAAAATCGTTTTGAATGACGAGGACGTTCTCTCCGCCGTAAATGCCGCCGAAAACGCTCTCGGAACGGACGGAAGAGTGCTTGTTCGTCCGTCCGGCACAGAGCCGTTGCTCCGTATTATGGTTGAGGCGCAAACAAAGGAAATTTGCAGTAAACACATTGACGATATAGAAAAAGTTGTCCGCGAAAAAGGATACGCCGCGGACTGACAAAAAATAAAGGAGCTGCCGTGGCAGCTCTTTTATTTTTTGTCCAAAACATTCATAATAACTCTGCCGCAGTATTGACAGGTGTAATTTACATCAACAGCTCCCGTAATCGCTCCGTTGCAGTACGGACAGCGGTCTTTGACGACCTTTGCGCCGAGCGCAATCCTCAAGGATTTGGCATGATAATCAAAAGCGCAGTTTTTCAGATAACGCAATCTCATTGCGCCTCTCACGGATTTCATCGCGGTGGCTTTGTTTTTGCTTCTGTTCACGGTCGGCAGTTTGTTGGCATAAACGAACGGCGTTCTGCTTTTCGCGAAATAACCCGAACATTCATTTGCCGTTATGTTGCGTTTGATTTTTTTAACGCAGTTGATTATTACGGGAACACATGCCGCCACAATAATCGAACTCATTATAATATCGTCCGCTATACTCTTTTTTATCAGATCAAAAGAAGAATAGCTCTTGCCCGACAGTAATATTTTTTTGAGATATTCTTTATCGTTATAATTTGCAATACAGGAAATTCCATACATTGTCAATATTACCGCCAGCGAAAGCATTACACACAAAAGCACGCAGAATAACACTTTTCTTGCCGTGAGATTTTTTGCCGCATAGTATTGCGGCTGTTTTGTTTCTTCGGAAACATTTTTGGTGATACTGTAAAACCTGTTTCCCGTTAGGACGGCGGCAAACAAGTCCGAACTTCCGCAATACGGACAAACGCCCGTGAAATAAACACGCTTTTCGATAACACCGCCGCAACTCTGACACTCACAAAGGCAGGTTTTGCTGTCAAGAACCGCTTGATTTTCCCGTAGTTCAAAACCTTTCATATACAGTTTACGGAATAAACGCAATTGCCTGTTTACCGATTTTTCACTTTTACCCGTAACGGCGGCAAGGTCGGCAAAAGACACATAACCGTCAAGGTCGGTTTCAAAATAACCCGAAAACAACGACGCGTTGCCGATAAAACGGCGCGAAACCAACGATTCGGTTATAAGTACGGCGTCAACAATCAAAGAAGTAATATTCGCGGGCATAGAACGCGCACTCAAAATAGTTTCCCAATCATTCCCGTAATGCGACATCAAAGAAATTATATTGAATACCGATACAACAATACCAAATATCGCCAGACAAATAAAAATAACGTTTTTGATTTTAAGGATTTTCAGCAATTTTTCTTTGAGATACATTTTACTTTCTCCTTGCTTTTATCTTAATTTATTATAGCACAAACTTCTTTTATTGTCAACAAAACCGCCTTTGACCAATTCGTCAAAAGCGGTTTTATAATGCTGTATATTGTTCGGTTACTTATCCGAGAACAACCTCAACGGTGTGTTCTCCGCCGTCAAACACGGGAATAATATTGCCGTCAACGGCTTTTCCGTCAACCGTCATAGACTTTACACCCGCGCAAACGTGAGATGGATTGTTTACCTTGATATTGTACGTTGCGCCGCGGAATTGACGTGAAACCGTGTAGCCGTCCCATTCGTGAGAAATTGACGGGTCTATCTGCAAGCCGTTGTACTGCGGTTTTACACCGAGTATGTACTGCGAAATCGCCACGAAATTCCACGCCGCCGTACCCGTCAGCCACGAGTTCTTTGCCTCGCCGTGACGTGCGCCGTCCTTGCCTGCTATCATCTGTGCGTAAACATACGGCTCTGTACGGTGCAAATCGCTTTTTTCCTCACGGAACGCGGGAGCTATTTTGCTGTAATACTCAAACGCTTTGTCGCCGTGTCCGACAGCCGCCTCAGCGCAGATAACCCATGCGTTGTTGTGGCAGAACACGCCCGCGTTTTCCTTATAACCGCCCGGATATGTGGAAATCTCGCCGTATTCGATTTTATAAGTGGTGAAAGCGGGATTGTTAAGTACAAGACCGTGTTCCGTGTTGAGATATTTGTCAACGCTTTCAAGCGTTTTGAGGTCATAGCCCTTGTCTTTGCCAAGACCCGCGAGAACGCACCAACCCTGCGGCTCAATGAATATCTTGCCTTCTTCACATTCGTGAGAACCGACTTTGTTGCCGTTATGGTCGTAAGCGCGGAGGAACCATTCGCCGTCATAGCCGTATTCAACGGTTGCTTTGCGCATTTTGTCGATTTCGGCGTCGGCGCGCTTTGCCTCGTTCTCGTCGCCTTTCAGTCTGCACATTGCGGCGTATTCGGGGCCTATAAAGCAGAACATACCCGCAATCATTACGGATTCGGCGGTTTGTGAATAGTAAGGCGGATTCGGGAATACTTCCTTGTTGTTGTAGGTTTGGAAACTCTCGCCCGGCTTGTCGGAGAAACACGAAAGGTTAAGACAGTCGTTCCAGTCGGCGCGGCCCGAAAGCGGAAGTCCGTGCGGGCCGATTTTCGTGCAAACGTGATTGAACGCGCGCTTGCAGTGGTCAAGCATTGTATCGGCAAGCTCCGTCTTGTTTTCATACGGCACTTTCTCGTTAAGAATGGACACATCGCCTGTTTCCTTAATGTACTGTGCAACGGCAAGTATCATCCACAGCGGGTCATCGTTGAAGTTCGAGCCGAGTTCGTGGTTGCCCATTTTGGTAAGCGGCTGATACTGATGATACGCGCCGCCGTCTTCGAGCATTGTCGCGGCGAGGTCGATAAGACGTTCGCGCGCTCTTTCGGGTATCTGATGAACAAATCCGAGCAAATCCTGGTTACTGTCGCGGAAGCCCATTCCTCTGCCAATACCGCTTTCAAAATATGACGCCGAGCGCGACATATTGAACGTTACCATACACTGATACTGGTTCCAGATATTTACCATACGGTTGACTTTCTCATCGGGAGAATTAACCGTGTATTGCGTGAGGAGCTTATTCCAGTACTCTTTAAGCTCATCGAACAGTTTATCCGCTTTTTCGGGAGTATCGCACATACTCATCATTTCGTGAGCTTTTTTCTTGTTGATAACGTTTTTCAGCGGCTTTTTATTGCCCAAACCGTCGGTTGTATAGGAAGCGATTATTCCGTCATAGTTTCCGCTCTTGTCGAACTTTTCGTCAACGGGCATTTCCACATAGCCCAGACAGAATACCAAGTCCTTGCTTTCGCCCGGAGCAAGTTCAAGCTCTATGTAATGCGATGCAACGGGCGACCAACCCTCCGCGACGGAATTGTGCGGCTTGCCCTCGAAAACGGCGTCGGGACGCTCAAATCCATTGTAAAGTCCGAGGAAACTCTCGCGGTCGGTATCAAAGCCTTGAATATCCGTGTTTACGGTATAGAACGCAAAATGGTCGCGGCGTTCCTTGTATTCGGTCTTGTGATAAATTGTTGAGCCTTGTATCTCGACTTCGCCAGTGTTGAAGTTGCGCTGGAAGTTTGTGGAGTCGTCGTTTGCGTCCCACAAGCACCATTCGACAAAGCTTGTGAGTTTCAGCGACTTTTTCTCACCGCTCTCGTTGGTGATTGTCACTTTCTGAATTTCGCCGTTGAAATCCTGCGGAACAAAGAACTTAACCGTCGCTTTAACGCCGTTCTTTTTGCCCGTGATTATCGTGTAGCCCAGACCGTGACGGCATTCGTATTCGTCAAGCTCGGTTTTTACGGGACTCCAACCGGGATTCCATACGGTATCGCCGTCCTTGATGTAGAAATACCGCCCGCCCATATCAACGGGAACGTTGTTGTAACGATAACGCGTAATGCGGCGCAGACGCGCGTCCTTGTAAAAACAATAGCCGCCCGCCGTGTTGGAAATCAGTGAAAAGAACCCCTGCGTTCCGAGATAGTTTATCCACGGATAGGGAGTTCGCGGAGATGTTATCACATACTCTTTTGCGTTGTCGTCAAAATGTCCGAATTTCATAGTTTTATTCCTTTCCGAAACAATTTCTGTATTGTGTACCGTAATTTAAGTATACAACAATAACGGGAAAATTACAAGGTCTGAAAACGGTTACACAACTTGTACATATTTAACAAACTTTTTTCGGAGAATATATTCAAAATGACGGTGCGTCGATATTTGCCGAATAAAACCCAACCGAACGTTAAATACTACTTCCGAAAGGAGCTGATTTTATGGGTTATCCTTATCCCGACCCGCACGATAGTGAAATGAATGTTTCTTCCGATACCGACTGCACAGGACTGATTCCCGCAACGCCAAGCGGAACAGGAGAAGAAAATTACAATGAGTTATACGATTTTTTGCCAAAAGCGGTAAGCGACGGCAAAAATGACGGTTGTTAAATGAAAACACAGCGAAACTAAAATAATTAAAACGGTTCTTTACTTTTCAAAGCAAAGAACCGTTTTTTTAATAAATCCGATAATAAAACGCTTTTTCGTTTTCAATCAAATTACAGATTGTTGAAAACTCTGTTCAAAAAGTTAAAAAACTTCTTGGTGTAAATCGCAAAACAAGAATGCTCTTCCCGCCGCAGTGTGAATTGCCGAAACCACCACGCAAGAGCCGATTTTCACCGTGTTTTCCCACAAAATATCGGATTTTCGGATAATTGTTTCGGACTTAATAAAAAAGCCCTCACGAATGATTATCCGCTCTTTCTCGGCGACATATTCAATCGTGCGGAAATGAACGAAAAAAGCACTCCACCCCAGAACAACCGCCACCGCGCCAAACACACCCAACGGCGGCGATATAAACACCGAAACCACTGCCGCAATTGCGAACAAAATCGTAATTATCCAGAAACCGAGCCGTGTTTTCCTCATACGAAAATCGCCTTTACGTTCTCAGTGCGTCGGCGGGTTTCATTTTTGCCGCCTTTGCTGCAGGAAACGCGCCGAAAACCGCTCCTATCAAAGCCGCCGCTCCCGCTGAAATCAACAGAGAGCTTACGTTTACCGAAAACGGTACATTCACGATCATACAGCCGATATATGCCACAAGCAAACCCAAAGCCGTTCCCGCCGCCGAGCCCAAAAGCGTCATTATTATGCTTTCGGAAAGAAATTCCGCCAAAATATCGCGCCGTTTCGCTCCGATAGCCTTTTTGATACCTATTTCGCGGGTGCGCTCTCCAACGCTCATCATCATTGTTGTCATAACGGATATTCCCGACACGACAAGCGAAATTCCCGCGACAAGCGACAATGCCGTCGTTACAATCGTCATAATATCGTCAAGCTGTCCCTTTTGCGCCAAAAGATTATTACATTCGTAACCGTCCTTGCAATCGTGAAGTTCGTCAAGTCTGCCCGTCACGCATTTTACGATAGCGTCGTCGGAAGTCGCGTCTGACAGCTTTACAGCCAGCCTGTCATAAGTTGACCGCCCGCACAAACTTTGCATCGTCGTTATCGGAATATACATAAAATTCGGCATTATATTCGCCAGCATATTCTGTAAAGAGGAAAGCCCCGATTTCGCAATTCCGACTATCTCAAACTCGTGGTATTTTCCGCCGAGGCACATTTTCAGCTTTTTCCCGACAATATTGCTCCTGCCGTAACTTTGCAAAGCGAAAGCCTCGTCAATAACGCACACTTTCGCCCTTTCGGCGGTGTCGGAATTGTTGATAAGCCGACCGTGTTCTGCTTCAAGAGCGATTAGCGTGTCCGCGGATTTGTCCACGCCCCACACATACGAGCCGAGCCGCCTGTCTATTATGTGCGCTTCGGTAACGCTTGCCATAAGCGGCATAACATCACTTACGCCGTCGATTTTCGCGGTTTCGCGGGCGTCGCTGTCGGTGAGCGACGCGGAAACGGCATTTTCCGCCGGCTGAACCAATAAAGTATCGACGCCCATTGTAAGCAGCGTACTGCTTACTTCCTCTTTTCCTGCCGCCCCCACCGTTGAAATCAGCACCACCGAAAAAACTCCCACCGCAATTCCCGCCATTGTAAGCAGAGAACGCGTTTTACTTCGGAATATGTTTACAAATGTCGTTCTTAAACTCATATTTACCTCATTCGTCAATGCGTATATTGCTTTTATTGGTTATTTTGTCGGGTTCTTTCAGCAGAATTTCGTTTCCGTCAATACCAGACACTACCTCAGTACCATCGGAAAATTCCGCTCCCGTTTTTATATCTCGCCGAACAGCTTTCCCGTCCTCATAAACGCATACATACTCGCCGTTATCGTCCTGACCTACCGCCGCATATGGAACAACGCATATTTTGCGCGGTTCTCCGAGTTCTATCTCGACATCGGCGGAAAGCCCCGATTTCAGCCGCTCGTCCGCTCTGTCAAATATTATCGAAACATCGACTACGGTTTCCAAAACTGAGCCGCTGTACCGTTTTCTCGCCGTTTGTGCGATTTCCGACACAGTACCCGTGAATACGCTTTCGGGATATGCCGACAGCGTTATACGCGCTTTCTGACCGAGTGAGATTTTCGCGATTTCAAGCTCGCTTATCGCCGCCGACACGCTTAACTGTTCGCTTTGAGAAACACTCGCGATACTGCTCCCGCTTTGTATCGCCGTACCGCACGGAACTGTCGCCACGACTTTTCCGTTACAGTCCGAGGATATACTTTCGGGTATCATAGCAACTGCCGTTTCCAGACTTGCGGCAGGGATTGCAAGGGCTTTTACCTGTCCCAAGCTTTTTATAAGCGCCTCGGAAGATTTTTTGTCAACAACGGCGATTTCTTCCCCGACATTTATTTCATCACCGATATTCACGAGGAATTTATCCAAAACAAGCGGCAAAGAAGATGTTATTTCGTTCTGTCCCACAAACGACACCGAGCCGCTCCCGCACACAGTTTCGCTGTATTCCCGAACCGAGGCGCGCAAAGTTTCGGTAACGGGCACGGAGTTTTCCACCGCTTTCGGAACAACCGCCACAGCGCTCAACGCAACGACTACCGCTGCCGCCGAAATAATCACCGCTCTTTTTCTCAAATTATCAAATCCTTTCAGTTAAAATCCATTTCTATTTTTGCTGTATCGGCGGGGATTATTCCATATTTTGAAAACTAAAACGAAAAAATCTCTTTGAATATCATCTGCATACACCGCCAGAAGTTCAGCCGCGGTATTTCTTCCTTCGACACTATTTCAGAACGAAAAACCTCCGCGCCGTCCAGTGTAACCAGATATTCACCCATAAACTGACCTTTTTCCACAGGTGCCTCACATTCCTCAACAAAAGTGTACTCATACTTGACATCTGCCGCTCTTCCTTTTTTTATAACACATTCTATTCCTTGGTTCTTGATTATCGGCTTTGTTGTTTCAACAACTCCGTGTGTTATCGGTATTTCTTTCAGCTTAGTCAAATCTGTTTCGGGCGTGAATTTCTCAAACGAATTGAACCCGTAATCCAAAAGCTCTTTTGCCGTGGAAAAACGTTCGTCATCGTCTTTGCAGCCGAGAGTTACCGCCACAAGCCGCATATCGCCGCGTTCTGCGCAAACCGAAAGGCAACACCCCGCGTTGTCGGTAGTACCTGTTTTCCCGCCGAGAATGCCGTTGTAAGTTCGTACCAACTTATTGGTATTTACAAGCTGAGTTTCCCCGTCGCGCAAATAGTCAAGCCAAGTGAGCATCCAACCGCGGTATACATCGTGTTTCATCAGCTCCGCTGTCACAATCGCAATATCGTGCGCCGTTGAATAATGTCCGCTGTCGTCAAATCCCACGCAGTTGGTATAGCGTGTATCGTTCATTTCAAGCTCGCGCGCTCGTTCATTCATACGCTTGACAAACTGCGCCTCGCTCCCCGCCGAATGTTCCGCAAGCGCAATGCAAGCGTCGTTCGCCGACGATACGATAACCGCCTCCAACAGTTCTGCGGCAGTCATTTCCTCGCCCGCGTTAAGCCATATAACCGAACCCTCCGCGCTTGACGCATACGCGCTCGCCTTAACCTTTTCTTCAAGGCTGAGTTTTCCGCTGTCTATGTCCTCCGCCCACAACAGCAGGCACATCTCTTTTGTCACGGACGCCATTGGAAGTTTCTGGTCGGAGTTCTGCGAATAAATCACTTGTCCCGTTGTCGCCTCCATAAGAATTTTCGCTTTCGGAGTAACCGCATTTACGGCGTTTGCCGTCCGTATCGGAAACATCGTTACGGATATTATAAATGCCACGCAACACAACAGATAAAACGGCTTTTTCATAAAGTCACCTCTGACAAATAAATTATGGCAACACCGCACAATTAACGGCTAACGCCTTTGTCATTCGCTTGCTTTCATATTTTCCGTCATATTGCCCAATTCGTCCTAGCACGCATTATGCGCTTCGCGCAAAACGCTGCATACAGCCTTGCGTCGTCCTCATTGTACAATCTGACGCCGACACGAAGTCGGAAGGCGTTCGCCCAAGCGGCACAGGACGTGCCGCAAAAAAGGCGAACGCACTATAAATCTGTCTGCGCAATCGAACGACAATAATCGTGCGGTGCTGCCGTAACAAAAATAGTTTCTCCTGAATTTTGCTTTATATCCTGTTAGATTTGTATTGGGAAAAAATTGACAAAAAATCCGGGAAGATTTTTAAGTTCTTCCCGGATAACCTTAACCTATTTCTTCAAGACGTCTGATTGCTTCCAAACACATTCTGCCGTTGTGATACGGACATTTCCACGGATCGACAACATTGCGTGCGGGATCAAGTTCGCCCTTGTCGTTCAGATCCCAGATCCACTCGCCGCCCTCGCGTTTATCGACAATGTTGTTCTTGATGTAGTTCCAGATGTTTTCGGCGATTTCGAGATATTCTTTTCCGCCGTACTTGCGCTGATAAGCGTTCAGGAAACCGACAACGCTTTCCGCCTGAACCCACCATACACGCTGACGGTTCACGATACCCTTGTCAACTTCGTTGAGAAGCGAACCGCTTTCCTTGTCGTAAGCAACCTTTGCGATATTCGCAACGATGTCCTTGTCCATTTCACGGAACTTTTTCGCGTATTCCTCGTCACCGATAACGTCAAGAGCGCGGTCTGTAAGCCACGTTGCCTCGATATCGTGACCATAGCTGTGAACATTTCCGATTTCGTTCAAGTCCTTGTCAAAGAATACAAACAGCTTGTGATTTTTCTTATCGTAAATCTTGTCGTAAGAAACATCAAGCTGGAATTTCAAGCGTTCAAGCACTTTGGGGTTGTGGTCCGCGAGGTAAAGCTCGGTGTACGCTTCCATAAGGTGAAGCGTGGTGTTCATTGTCTTGTCTGCCATAAGACCGTTTTCGGAAAGTTCATCGTTGGCAAGTTCCTTTGTCCAGTCGCGCGACAGCTTTTCCTTGTAAGCGACATTATCCGCGTGATGCTTTTCAACAAGGTCCATAACCTCGTATGCAATTTTCAGCGCATTCTTGTCGCCGCTTGCGCGATAGTAGCTTGACAGCGCGTAAATAAAGAACGCCTGACAGTAGCTGTGTTTCATATCGTCAAGTACCGTGCCGTCATAGTTCATTGACCAATAAACGCCGCCGTATTCCTTGTCATAGCACTTTTCGGTGAGGAACTCATAAGCGTGCTTTGCGTTATCAAGGAGCTTGGGGTCTTTCAACGCCATATAAGCGTTGGAATAGAACCACAATATTCTCGAATGGAGAATAACGCCCTTTTCGCCTTTTTTGTCGAGTTTCAGGTTGCTGTCAACCAGACCGTACCAACCGCCGAACTCATCATCACGCAAATTGTTCCAGAACGGAATTATGTCATTTAAAAGCTCGTTTTTGATTTCATCTTTCATCATAACAGATAAAGATCCTTTCAATATTATATTCACTCTGCCCGTTGTCGGGTCGGAATGTGATGCCGATTATTTCTTCGCTTTTTTAGCCTTCTTTTCGGCGCGTTTTGCGCTCTTGTAAGGAGTTTGCTTTCCGCCCGCGTTCGGAGCGTCGGGGTGCATTACCTGTTCGCGCTGAATGGGTGCAGAAACCCGTACCGGCATTGTAAGAACCAGCTTAACCGTATCCGAACGAATAGCCGCAATCATCTCGTCAAACATTTTAAAGCCCTCAAAACGATATTCCTCGACAGGGTTTCTTTGGGCATATCCGCGAAGTCCGATACCGTTTTTCAGTTCGTCCATTGCGTCAATGTGATCCATCCAGTAACGGTCAACCGTCTTCAGCAGGCAGACGCGTTCAAGCTCGCGCATCGACTCCGGACCGAACTCTTTCTCGCGCAAACCGTAAATCAGATCACCACGCTTCTGAATAAAGTCGATAACGTCCTTTTGAGTTATTTCGTTCAGATCCTCAGTGGAATAACGCAAATCGGTATCCATAAGGTAAACGTTCATATACTGTGAACGCAAACCGTCGAGGTTCCAGTTTTCGGCAATCGGATCGGAGCAGTACGTTTTAACGGTCTCCTCGATATCCTCTTTCATCATAGCGACAATGTTGTCGTGAATATCCTCGCCGTCAAGAACCTTTCTTCTCTGCGTATAAATCGTTTCACGCATCTGCGACATAACATCGTCGAAATCGAGGACGTGCTTTCTTATTGCGAAGTTGTTACCCTCAATCTTTCTCTGAGCGCTTTCAATAGCCTTCGAGAGGAAACCGACTTCAAGCGGAATATCCTCCTCAAAGTTCATTTTCTCCATTATCAAACGCACTCTGTCGCCGCCGAACAATCTCATAAGGTCATCTTCAAGCGAAATGTAGAAGCAGCTTTCACCGGGGTCGCCCTGACGTCCCGAACGTCCGCGGAGCTGATTATCGATACGGCGGGATTCGTGACGTTCCGTGCCGATTATGAACAAGCCGCCCGCCGCTCTGACTTCGTCCGCCTCGGGAGCGATCTGCTCGTCATATTTCTTCATAAGCTCCTGATATTTCTCACGAGCCGCGATTATTTCCTCGTTATCTGTTTCCGCAAAGCCCGTTGCCTCCTGGATAAGCTCTTCGGAATATTCCAGCTTTTTCATCTCGGCAATCGCGAGATACTCGGAGTTACCGCCGAGTTTAATATCGGTACCGCGTCCCGCCATATTCGTGGCGATCGTAACCGCGCCTTTCTTACCTGCCTGGGCAACAATTTCCGCCTCGCGCTCGTGATTCTTTGCATTAAGAACCTCGTGCTTGATTCCGCGCGCTTTCAGCAGCTTTGAAAGCTGCTCGGACTTTTCGATAGTAACCGTGCCGACAAGCACCGGCTGTCCCTTTTTATGACATTCCTCAACCTGATCGCAAACCGCGTTCAGCTTGCCCTTGACGTTTTTATAGATTTTATCGTGATAATCCGTTCTGATAACCGGTTTATTTGTGGGAATTTCGATAACATCAAGCGAATAAATCTGCCTGAACTCATCCTCTTCGGTCATTGCCGTACCCGTCATACCGGAGAGCTTTTTATACAGTCTGAAGAAATTCTGGAACGTTATTGTGGCGAGAGTTTTGCTTTCGCGGTTTACCTTTACGCCCTCTTTCGCCTCAATAGCCTGGTGCAGACCCTGATTATAGCGGCGTCCGAACATCAGTCGTCCCGTGAACTCGTCAACAATAACGATTTCGCCGTCCTTGATAACATAATCCACATCGCGTTTCATAACGCCGTTCGCGCGTATTGCCTGATTGATATGGTGAAGCAGTGTCATATTTTCGGGATCCATAAGGTTTTCAACATGGAAATATTTCTCCGCCTTCTCAACGCCGGCAGGAAGCAGGTTGCAGGTCTTTTCCTTTTCGTCAACCAGATAATCGCCGGTAAAGTTCTTGTCGTACTCTTCTTTTGTATCTATCTCAACAACCTTGTCCATTTTCAGCGATTTCGCAAATCTGTCCGCTCTCTCGTACAAATCGGTGGATTTATCTCCGGGGCCAGAAATGATGAGCGGTGTTCTTGCCTCGTCAATCAAAATGGAGTCAACCTCATCGACAATAGCAAAATTCGGCTCGCGCTGAACAAGGTCGCTCTTATAAATGCACATATTATCGCGCAAATAGTCGAAACCGAGTTCGTTGTTTGTCGCATAAGTAATATCGCAGTTATACGCTGCGCGGCGCTGGTCGTTATCCAAATCGTGCGTGATAAGTCCGACGGTAAGCCCCAAAAAGCGGTGAACCTTGCTCATCCACTCGCTGTCGCGCTTCGCGAGGTAGTCGTTGCAGGTTACTATATGAACACCCTTGCCGGTCAGCGCGTTCAGATACGCGGGAAGCGTTGCAACAAATGTTTTACCTTCACCTGTTTTCATTTCGGCGATACGTCCCTGATGTAAAACGATACCGCCGATTATCTGTACAGGATAGTGCTTGATACCGATAACACGGCTTGACGCCTCACGGCATACGGCAAAAGCGTCGGGCAGAATATCGTCAAGCGTTTCACCGTTGGCAAGTCTTTCTTTAAGTATAGGAGTCTGACCTTTAAGCTCCTTATCGCTCATTGCGTGATATTTCGTCTCAAGATCAAGAACTTTTTGCTTTATAGGCTCAATGCGTTTCAATTCTCTTGATGAATATGTTCCGAAAATCGATTTGATAATTCCCATAATTTAAACCTTTCTGTCGCAAATTACAAATATACATATTTATTATACATCAATTATCCGTGTTTGTCAACATATTTTACCTCGAAAATTCTCTTGTTATGTACAACAAACGCAAGACAAAAAAGGTGTAACTTTTATTCAAAATTCACTTGACAAACCCTGGGAAAAGAGTTAAAATATAGGCAAGGGAAATCATCCCTGAACGCGAGTCAGTAAAACGGATCGAAGAAAAATTCAGAGTCGGGGTACGCCGCTTTCGGCGGTTGCCCTATAAACGCCGAAAATCAGGGATCGCCGATCCCGACGATTTTCAGCTGTCACACCCTTGCCGCGAAGTCCCGCGGACAAGGTCAGGCGTTGGGCAGACCGAGAACGTATCAACGTGATGTTTTAACGACAAGCCCCGTCACCGCACAGACGGGAAATGCGAATAAGCGGGTTTGCGCTGTTCTGCGTGCGGAAAATAACGCGGGAATCGGTATCCAGCGTGATACGAAATGGTAAGCCGAGCGGGAACACGTTCAGGTTCACCGTGCCGATCGGGTAAAACTGCCGATAAAAGCGTTGCTTTATGTAAATTGTGTTTTTATTCGCTTATGCGAAATTATCGATAATTTTGGATATTCAGACGCTCGGTTAATCTATTGATTTTCCGAGCGTTTTATTATGCGGTGTTCCCTTATATTGACAAAATCTATTTTAATGTTGTATAATATACAATAAAGGGGGCAGATTTATGGAAATAAACACAGAAAATAACGGAGTGTTCAACCCAACGTATGAGAGCAAATATTGCTCGTTTTGTCACAAAAATATGATAAGCGGCGAACAATTTATTTATTGTCCCGAATGCGGCGCGCCTCATCATAAAGAATGTTGGGAAATAAACTCGCGCTGTGCCTCCTGCGGCTATCCGAACAAGGAACAGTTGAATAATAACATTTCGAACAACAATTTACAGAACGAATATCAAAACAACACGCAAATTCCTCCTGCCAATAACGTTCCGAACTTTTATCCGATTGGTAATGGATACAAATATTGCAGTCATTGCGGAAAAGTCATTCCCGAAAATGCCGTTGTATGTATTTTCTGCGGTTGCCAGGCAAGTAACATTCAAATTGTTCAAACCAACGGTCCCGGCAAAGACGAACCCGCGAATGTAGGTCTAGTTGTACTTTCCGTATTTATAAACATTGTCGGTATCATTCTCGGAATTGTCAGTTTGACGGATGGTAAAAAGCGCGCAGGAAAAGCCTATTTGTTAGCGGCGCTTATTCCTTGGGCGGCTTTTTTCGCGTTTATTGTTTTCCTTGCTATTGTGGGAAGAATTATCGCATAAAAAACACCCGCGAATTTTAACATCGCGGGTGTTTGTGTTTATTCGTATGTACGAATTATTGCGGTTGAGGAGCGCCAACAGGGCAAGCACCCTGGCAAGAACCGCAGTCGATGCAAGCATCGGCATCGATAACGTATTTGCCGTCACCTTCTGAAATAGCGCCAACGGGGCAGCCTGCTGCGCAGGAACCGCAAGCGATGCAATCGTCGGAAATCTGATATGCCATAGTAAGTTACCTCCTTGAAAAATTCAGACAAGCGTCCTATAACTATTGTACCATATTTTCAGAAAAAATCAAGTACAAAAGAGGACAAAATTTATTTTGCTTTTTGTGCAATTTGTACACTGTCATTATGAAGGCAATTTTTCACATGAGCTTTCAGTTTCTTTAAAGCCCAGTCATAATGGCTTGAAGTGGTACTTATGAAATATGAGCCGAGCGTGCTTCCGCCAACCCATTTGAAAACGCCTTTTGTAAAGAGCTGTTCGTTTGTGAACTTCTCCGCAAGCGTCATTACGTCTTTGTGCGATTTTTCCAGCAATAATTTCGCTTTATCCAAACTTGTATTCTGATGTTTCTTCCAAAATTCAACGTTCATATCACCGTAAGTTTTCCAGTTGTACGGTTGCGGCAAAAAAGGCTTTGTTTCGCCGCTTTCATTTGCGGATACCCAGTTTATCAGCAACATATGCCATTCATAGAGATGTACAAGAACATCTCGCAGATTTTTGTCGCGTTTCCAGTGCGCCTCTTTCTTTTTTTCATCGTCTGAAAAATCAAACGGCGTTTGAAGCTGTTCTTCGGTCATTTCTGAGATAAACCGATTTAATTTATCATAGCCTTCGGACGCGGCTTTGATAAGTTCTGCTTTTGTGACAGGTCTTGGCAACTTATTTTCCCCTTTCGATGAAATTCAATAGCTCGTCAATATTGGCAAATCCGTCGTAATCGCCCTCAATTCCGCCGCGGTGATATACAATGCCGTTCTTTTCGTTGCGCTCAAGGCAATCGAGCAGATGTCATTCTCCGAAACGCTTTGCGAAAACCGTGAACGCTTTCGGCTTTTGTTTGGACAGGATACCTTTGGTGCAGTTTTCGGCGTCTTCACATTCGTAACAATGAGCAATGCCCTTTTCAATCACGCATTTTCTGACCTCGCACCAATCCTTGTCTTTGCAGCTGTCCGAATGACAGCCATCGCAGTTCTGATTTTCCGAGCAAAGGCAGCAGGCAAGTCCTCACCTTGCAATTCCCAATTCTATTTTCATAGAAAACTGCTTTTGTGTAAAAATATTGTAGTTACTATTATATCATAAAGTAACGAACAGAGCAATATATTTTTGTTATTTTCAAAAAAATATCGCATTTTCCGAAAACCCTTGCATTTTATGACATTTTGTAGTATAATAAGGATAGTAAAAGGAGGAAATTATATGAAGCTTGTTTTCGCGATAATAAATAACGACGATAGCCACGCAGTACAGTCCTCGCTTACCAAAAGCGGTTTTCAGGCGACAAAGCTCGCATCTTCGGGCGGATTTCTTATGGCAGGCAACACCACGTTTATGATTTGCTCGGAGGATGATAAAGTCGATGAAATAATCGATGTCATCAGAGTACACTCACATAAACGCCAGCAGTTCGTACCGAACTCCTCGGCGTACATCGGAGGAGCTTACACAAGTTTCCCCGTTGAGGTAACGGTCGGCGGTGCTACCGTATTCGTCACCAATATTGAAAGATTTGAAAAAGTATGATTCTGTACGGAAAAAACGGTCTGAAACAGCGGCTTGACAAAATTGCCGCAAAAGGCCGCCTTTCTCACGCTATTCTGTTTTCGGGACATTCGGGCGTCGGTAAAAAAACTCTTGCACGCTACACGGCGGAACTGTTTCTGTGTAAAAACAGCGCTTGCGGCGTATGCCCCACCTGCCGCAATATTGAGAATAGCACACACCCCGACGTGATTTTCGTAAAGGAAAAATGCGGCGGAAAGTACGCAATGGAGCCGTTCCGCGAGGTGTTGAGCGATACGGTTATAAAACCCAACAACGGCGACGCAAAAGTGTATGTTTTCGAGGACTGCGACACAATGCGTCCCGAACACCAGAACGCTTTGCTTAAACTGATTGAAGAACCGGAAGAACATCTGCGATTCGTGTTCACCTGTGAAAACACAAGTGTTGTTCCCGAAACGGTTCTGTCGCGCGTTACCGAGTTTGAAGTTCCCGACACGCCCGTCAGGGACTGCGAACAGGCTCTCACGGACGGCGGCATTGACAAGCAAAAGGCGCGGGAACTTTCGGAGATGTTCGCGGGAAATATCGGAAAATGTAAGGCGGTTCTTGACGGCGGCGATGAGGCAAACCTTATCGAAACAGCTCGAAAAGCCGCGGCGGCTTTGGGTCGGCGCGACGGTTTCGGCGTGTCGGCGGCTTTGTCCGAACAGACGGGAAGAGCGGAGTTCGGACAGGTTATGGAGTATCTGTCAAGGATAATTCGTGATGCGCTTGCGATAAAATGCGGCGGTGAGGCGGAATTTTTCGGAAAGAACGAGTCGAAAAAAATAGCCGACAATTTCTCCGAGGATGAAATAATGAATATGCTTGACGCGGCGTTTGAAGTTGCTCAAAACGAGATATATAATCTTAATTTGTCGCTTACGGCGGCTTATTTTACATCAAGGATTTTATAAATGAACGCAACAACGGTTTACAAATGAGTAAATTCGTGATATAATACAGATAGAACACGCAAAACAAAGGAGTATTATGGAAAACAACGATTATTTTACGGAGAAAATCGCTCCGAAAAAACATAATGAAAACCGCCCTCCCGAAAAACGCGCCGAACGGCAGGATAAACCGCACCGCAAAGATTTTTCGCGCAAACCCTCGCAGATGGTCACAGATAATCCACCGATTGATCTTACGATGAAAGCCGATGAAAACTCTCCCCGTGTGGAGATAATCGGTGTTCGTTTCAAGGATGTGGGAAAGGTTTACTATTTTTCTCCAAAAGGCGAGAAGTTCAGACACGGCGACAGGGCAATTGTTGAAACGGCGCGCGGCGTGGAATGCGGCGAAGTTGTTCTTACCAACCGTGAATTTCCCAAAAGCGAACTTGTTTCCCCTTTGAAAGAAATTATCCGCAAAGCTGACGAAAACGACTTGAAACAGCTGGAACTGACCGCCAAAAAAGAAGAAGAGATTATGAAAACGTTCGTGGAGAAAATACGCGAGCATAATCTTGATATGAAACCAATCGAGGTTGAATGTACGTTTGACGGTAGCAAGATACTTTTTTACTTTACGTCGGACGGCAGAGTGGATTTCCGCGACCTTGTAAAGGATCTGGCGTTTATTTACCGAACGAGAATAGAATTGCGGCAAATCGGCGTCCGCGACGAGGCGAAAATGCTCGGAGGTTTGGGCATCTGCGGCAGACCGTTCTGCTGCGCATCGTTTCTGGGCGAATTTCAGCCAGTATCTATTAAAATGGCAAAGGAACAGTCGCTGTCGCTTAACCCCACAAAGATTTCGGGAACGTGCGGCAGACTTATGTGCTGTCTGAAATACGAGCAGAACTGCTATGATGATTTTCTGCGTACCACGCCCAAAGTCGGCGCGTATGTAGAGACTTCGGAGGGCAAGGGTACCGTTCAGGAAGTAAACCTGCTTACGGGTATTTTGAAAATCAAACTAGACAAAAAGCCCGATGTTCCTTTTGTGGTGAATAAAGAGGAAGTTACCGTTATCAAGGATGGCAAGATACAGGTAAACCGTGACGAAATAAAGGCTTTGAAAAACCTTGAATAAACGGTGACAATAAGGAGCGTATATGATACTTGCAATTGACGTCGGAAACACAAACACCCAATTTGGCGGGTTTGATGAAAATGACAGACTTGTTTTTGAGTCACGAATTGCCACAAATCAATTCCGTATGGAGGACGAATACGCGATTACGCTTTACGATATACTCGGTTTGTACAACGTTGACCCGAAACAAATTGACGGTGCGATTTTGTCGTCCGTTGTACCGCCCGTTACCGTGCAGTTAAAGCCCGCCGTAGAGAAAATTTGCGGATGTCGGGTTAAAACGATAGGGCCCGGACTTAAAACGGGGCTTAACATTAAAATCGACGAGCCCGCCTCGCTCGGTGCGGATATGGCGGCTGTCGCGGTCGGCGCAAAGGAAAACTACCAATTGCCCGTAATCGTTATCGACTTGGGCACGGCGACAAAAATACTCGCTGTGGACAAATCGGGAGCGTTTATCGGCGGAATAATCGCTCCGGGAGTGAAAATCTCCGCAGAGGCTCTCGCCGCGAAAACGGCGTGTCTGCCACTTATTGGCATTTCGGGCGAGCCGATTAAAAAAGTAATCGGCACAAACACCATTGACTGTATGCGTTCGGGATTGCTGAACGGCACGGCGTTTATGCTTGACGGAATGATTGAGAGTTTTGAAAGCGAAATCGGCGAGAAGTGTACAGTTATTGCGACGGGCGGTTTTTCAAGCGTTATTAAACCGCTTTGCAAAACGGATTTTGTTCTCGACGAAAATCTTATACTTAAAGGATTGCTTGCAATCTATAAGAAAAACAAGTAGTTTAGGCAACACCGCACAAAGAACGCCTTACGGCTTTGTACGGTATTGCCTTAATTCTGGGGTCTGCGGTGAATTACTTATTGTAATATTGCCGTAAATATATACCCGCGGTACATCGGTTTTGAGAGCCGAGTGCCAGCAAAGGAGTTTTCTATGGAAAACGTAAAACAAAAGCCCAACAAGGGCAAAAAAGCCAACATTCGTATGATTGTCGGAATGGGACTTCTGACGGCGATTGTTGTGGTACTGCAAATTCTGGCATCGAACATTCGTCTTGGAATGTTCACAATTACGCTCTGTCTTGCCCCGATTGCGGTCGGCGCGGCTCTTTACGGGTGGCTTGCGGGAGTGTGGCTTGGGTTTGCGTTCGGTATGGTCGTAATGTTCACGGATACGGCGTTTTTTATGGCGATAAATCCGTTTGGAACAATTGTTACGGTTATGCTGAAAGGAATGCTTGCGGGACTTGCGGCGGGTCTGCTGTTTAAGCCGCTGTCAAAGAAAAGCGATACGCTTGCCGCTGTTGTTTGCGGAATTGTCGTTCCGCTGGTAAACAAGCTGGTGTTCCTGCTCGGTTGTTCCGTGTTCTTCCTCGATACGATAAGAGGTTGGTCGGTCGACAACGGATACGGCAATGTGGTAACATATATGCTGTTCGGTATGACGGGACTTAATTTCCCTGTAGAACTTGGCGTTAATCTAATTCTCAGCACGGCGATTGTCCGTATAGTTCAAGTGGGAAGAAAACAGCTCGCGTAATGTCACTGTGATAATTTTTTAAAAACGAAAATCCGCGGTTCGCCCGCGGATTACTTTTTGCAAAAATAATGCGGCTCGTTTTTACGTGCCGCATTGATTTATACTTGATATTATAAGTCGATTTTGCCGTAAAGCGTAGCGTTCTTCTCCGTTTCAACGGTTTCCTTTGAGAACTCGCCAGCGTCCGCGTTATCATCGGGCTTATATTGACTGCGCTTGTATTCGCGTTCAAAGCTCGTGGAAAATCCACCGCTCTGACGGTAGTTTCTCGCACCCGAACCATCTCCCGATGAACGGCGACGGCGGTTGTCGAATTTGGGCTTATCCGCGTAAATTACAACTTTTCTGTAAGGCTCCGTTCCCGTTGAACGGCTTGAAACGCCCTCGATTTCCGCTACACAGCTGTGAATAATGCGGCGCTCGTAAGGGTTCATCGGTTCAAGAGCGATTTTTCTGCCCTGTTTTATTACCTTTGCGCTTGTCTTTCTCGCAAGAGCTTCAAGAGCTTCGTTCCTCTTATCACGATAACCGTTGCAGTCAAGCGAAATTCTGCAATAGCTTTCCTCCGAACGGTTAGATGCCAGAATTGTCAGATATTGCAGGCTGTCAAGCGTTTCTCCTCGTTTTCCGATAACAACGCCGAGTTTTTCACCGCTGATGTCAAGAACAACGTTTCCGTTTTTCTTGATAGGCGTAATGGTGAAGTTTTCCAGTCCGAGAGCGTGCATTACATCTGTGAGGTATTTTATCGCTGTCTGAACTTTGACGCTCTTATCCACATCAAAATCATCGGGCAACTTTTCCTCATTCTCATAATCTGCCGCTTCCTGATCTTCCGCCGCTTCAGCCGGAACTGCCGCCGTTTCTTCCTCATCTTCTGGTTCATTGGCGAAAAGCTTGGGGGTTTCCGTCCGAACAGGAGCTTCGTATATCGCACGAACGCGCGCTTCACCTTTCAATCCACCGAAAAGTGTTTTCCTCGGCTGTTCGAGAATATCAAAGTCTATCTCGTCGGCACTGACGCCGAATTCCTGCGCTGCAAGTGCTTTCGCTTCGTCAACGGTTTTCGCGCTGAATTCTTTTTCCATACTGATCCCCTTTCCGACAACGATCATTTTTTATCATCGTCATCTTCGTGATATTCCTCGCCGTATTTTTCAGCCTGTGCTTTTCTTGCCGCGGCTAATTTACGGCGGTTAAGCTCTTTCTGTGAAATCGTTTCTTCGTTCCCGTTTTCATCTGTCACTTTTACGGCATCGACATTAACGGTTTTTTCTTTTTTGCTGTTTTTATGCTGAGCTTCCCACTCTGCCGCTGCCTGTTCTCTGAGCTTCGCGGGGTTGTACAGCTTATCGAGCACTATGGTTTGGATAATACCGAATACATAGTTTATCGCCCAGTAGAAACCCGCGCCGGCAGGTACTGTAAACGCAATCCACAGCGAGAACAAAGGCATAATGAACATCATTATCTTCATCGGCCCCATACCGGGCATAGACGCCTGTTCGGGGTTGTTCTTCGCATTGATTCTGTTGCTGATAAATGTCTGCGCCAATGCCATAAGGAACGAGATTATCGGAACAAGTATCATCGGGAATCCCATATGGTCTTTCGGTACCTGTCCGAGCTTGATTCCGAGGAAGTTGAGGTTGCCGTAAAGTTCGTTCAGCTCTTCCTTGACTTCGGGACGGATAACAGACTCTCTGTAAGCGTCGGCACAATTATATTTATCTGTTACCGTACCGTAACGTTCAAGTGAATACAGTTCTTTCTGCATTGAGGAGGTAGCTTGGAAGTCCGCATTATCCTCGTCCGATACTTTATAAGCGCCGTAATGTGCAACAGCAGTGGACAGCGCGCTTGTTGTATATGTGCTCAACGAATGTTCTCTGCGATATTCGTCCTTTTCCTCATCTGATTCAAGAGCTTCAAGCTCTTTCTTTTCATCAGATGTAATACAATAAAAATCGGTGTTGGCGAACGTAGATATTTTATCATTATCTGCATACTCGTTAAGCATTACTTTCTGCATTGCGTCTTTCAGCACTTTAACACTGTCGGAATTGAGTTCCTTAAACACGGTAACATCAATTTTGCTGTCGCCGTCTTCCAGACAATGTTCATTGTAATAATCAACTATTTTCTGTGCGTCATACATAATGCTTTCGTGCTTTTTCAAGCCACTTTCATCAAGCGAAAGCACTTCGCTGTCGTTTTTTGCGACTTCATCAACAAAAAACGATGTAAGTTCGACGTTATATGATTCTTCCACAATGTCGTTTATTTTTGTAGAGTTCATATGTACTATATGAGTGAGCGGTTTATAAACAACGTCGATAACTCCGAACAGTATCAGGAATGACAACAGCATTGAGCCACAGCCCCCCATGGGTTTATAACCCTGCTGCTGAAGCTTCATCAATTCTTCCTGCTGTTTTTCCTTATTGTTCGCATATTTTTTCTGTATTTCCTGTACTTTCGGCGCGAATACAGCGGATTTAGCCTGATTTTTCTGCTGTTTGATATAAATAGGCAGCATTGCCAGCTTTACTACAAACGTAAAAATCAGAATAGCAACTCCGACATTCGAGCAAATGAAATTGTATATAAAATACAGGAGATAACCCAACGGGATACCCGGAATTGTATACAGGAACTGAATAATGTTCACGTCCTTTCGGTTTATTGTTCTGCGATGGTATAGCAACGGAAATCACGCCGCGTATTTTGAACACCATTTGCGCAGATACCTCTTTCTGGATCTTCGTTTTCGATAACATTCCGCGCAGTTCACCGCCCTGTCGATCGGTCTGTCTACGGTGTACTTTTCGGGACGGAAGCAAAACTTTTCGGGTACGGGATCGATTCCCCCGTTGCAGAACGGGTTACAGCGAAAAATCCTCCATAATGTCAAATAACCGCCTCTAACCGCCCCAAATCTCCGAATGGCAGTCATACCATACTCGGAACACGTTGGGTAAAAGCGGCAGCACGGCGGCAGTATCTTTGACAGCGTTAGCTTGTACAGCTTAATAATCCCCAAAAAAATATATTTCATTGCAGTTTTGGCAAAATATTCTTTTTCATAAGACTTAATATTTGCTGCGTTTTAAGCATAGGCGTTTTTGCCCTTGCAACAAACACAAAATCAAAACGCCTGTCAGTATTCTCTTTTAATATCGGTTCAAAAAGGCGGAACGCTTCTCTTATTATCCGCCTTGACCGATTTCTCTTCACCGCGTTTCCCACTTTTTTCCCGGTGACTATGCCAAGCCGGTTCTTCCCTGCTCTTCGCGGCTTCATATAGCACACAAACGCATAGTTTACCGTGGAATCTCCTTTTTTAAAAAGGTATGAAAAATCACGGTTGCTTTTGATCACAACGTATCGTTTTCTGAATTTGCCCGATTCCGTCATTGATCAGTGAGTGAGTCTTTTTCTGCCCTTTGCGCGGCGGCGTGCAAGAACCTTTCTGCCGTTCTTTGTAGCCATTCTCTTCATAAAGCCGTGCTCGTGCTTTCTCTGGAGCTTCTTGGGCTGGTATGTTCTTTTCATTCTGTTTTCCTCCTACACAATAAAATAAAATGCTTTCTGCTTCAGGATATAATTAACCCGCGCAGATACTCATACCATATTATTATACAATATCAAATTCCGCTTGTCAAGGGGTTTTTTTGATTTTTTATCCGACGGCGGCAAAAATCCGGTTTATCGGTCAGCGCTTACAATGTTGTGCAGAATGCCTGAGCAATACCGTTTTGTGAAATACGTCAACGCTCCGCGCAGATAACGAATTTCCCACAATCCCTCTAAAATGCCCTCCGAGATGATTGTACGATAATAAATATGCGGTTCAGCCCTTGACATTTTTTAAAAAAGGGTGTAAAATAATAATTGAGCGGTCGGAATATATAAGGTGTTATTCCGCAAGACCGCCAATATTTATCGGTCAGGCATTCGTAGAGCCTGCCGGAAAGGATTTACTATGAAGATTACATTGAAAAACGGAGAAGTACGGGAATTTGAAGCGGGTATGTCGGCGTTTGACATCGCGCGGGAGCTTGGACTTGCCAAAGTCGCTTGTGCGGCGGAAATTGACGGCAAGGTTTGCGATATGCGAACTTGCCTTGACAAGGACAGCACATTGAATATTCTCACTTTCGAGGACGAACAGGGCAGACGCGCGTTTAACCACACAGCGTCGCACGTTTTGGCACAAGCGGTAAAGCGTCTGTTCCCGAAGACAAAATTGGCAATCGGCCCTGCTATAGAAAACGGATTTTACTATGATTTCGATACGGAAGAGCCATTCACCTCGGAAACTCTCACAAAAATAGAAGCAGAAATGAAGAAAATCGTCAAGGAGAGCATTAAACTCGAACAGTTTACATTGTCTCCCGACGAGGCTGTAAAGTATCTCGAAGAACAGGGCGAGCCTTACAAAGTCGAACTCTGCAAGGAACACGTAGACAAGGGCGAACCGATTTCATTCTACAAGCAGGGCGATTTCACAGACCTTTGCGCAGGTCCGCATCTGATGTCGACTTCATCAATCAAGGCGTTCAAGCTGACTTCCGTTACGGGTGCTTACTGGCGCGGAAGTGAAAAGAACAAAATGCTCACAAGAATTTACGGAACGGCGTTCCCGAACAAAGACGTGCTGAACGAATATCTAACACAAATCGAAGAGGCGAAAAAGCGCGATCACAACAAGCTCGGACGCGAACTTGAATATTTCACAACCGTTGATTATATCGGTCAGGGTCTGCCCATACTTCTTCCGAAGGGCGCGAAGGTAATTCAGATACTTCAGCGCTGGGTTGAGGACGTTGAGGCAAAACACGGTTGTCAGCTTACCAAAACACCGTATATGGCAAAGCGTGAGCTTTACAAAATCTCGGGACACTGGGATCACTATCTTGACGGAATGTTCGTTCTGGGCGATCCCGATGACGAAACAAAAGAATGTTTCGCTCTTCGTCCGATGACCTGCCCGTTCCAGTATCAGGTATTTTTGAACAGACAGCGCAGCTACCGCGACCTGCCCATGCGCCTTCCCGAAACATCAACGCTTTTCCGCAACGAGGACAGCGGCGAAATGCACGGACTTATCCGTGTTCGTCAGTTCACGATTTCCGAGGGACACTATATTTTGCGTCCCGAGCAGCTTGAAGAGGAGTTCAAAGGCTGTTTGGAGCTTGCGAAGTATATTCTCGACACCGTGGGACTATTGGATGACTGCACCTTCCGTTTCTCCCAGTGGGATCCCGCAAACCCCAAAAATAAGTACGAGGGAACTGCGGAGCAATGGGAAACCGCACAATCGACAATGAAAACCATACTCGATGACCTTGGAGTAAACTACACAATAGGTATCGACGAGGCGGCGTTCTACGGTCCTAAACTTGATATCCAGTACAAGAACGTATTTGGCAAGGAGGACACTATCGTCACCATTCAGATAGATATGCTGCTTGCGGAAAGATTTGGTATGGAGTATGTTGATGTGGACGGCACAAAGAAACACCCCTACATTATTCACCGCACGTCTTTGGGCTGCTATGAAAGAACGCTTGCTTACCTTATCGAGAAATACGCGGGTGCGCTGCCGCTGTGGCTGTCGCCCGAACAGGTAAGAATACTTCCCGTTACGGACAGAGCGAAAGAATACGGCGAAAAGATTTCCGAAGAGCTTGACAAGTACGGTATTCGCACGACTGTTGACAACCGCAACGAAAAAATCGGTTACAAGATCCGTCAGGCTCAGCTTGAAAAAATCCCGTACTTCTTTATTGTCGGCGACAAGGAAGTCGAGGATAACACCGTTTCTTTGCGTTCGCGCAAGGACGGCGATCTGGGCGCGTCACCCGTTGATGAAATAATCGCTAAAATCGTTAAAGAAAACGCGGATAAAGTAAGATAAAAGATAGCTATGCAATGAAAGGCAGGTATTATGTCGGAAACTAAGACCAACGAAAAATCCGAGCTTGATTGGCTTGAAGATTTGAAAGACCTCAACAAGGATCTTGAAGAACGTATCCTTGAAGCGAATAAAGACAAGACAAAGGTAAAGTGGAACAAGCTGTTGCCCGATCTTATGACCGCCGATATTCTTATGGTGGGACAATTTTCCGATAAAGCGGACGCGAACGGAAATCAGCAGCTCAATATTCTGATGATGCAGAAAGACGGACACGTTATCGTTCCGTTTTTCACAAATCCGTCAAGAGTGGGAGTTCTCGCGAATCCGCAAAACAATCAGTTTGACATTATGAAAGTAAACGTTGTACGGTTCTTTCAGTCAATCGCAGGTAAGCCCTGCGTGATGAACCCGATGTCGGAATACGCGAAAGTGTTTACGCCGTTTGAGATGAAAGTCCTCGCCGCAGAAAACGAGGATAAAGTACCGCCGTTGCCCAATACCGAAAGCAAGGGCGAGAATTAAGCGTTAAATCGGAGATAATATTTTGAATAAATTCAGTAAACTAAGCATTGTAGTACCGTGTTTCAATGAGGAAGAAAGCGTTCCGCTATTTTATGCCGAAACGATAAAGCAGGACGAGTTTTTCAAATCGAAAAACGTGGAATTGGAGTTTATTTTCGTAAACGACGGTTCACGCGATAAGACGGTAGAAGTTGTCAAAGCTCTTCACGAAAAAGACGAGCGCGTTCACCTTATTTCCTTTTCAAGGAATTTCGGCAAAGAGGCGGCGATTTACGCGGGACTTGAAAAAGCAAAAGGCGAACTTGTTGTCCTTATGGACGCGGATTTACAGGACCCGCCCGCGCTTTTGCCGCAGATGTACACGCACATAGCCGAAGAGGGATATGACGCGGTCGGCTCTCGCCGCGTGAACAGAGCAGGCGAGCCGCCTATTCGTTCGTGGTTCGCGCGGAGATTTTACGGACTTATGCGCAAGATTTCCAAAACGGAAATAGTTGACGGAGCGCGCGATTATCGTATGATGACGCGGAAAGTCGTGGACGCAATTCTCTCAATGAAAGAATACAACCGCTTTTCAAAAGGTATTTTCGGTTGGGTTGGATTTAAGACAAAGTGGCTTGAATACGAAAACATCAACCGTGTGGCGGGCGAAACAAAATGGTCGTTCTGGAAACTGTTCCTGTATTCGCTTGACGGAATTATGGCGTTTTCAACCGCGCCGCTTGCGATACCGATTGTTATGGGAATACTTTTCTGTATCGCGGCGTTTGTGCTGTTGATTATTTCCATTGTGCGGGCGGCACTGGGATTTCCCGTGTTTGTGCTTGTGCTGTCGTGCGTTATTTCCTTTGCGGCGGGAGTTATCCTCGGCTGTATGGGAATAGTGGCGATGTATATAAGCAAGCTATATCTCGAAAGCAAAAACAGACCGATTTATCTTGTTGATGAGGAATTCTGAAATACTTCGTCACATAGTATAATAAACAATATAGCCTGAGCAGACCGCAATCTTCTCAGGCTATTTTTGTTCAAATTCGGTTTATCGGATTGATTTATTGAAAATGGTCTCTATTTCATTATTTTTTCAAAACGGAAGAAATAGTCTCCCCCTACCATTTCATCGGGAATTGTCGGGTCTTTATGACGAGGGTTAAAAAATTCTACCGCGTGAAACCCCAAACAGTTAATATAAAAATGTATGTTTCTTTTCTCGAAATATGGAGTGTATGTTTCCCACACTCTTGTTTCGGGATATAATTTTTCGATTTCATTCCATATTTTTTGTCCTACACCTTTACTCTG
Organism: Oscillospiraceae bacterium; assembly: GCA_022766825.1. GTDB lineage: Bacteria > Bacillota > Clostridia > Oscillospirales > Ruminococcaceae > CAG-115. The sequence goes on along the minus strand of JALEQE010000102.1, from coordinate 17,391 downwards.
CGTTCCATACCTTACATATAAGAAATCAAGATGATTATGCTGCGTCGTGTTGTCTATCACAACTATTGCTCCGCCGAGCATTTTTCCGTCAATCAACGCTTTATATGCCACAGAACCTTTTTTTGACAAAGATTCATCAATGTCCTTTTCGGGCAAAATTTCAACATTTATATTTCCAAATTCTTTTGCAGCTCAATTTTGAAACGCTTCTTGCATATCGCTTTTGAATTGAGCCATATCATTAGGAGTTGTGGGTAACAGCTTAAAATCCATATAATAGTCCTCCCTGAGTGTTAATTTGTCAATCCATATTATAACATACACATACAAAAAATTCAATAAGTATTTTTGTACAGCATTGCCCTTGAAATTTTCCACGGGATATGCTATAATAATAAATGTTTTAATATATTTTTATTTTTTGAGAGGTAAAATAAATGAAACTTGGTATGGTAGGGTTGCCGAATGTCGGCAAAAGTACCCTTTTCAACGCGCTTACAAACGCAGGCGCAGAGTCCGCGAACTATCCTTTCTGCACTATCGAGCCGAATGTCGGTATCGTTTCCGTTCCCGATGAACGTCTTGACAAGCTGGCGGAAATGTATCACCCCGAAAAATTCACGCCCGCAACGCTGGAATTTGTCGATATTGCGGGTCTTGTAAAGGGCGCGTCCAAGGGCGAGGGTCTGGGAAACAAATTCTTGTCGAATATCCGCGAGGTTGACGCTATCGTTCACGTTGTCCGCTGTTTCAAGGACGACAATATAATCCACGTTGACGGTTCAATCGGTGCGGCAAGAGATATTGAAACGATAAATCTTGAACTTATTTTCTCCGATTTGGAGATTTTGGAACGCCGCATAGACCGCGCGAAAAAAGCTCTCAAAGGCGACAAGTCGGCGCAGGCGGAGGTTGACTTCTTTGAGGCTCTGAAAGCTCACCTTGAAAGCGGAAAAACCGCGCGCAGCTTTGACTATACCGATGAACAGCGCGCAATGCTTAAAGATACGCCCCTGCTATCCAACAAGCCCGTTATTTACGCGGCGAATATGTCGGAGGCGGATTTTACGGGCGATATAAACAACAACGAGGAATATCAAGCGGTTGTTCGTATTGCGAAAGAGGAACACGCGGAAGTGCTGCCTATTTGTGCGAAAATCGAGGCGGATATCGCTGATATGTCCGACGAGGACAAGGAACTCTTCCTTGCCGATATGCACCTTGAAAGCTCGGGACTTGCACGTATAATCAAGACAGGTTATCGTCTGCTCGGACTTATTTCGTTCCTTACGGCGGGTACTCCCGAAGTTCGCGCGTGGACTATCACCAAAGGCACGAAAGCGCCGCAGGCGGCGGGTAAAATCCACACCGATTTCGAGAAAGGCTTTATCCGCGCGGAAATAGTGTCGTTTGACGATTTGATGAAGTGCGGTTCTATGGCGGCGGCAAAGGAAAAGGGGCTGGTTCGTCTGGAAGGCAAGGATTATGTTATGCAGGACGGCGATATAACGCTGTTCAGATTTAATGTGTAAAGGCAACACCGCACAATTAACGGCTAACGCCTTTGTCATTCGCTTGCTTGCATATTTTCCGTCATAGCGTTTTGTGCGAAGCGCATAATGCGTGCACAAATTTCGCTTGACCGCATTATCCGCCTTCGGCGGAAAACGTTGCGTCAGCCCGCCTGCGCTCAATTTGTACAATCTCCCGCCGACAGGATGTCGGAAGGCGTTCGCCCAAGCGGCACAGGACGTGCCGCACAAAAGGCGAACGCACTATAAATCTGGCTACGCAATCGAACGACAATAATTATGCGGTGCTGCCTAAACTCACATTGCCTTAAGGGGTTATAAAATATTATGAATAAAGTTATTCGCTGCCGGAACAACAACAACCGAAAGGTTTTCGTGCTGTTGGTAACACAGGTGTTCCTGGGAGTATGTCCCGTACTGCTGTTGGTGTTTTTCGTATTTTTTCATCTGTACGAAACTCAGCTTACGGCGATTATCGCAATTGCACTTATTTTATCATGCAACATCGGTTATAGCATAGTCGCAAGGCGTTATAATGTACTTAACAGCGGGCGGCGCGGCGAACGCCAGCTTTACAAAACCGTAAAGCATTTAAGCGGTACGAATATCGTTTTCTGCAATCTTCCCGTGCGTTACAAGCGCGGACGTTCAGAACTTGATATGCTGATAATCAGCCACAAGGGAATAATAATCGTCGAGGCTAAAAATCACTCCGGCACTATCGAGGGAAACTGGAAATCCGACAAATGGCAGCAGCGCAAATACTATAAAAACGGCCAGAACACCACTCAGGAAATGGACAATCCTATAAAACAAATGCGACGTCAGCGCGATATTGTAAAAAGTATCCTTAATGCGGCGGGCGAGGAAGTCTGGATAGACACGGTGCTTTATTTTTCGAGCAAAAACGCAAAACTGCGTCTTAATCTCCGTGAAAACGATTATGTTTGTCTGGGTAGCAAGGAGCTGCTGAATTTTCTGGAGAATTACGACCGCGGCGAAGTCATTTCAAAAATACAAATGGAAAAATACGCGCGAATACTCAATGAAGCGCGCGCGAACGTGTAATAATAAGCGGAAAGTACCGGCTTTCCGCTTTTATTGTGAAAGGAACAAAATGGAACTTGTAAAAAAGCATTTTTCGGAGCTTACGAATGACGAGCTTTACGATATTCTGAAAGCGCGTGTGGACGTTTTCGTGGTGGAGCAAAAATGCCCTTATCCCGAAATCGACGGCAAAGACAAGGCGGCATATCATCTTTTTTTGCGTGACGAAAACGGCATTGCGGCGTATTTGCGGGTGCTTGACAGAGGAGTTTCGTTCCCCGAAGTCGCGCTTGGGAGAATACTCACAACCCGGCGCGGCGAGGGACTTGGCGCACGGATAGTCCGCGAGGGAATAAAGTTCGCCGAGGAAAAGCTCTCCGCCGATAAAATCAGGATAGAGGCGCAGGTTTACGCCCGCGGATTTTACGAAAAGCTGGGGTTTCGTCAATGCTCTGAACCGTTTATGGACGACGGAATAGAACACATTGAGATGATACGGTCATAATATTTATTCAGCCTGAAAAGCACTGTTCTTTTCGGGCTGTTTTATTGCAACGATTACAGAGAACTTCAAGTTTGAATAAACACATTTTACAATTTTAAATCCGCTTTGTTTCAGCATATTTGTTTCTTGCTCAACGGAACACTCTTTGTCAAGTTTTCGCCGTTCTTTCCACAATTCAATGTCGTTTTCGGACAAAGGACTATTTATCAGCCGATTGTGCCAAAAGGAGTCATACCACTCGTTCAATAAGGGGTCTCCGGCACAGAATTGATCATAATTCACAAACAATCCTCCGTCTGAAAGCCGGTCGTAAATTCTCGAAAAAAGAAGTGCTTTTTCGTCGTTTTCAAGATGATGAATTGAAAGAGCCGATATAACCGCGTCAAACGTGTCCGAGGGGAGGCTTTCGGCATAATTCAATATCCGATACGAAAAGTTGTCGATACCCGAAAATCTTTTTTGGGCAACGTTCAGCATTTCTTCCGCAATATCTGCAAGTATATATTCTGAATCGGGAAAGTGCTGATACCAGAAATAAGACAGCAAGCCTGTTCCCGCTCCGGGATCAATTATTCTATTAGGTTTATCAATATTTGAAGCGATAAAATCAGTCGTTTTTTCATAGAAATCATCAAAGCAAGGTATAAAATATTTTCGGTTGCTGTCGTATTCGTTAGCGATAAAATTAAATTGATTCTGTATGTCCATTTTCCACTCCGAATTTTAAGGCAACACCGCATAATTTGCATATTTTTCCTCGAATTAAATCGACATTTTTCCGCAAGATAAACCGAGAAACATTTTTTTACGATACTTTTCGGTGTCGGGAAAGGAAAAATTATGAATATTTCAAATCAAGAATACGGAGAACTTGCGAAACGCCGTTCACCCGCTTCCTCAATGTACAAAACCATTCCAATGGCGTTTGTTATCGGTGGAATTATATGCTGTATCGGCGAGGGTTTTCTTAATATGTACCGCGCGTTCGGACTTGCAGAAGAACAAGCGGGTATGTGGACTTCGATAACGTTGATTTTCATTTCCGCTTTGCTTACGGGTATGAAAGTTTACGACAGAATGGCACAGCACGCGGGCGCGGGAACGCTTGTGCCTATAACGGGTTTCGCCAATTCGGTTGTATCGCCCGCACTTGATTTCAAAAGCGAGGGTTACGTTCTCGGACTGGGCGCGAAAATGTTTGTTATCGCGGGGCCTGTTATCGTTTACGGCATATCCGCGTCAATCATTTACGGTATCATTTACTATCTGATTAAAATGATTTAATCGCATATTCAGAAAGGGAAACGTATGGATAAAAATCAAGATAAGTCGGAAAAAAGGGAAAAGCTGGGCGACCCCGAAAACGAAGAGGCCTGGGCGCATTCCGCGGAACTTATCAATTTCGGCGGTATGCTGTTCTATATACCTTGGGATATTTAAAAATAAAAAGAAGGGGAAAATATGGCTGTTTGTGAAGGAAAAACAATTAAATTCAGCAATGCCGCAATAACAAGCTTTGCGGCGGTTGTCGGAAAAATCGAAAGTCAAGGGCCGTACGGCGACGAATTCGACGAAATTGTCGAGGACAACAAGGGTACCGCCGAAACGTGGGAACAGGCAGAGGCTCTTTTGCAGACAAAGGCTCTTCACCACGCGATGGACAAAGCGGGACTTGCACCCGAAAACGCGGATTTGATTATCGCGGGTGATTTGCTCAATCAATGCACGGGTTCAAGCTACGGACTGAAAGATTTCTATATCCCGTTTTTGGGAATATACGGCGCTTGCTCAACATTTGCGGAGGGACTGCTTTTGTCGGCGGCAATGGTAAACGCGGGATATGTGGACAACAGCGCGGCGGTGACAAGCTCTCACTTTTCGTCGGCGGAACGTCAGTTCCGTTTTCCGTTGAATTACGGCGGAGTGAGAACTCCAACGGCGCAATGGACGGCAACGGCGGCGGGCGCGGCAATAGTAACTCCCGCGCTTGCTCCTCCTTATATCCGCGCGGCGACAGTCGGAAAAATACAGGATATGGGAATAACCGACCTTAACAATATGGGCGCGGCAATGGCGGGAGCGGCTTACGATACGATAAATCGTCACTTCAAGCATATGGGAACACACCCCGAAACCTATGACCTTATTATCACGGGCGATTTGGGAGAAGTGGGAAGTGAAATGCTGTACGATTTATTCAAGCGTGACGGCGTTGAACTGAAAAGCCGCCACAAAGACTGCGGACTTATGCTCTATGACCGTGAACGCCAGGACGTTCACGCGGGTGGAAGCGGCTGCGGCTGTTCTGCGTCTATGATGTGCGGGCATTTTCTCAAACAAGTGAAAAGCGGCGAACTAAAACGCATACTTTATGCCGCGACAGGTGCGCTTATGTCGCCGACAATGGTACAGCAGGGCGGCAGTATTCCCGGAATAAGCCACGCTGTTGAAATCTGCTACAAATAAAGGGGAAAGAATATGGATATGTTAATGGAATATGTGTGGGCGTTCGTAATCGGCGGTCTGCTCTGCGCGATAGGTCAGCTGCTTATTGACCTTACAAAGCTTACCCCCGCTCGAATACTCACGACTTATGTTGTTGCGGGAGTTGTTATGGGCGCGCTTGGGTGGTATCAGCCGCTTATCGACCTCGCGGGCGGCGGCGCGACAGTACCGCTTACGGGTTTTGGAAGTCTGCTTGCGAAAGGCGTTAAGCAGTCTGTTGACAGATACGGAATAATCGGCGCGTTTATGGGCGGATTTACAAACGCGGCAGTCGGGATTTCCGCGGCAATTTTCTTCGGATTGCTTACGGCTCTTGCGTTTAAGAGCAGCGGCTCAAAAATCAACGAAAAATAACGAAACTAAAGTAATACCCGTTCCGATTTGGTTTCGGAGCGGGTATTTTGTTGTTATCTTAATTTCTCGTAAAGTTCGGAAATATTATCGGGCGTGTATGAAATGCCTTTGTAAGTCACCGTAAACGCAGTGTTTTTATCGAAAGTGTCTTGTTCAAGTTCTTTGAGCGTATCGGGGAGATTGATGTTCAAAAGGCTTGTACAGCCGCCGAAAGCGCCTTTCCCGAGTTCCTTTGTGCCGTTTGAGAATGTCACCGCCGACAAATTCGTACAACCCTCAAATGCATAGTCGCCAATATCCTCAACGCTTGGGGGGATTACGATTTCGGTAAGCGATTTGCAACCCTTGAAAGCACAGTCGCCTATATCGTCAACCCGTGATGGTATATTTATTTCGGTGAGCGCGGCGCAGTTCGCGAAAGCGTAATCGTCTATTTCCGTAAGAGTTTCGGGAAGTGTTATTTTTTTAGCGTTCGGGAAAAGAGCCTTGCTTGTGCCATTGGCGTTAGAAATTGAAACGACCGTTTTCCCGTCGATTTCGGACGGAATAATCACGTTTTCGTCCGTATTGGTGCTGTCGGTTATCTCAATGCCGCCATCGTCGTTCTTATACTTGAATTCGGATACGTTGACCGTCGAACCATTGTTTGCGGGGGACTCCACAGAGCTTTGAAGAACGCTTGACGAATTGTTTTCGGAAGTGCTTTGCGCCTGTGATGAACTTTGAGCGTTTGCGCTGTTTGTACTGTTTGCGTTATTGGCGTTATTCGCCGAGGAATTTGAGGTTTGTTTTCCGCCGCACGCGGAAAGTGATAAAACCGCCGTCAATACAACGGCTGTTAATATTTTCTTCTTCATAATAATATTATCCTTTCGATTATTTTTTGAAGATAATATTATTATAACCGATAAAATGATTTTATCCGAGGATAATTTTGCGAAGTTCGTCAATGTTTGCGGCTATGTGAGCGGGATTTTGCTCTTCGAGTTCTTTGCGTTCGCGAAATCCCCACAAAACGCCGCAAGCGTCAAAGCCCGCGTTTTTCGCGGTTTTCATATCAACGTTGCTGTCACCTACATACAGCGGTTTCGCACCCTCTTTTCTGTATTTTTCGGCGAGGTAGCGAGCCGCGGCGGGGTCGGGTTTTGTGCTGTACCCCAATCCCGCGCCGACGGTTTCAACAATTGTATCTCCGTAAAATGACTGTAAAAGCTCTTTCGCGAAAACATAGTCCTTGTTGGTGTTGCACACCGCCGTAATTCCTTTGGACTTCAGCTCCTCAAGCAATTCCGTCATTCCGTCATAGGGACGGGTGAGGTCGGCTTTGTGCAATTCATAGTATTCGGAGAAAATTCCGTGAGCGCGTTTCAAAGTAACGTCGTCCGTGTTTGCGGGGCACATTCTCTCTATCAGTTTCGGAATACCGTTTCCGACAAAATAGCGAAATTCATCAACAGAGTGCGTTGGAAATCCCAATTTTTCAAGCGCGAAATTTCCCGCCGCCGCCAAATCGCCTATCGTATTCAGCAATGTTCCGTCCAAGTCAAAAATAATCGGGTTGTACATTAAGTTTCCACCTTTGTCAAAGCAGTTTTACGGGAAAACATTTCCTGTTTTTCCCACAATCAATTATACAACGTTTTTATTCCGTTGTCAATTATAAAACTCAGATCGAAGATTAAATTGTGCCATTATTAACAAAAGTGCTTGAAATTTGTTCAATAATATGATATAATATACTATGATATTGTTTTTTATTATTTTATATGAAAGGAATTTATTATTATGGCATTCACAAAAGAACAATGGAACGAGCAGCTTGCTGTTCTCACCCGTCAGCAGGAGTTGCTGATCAACCGCCCCAACCCCAAGAAGGAGAGCTTTTACAACGGCGTTTATGACCGTTACGAGCACCCTGTTCTCACGGCGGCCCACGCTCCGCTTCTCTGGAGATACGATCTGAGCTATGACGATAACCCCAATTTGCAGGAGCGTTTGGGCGTTAATGCTGTTATGAACTCGGGCGCGATTTATTTGAACGGCAAATACTGCCTTATCGCGCGTGTTGAGGGCTCTGACAGAAAGAGCTTTTTCGCTGTTGCGGAGAGCGACAAGCCGACAGAGGGCTTTAAGTTCCGCGATTATCCTATTGTTCTCCCCGACACCTGCCCCGAAGAAACAAACGTATACGATATGCGTGTTACACAGCACGAGGACGGCTGGATTTACGGCGTATTCTGCTCCGAGAGCAAGGATACGACCTCCAACGACCTTTCCGCGGCGGTTGCGCAGGCTGGTATCGTTCGCACAAAAGACCTTGTTACCTGGGAGCGTCTGCCCAACCTTATTTCAAAATCACCGCAACAGCGCAACGTTTGCCTGCACCCCGAATTTGTAAACGGCAAATACGCTTTCTATACCCGTCCGCAGGACGACTTCATTTCAACGGGCAGCGGCGGAGGAATTTGTTTCGCTCTTTGCGACGATATTACAAATCCCGTACTCTGCACGGAAGAAAAGGTTATTTCTCCGAGAGTTTATCACACTCTTACGGAAGTCAAGAACGGCGCGGGCGCAGTTCCGATAAAGACCCCGAAGGGTTGGATCCATATCGCGCACGGCGTAAGAAACACGGCGGCGGGCTTGCGTTATGTAATTTATGTATTTGCGACCGATCTCAACGATCCGTCCAAGCTTATCGCTTCTCCGAGCGGATTGTTTATCGCGCCCCACGGATATGAGCGCGTAGGCGATGTTTCCAACGTTGCGTTCACAAACGGCTGCATTGTTAAAGATGATAATGTTTATATCTACTATGCGTCTTCCGACACAAGACTTCACGTTGCTTCAACAACCATCGAAAAGCTGATGGACTACACATTCAACACACCCGAAGATCCGCACCGTTCCGTTGATTGCGTAAAGCAGCGCTGCGCTCTTATCGAAAAGAATCTCAAAAACGGAGCAAAAAGCATATAATGGAGTTCTTTGATCTCTACACCGTGAATAGGAAACCTCTCGGAAAAAAGATTATGAGAGGCGTTCCCATTCCGCGGGGAGAATATCATATTGTAGTGCAGGTAATGACAATAAATCACAGCGGCGAGATACTTCTTACTCAACGCGTTCCTGAAAAGACAAGCGGCGGCAAGTGGGAATGTTCGGGCGGCTGTGCCGTGGCGGGCGAAACGGGAAAAGACGCCGCACGCCGCGAATTGTATGAAGAAACGGGAATAGTTGCCGATGAAAGTGAGCTTTCTCTGGAATGGACGCTTACAACAGACGGTATGCTGCGGGATTTTTACGTTCTTATTAAAGACGTTCCGCTGTCGGAACTCCGTCTGCAGGATATAGAAGTGTGCGCGGCGAAATGGGTCAGCTTTGAGCGGTTGTGCGAAATGTCCAAAAGCGGACAGACAACACGTACCGTAACAAGGTGGCTTGAAAATCAAGGTTCGGAATTGCTTTATTTAATAAGCAAGGCGAAGAAAAGCGTGCGCAAAATAAGCTAAGGCAACACCTTATAATTATTGTGATTCGATTGCACGGGGTTGTCCCATACGGAGGAAATATTGAACAACACAGCGGCTGTCGCGGCCGTCAAGTCGCTTGCGGAAAGCGGAAAATATGACGGAAACACGACTGAGGAAATTTTTGCACGGGTATACCGAGCGGTTCAGAAAACGCTCGGTATAATTCCGTTTGATGAACAGCTTGCGGCGGCTTTCGCACTGTCGCGCGGAGAAATGGTCCAAATGCAGACGGGCGAAGGAAAAACGCTATGCGCTGTTTTCGCGGCGTGCGCCGAAGCTCTCGGCGGCGGTCAAACACATATTCTCACGTTCAACGATTATCTGGCGCGGCGCGACTTTGAATGGATGAAACCCATTTACGATGAAATGGGTGTGTCTGTCGGCTGTATCACGGAAAATGTTCCCAAAGAGGAAAGGCGCGAGTTATACAAATGTCAGGTTTTGTACACAACGGCGAAAGAGGCGGGCTTTGACTATCTGAGGAGTTTTGTTCTTTTCGATGAAAAGCCGTATTTCCCCGAAAAACTGAATTTCGCTATTGTTGACGAGGCGGACAGTATTCTTATTGATGAAGCGAGAATCCCGCTTGTGATTGCGGGTGATGTTTCCGTGCGCGAAAGCGGCGATACGGCGGAAGTCTATAAAAAAGCGGCGGCTCTCGATGAGAGCTGCTTTGACGTTGATGAGGAATCTCGCAACGCTTATCTGACGGACGAGGGCGCGGATAAGGCGGAGGAAATATTCGGCTGTGATTTGTACGCCGAGGGAAACGAAACCTTGCTCGCGAAAATATGCGCGTGTATCAAGGCGCGCGATATTCTCAAAGAAGACAACGACTATATTGTAAAAGACGGGCATATAGTACTGATTGACGAGTTTACGGGAAGAGCCGCGCCCGGACGGGTGTTCCCGGGCGATTTGCAGGCGGCGGTTGAGGCAAAGCACGGACTTTCCATTTCGTCCCGCGGACGTATAATGGGCAGTATTGCTTTGCAATATTACGTTCGGCTTTATCCAAAGCTGTCGGGAATGACGGGCACAGCGGAACAGTCGCGCGAAGAGTTCGAGAAGATTTACGGCATAACCACAACCGTTATTCCGACAAGACTTCCCACCGTTAGAACAGACCACCCGCTTGAACTGTACTATGACCGCGAGGAAAAACGCCGCGCCATACTTGCGGCGATAAAAGACGCGGCGGACGTTGAACGCCCCGTGCTTGTCGGAAGTGAAAGCATTGAGGAAAGCGAAAGCATTGCCGCCGACCTCGAAAAGCTTGGAATAAAATGCGCCGTTCTGAACGCGAAAAACGACACAAAGGAAGCGGAGATTATCGCGAAAGCGGGCGAACGCGGAGCGGTCACTATTTCAACGAATATGGCAGGGCGCGGCGTTGACATTAAGCTTGGCGGCGCGGACTGCTCCGACAAGGATTTTGTGGTGAGCGTGGGCGGACTGCTTGTGATTGCGACTTCTCTGCGTGAAAGTTCCCGTATTACAATGCAGCTGCGCGGGCGCGCGGGACGTCAGGGCGACGTCGGCGAAAGCCGCGTGTTTGCCGCGCTTGACGACCCAATTTTTGTGAACAACGGCTTGAAAGGTCTTGCGGGGCGGCATTATCCCACGGAGAAATCAGAGGGCGTTCTCGCGGACAAGGTTTTACTGCGTGAAGCGGAACGTGTTCAGCGTATTGTCGAGAACAACGCTTTTGACGAGCGTGTTCAGCTTATGAAATACACAATGATTGGTGAAAAGCACCGTGATGTAACGTTTAAGCGGCGTAACTCCCTGCTTGACGGCAATTATAACAGCGAGTTCTGGCAAAAGGACGCGCCCGAATTGTATGAAAAGGCTCTCGAAAAGTTCCCCGAAAAGGATTTGCAGGAAGAACAAAACCGTATTCTGGCGGCTTTGCTCAACGAATTTTGGAGCGATTACCTCGACTACACGACTTATCTTCGTGAGGGAATACACTTAACTCAGATTGCGGGCAAAAATCCCGCCGAGGAATACAATATCGCATGCGAGGAGTATTACGAGGGCGCGGCGGCATCTGTTTCGGAACGTATGGCGGAAAAACTGGAAGACGTTCTGAAATGCGAAAAGCTGTCGGATTATGAAATCGAAAAACCGTCGCGGACATATACTTATTTGCTTAACGACATTGGCGAGGAATTTAAGAAAAAGCCTATTCTTATGGGCATCCTTTCCGACGATTACGAAGAGGCGGCTGAAAAAGAGTTTTCGGATTCTGAGCCGACTAATCAGGAAAAAACAGAAAAATCCGAAGATGTTGCCGAAACTTCAAAGCCAACAAAAAAAGGCTTTTTCGGAAGATTGTTCGGAAAGAAATAATTCGTGCGAGGTGAAGAAATGGGTTCTGAAACAATATGCGCAATAGCAACGCCCGCCGCTGTCGGGGGGATTTCCGTTGTGCGAATATCGGGCGAAAAATCGCTTGAAATCGCGGAAAAGGTTTTCAAACCCGTTTCGGGGAAATCGATACGCGATATGAAAGGCTACACGGCGGCTTACGGCAAGATATATGACGGCGGCGAGCGGCTTGACGACGGCGTGCTGTTGGTTTTCAAAGCACCGCACTCTTACACGGGCGAGGACGTTTGCGAAATATCCTGCCACGGCGGAATATATGTTACACGGCGCGTTATGACGGCTTGTCTCAAAGCGGGAGCGTCCCCCGCAGCGGCGGGTGAGTTCACAAAACGCGCCTTGCTTAACGGTAAAATGTCGCTTACGCAAGCCGAGGCTGTCGCGGATTTAATTTCGGCGCAGGGTGAACAGATACTCGCTTGTTCCAACAGTCAGCGGGAGGGCGCGCTTTATCGCCGAGCGGAAATAATCGCCGACAAGATAATGGACGTTTCCGCGCAGATTTCCGCGTGGATCGACTATCCCGAGGACGATACGCCCGTTGTTACCGAAGAGTGGCTCAATGAACGTATCGGCGAAGTGAAAACGGAGCTTGACAGTCTGCTTGCGGGTTATGATACGGGAAGAATGATACGCGAGGGAATTTCGTGCGCAATCGTGGGCAAACCGAATGTCGGGAAATCCACGATAATGAACGCGCTTTCGGGAGTTCGCCGAAGTATCGTCAGCGATATTGCGGGAACAACGCGAGATGTCGTTGAGGAAACCGTAAATCTTAACGGCGCGGTGTTGTTGCTTTCCGACTGCGCGGGTATTCGCGAAACCGATGACGAAGTCGAGAAAATCGGCGTTGAAATAATGCTTGAAAAGCTGAAAAGCGCGGATATTGTGTTGGCGGTGTTCGACGGTTCGAGAGAACTCGGCGAAGAGGACAGACGACTGTTCACACAGCTTAACGGTAAAACCGTCATACCGATTGTCAACAAAAGCGACCTTGAAACAAAACTCGATGTGTCCGAAATAAAGAACAGATTGGGAGAACCGCTTGTAGTATCGGCAAAAGACGAAAATTTTGCGGAGCATTTGGGAAAAGAGATTTCGGAGCGATTAAATCTGGGTAAACTGAACGCTTCCGCGGGATTTCTCGCGAACGAACGTCAGCGGGCGTGCGTTATCGAGGCGGCGGACGCTGTAAGCAACGCTCTTGCGGCTGTTCAAACGGGCGTTACTCCCGATGTTATCGGCGTGGAATTGGAACGCGCGCTTAACGCTGTTTACGAGCTTTCGGGCAAACGCACCTCGGACGAAGTGATAAACGAAGTGTTCAAACGGTTTTGCGTTGGAAAATAGCTATCTTGTAAAATTCGGAGATGATGTTATGAATATATTGATTATAGGTTGCGGAATGGTAGGTTCGGCGTTGGCGAATACGCTTGACGCGCGCGGACACGATGTTTCGGTAATAGACAAAAGTTCCGAGAAATTCGACTCTCTGTCGCCCGATTTCGGCGGATTTACGACAACGGGCGTGCCGATTGACGTTGACGTGCTTAAACGCGCGGGTATAGAAACCTGCGACGCACTGTTCGCAGTAACCTCTCAGGACGATATGAACATTATGGTATCGGAACTTGCGCAAAAAACATACCATATTTCCAAGATATTTGCTCGGATAACCGATATTAAAAAGGGCGATGTATTTGAAAATCTGGGCGTAAACGTAATCTGCCCGACAAAGCTTACCGTAACAGCGGCGTGCGCGGCTATCGACGAACACGATACCGGGATAGAAGTCAATTTTGAAAATTACACGGTGCATTTTTCTACAATAGATGTTCCGGAAGAATTTATTTCCAAAACACCAAACGATATCAGATATGAAAAAGAAGAAATGCTTTTCGCAGTTATGCACAAAAACGGAGGCTTTATTATGTACCGTGGTCAGGATCTGACGTTTATGGAAGGCGACAAGCTGATTTTCGCCAAAAAATCGTAAGTAACGGGAGGAATATTATGAGAGCAATAATCGTGGGCGGCGGCAAGGTTGGATTTTATCTTGCGAAAACATTGTTGGAACACGGATATTCCGTTACAGTGATAGAACGCGACAAAGAGCAAAGCCATTATTGCGCAAATAACCTCGACGCGGAGATATCCTGCGGAAACGGTACGACCGTTGAGGCGCTGGAGGCTTGCGACGCAGATAAAGCAGACTGCGTTATCGCTGTTATGGGACAGGACGAAAGCAACCTGGTGTGCTGTCAGATAGCAAAAAATAAATTTGGTGTGAAAAAGACTATCGCGAAAGTGAACAATCCCAAAAACGCCGAAGCTCTCAAAAAGTTGGGCGTGGACATTGTAATTTCGGCAACCGACAACATCATTCAGCTGTTGGAACACGAGGTTGACTTATCCGCTATGAAACGCCTGCTGCAGCTTGACGGCGAGGAAGCGTCGCTTATGGAAATCACACTGCCGAAGAATTACCCGCTTGAAGGAAAACCCCTGTCGCAGCTGTCCATTCCGAACAACTGCAACATAGCTTGTATTTCCCGCGGCGGACGTACCATTATCCCGCGTGGTAATACCGTGCTTTTAAGCGGCGACACATTACTCACGGTTATGATGAATTCCGCCGAAAAAGAATTACGCAAAACGCTTAAAATCAAGGATTGAGGAGTACTGCTATGAGCATTTCCGAAAGAGAAGAGCATCACACCAAGAATGTGCCCATTCCCGACAATAAAGTCGGCAGTTTTGTGGGGTTTGTATTACTGTCCGAACCGAATTGGGATAAACAACGGTTTGTTGAGGACTTCAAAAAAGAATGGGGAATTGTCATTTCCGAGGACGAAGAGGCGGAAAATCCCGAAGACGAAAATAAACTGCTGTATGCTGTCGTTCAAGGAATGCGTGTTATGGTGGGATTTATCGACGCGCCTGTTCCTAACGGCGAGGCGGAATATTGGGCGAAAGCGAACTTTATGTGGCGGGACGGCGAGGAAATCGTCAAGAAACATAAAGCGCAGCTTGTAGTGAGTATTATTTGGGGCGACTGTCTCGATATAATCGAAGAAGCAAAACTGTTTGTAAAGTTGACAGTGACAGCGTTAAAGCAAGAAAACGCGCTTGCTTTATATAGCGAGGGCGCAGTTTATTCGCCCGAAATGTATTGTGATTTCGCAGAGCCTATGAAATACGGTGAAATACCGATACTCAATCTTGTGTGTCTTGGAATATACGGAGACGAAAATCAAATCGGAGCTTATACATACGGAATGCGCCGTTTCGAGAAAGAGGAAATGGAAACTTATGTTCCGCGTGACCAAAACACGGATTTAAACGATATGCGGGGATTTCTGGCGGACGTGGCGAATTACGTGCTTTCGGAGGACGTTACCTTAAACGACGGCGAAACAATCGGCTTTTCGCCGGAGCAAAGACTTCCGATTACATTGAGCGCGGGAATTGCCGTTGACGGAAACACTCTTAAGATAGCATACGGAGAATGACAAAACGCAGACGGTGGTTTATCGAATGAAAAAATACACTAAATTTACGGCAATAATACTTGCGGCGGCAATGCTGTGCGGATGCGAAAAAATCCCCGACGCGGTTGATATATCAGACAGTCTTACGGGAAA
The DNA here is from genome assembly GCA_022766825.1 of Oscillospiraceae bacterium. Lineage (GTDB taxonomy): Bacteria > Bacillota > Clostridia > Oscillospirales > Ruminococcaceae > CAG-115. The sequence continues at coordinate 1,880 of JALEQE010000102.1, read as the reverse complement.
TTCCGCTTCCGAAAGCACAAGCGGCGATAACGGCAGGCAAAACACAGATACGAATACGGTGAACAATTATACCGTCTTAAAGCAAAGCTATGTGAAAAAATACGAGGCGGAAAAGGGCGCGTTCAACGGAACGGCAAAAGACGAACAAGGCGAACTTGAAAACCCCGACAACGACGGTTTTGTTACACTCAAAAAAGGTCAGTATCTGAAACAGGTGGCAACCGTTGTAAGTTCGCAGTTTTACCGCGTTATCATATCGGCGCGCTCATCAACGGGCGCGGCTATAAAGCTGTATGTCGGCGACTCGGTTGTAGGGTCGTATTCCGTGCCGATTACCGAAAACGACGAGAGCGGTTCTGAATATCAGCTGTTTGCGGTGGATAATCTGTATATGTCCGTTGGAATGAACACGCTGAAACTTACCGTTGAAAGCGGAACGGCGGACATAGACTGTATCGTTGTGGAAAACACCGACGAAGTCGGCACGGAAGTATACAATACGGGCAATGTTCCTGTTGCAGAGAACGCCTCGAACAGGACGGTAACTCTATTCAATATGTTGTCGGATTATTACGGCAAGGCTGTTTTCCTCGCACAGAACGTTTCCTGCGGTACAAACGCAGAGATAAACGCGGTTTACAGCGAAACCCAACGCTATCCCGCAATACGGATAAGCGAACTTGCGCCCGCGGTGAAAGATGAAACCTATGCCGCCGAAATGATAGACAATGACATAGCGCTTGCCGAGGAATGGGACAAGAACGGTGGAATATGCGCTTACAAGTGGCATTGGTATTCGCCCAATCCAATACGCGGAACGGGTGCGAATGACTTTGACGTTCAGTCGGCTCTTGATGGTGCGGACGCGGCGGAGATTGCCCTGCTTGATAACGCGGCGATAGAACTTCAGCTTAAAAATGACCTGCTTACACAGGACGCCGCCGAATTGCTCTACGACATCGACAAGCTCGCCGAAACCCTTAAAAAGCTTGAGGACGCGGATATACCCGTTCTTTTTGAACCTGTCCCCGACGGTGATACGGGTCTGTTCTGGTGGGGAAAGGACAGCGAAAGCTATAAATCCCTGTGGAAACTGATTTTTCTGCGGCTGACAAAATACAACGGAATAAAAAATCTTATTTGGGTATGGAACAACAGCGATTTTGAATATTACCCCGGCGATAAGTATGTTGATGTGATAGGGCAGAGTTTTTTCGAGAAAACCGACTCGTCATTCGCGGGGTGTTTTGGTGCAATCGCCTCGAATACCGCAAGCGGCAGAAAAATGCTTGCCGTTACCGCCTGCGACACGCTCCCCAACATAGACTTTATGAGCCGCGACAACGCAATGTGGCTGTGGATAGCCCCCGACAGCGGAGAATATGTAATAGATGACAACGGAAATATCTCGTATCTGTACAACAAAAAATCCGCTGTGAGATTTGCTTACAACAACGAAAAATGTATCACCCGCGACGAGCTGAAAGCTATGGGTTATTAAAATAGGGCGGCTGTCGTTATTATACTATTGACAAAATCACTTGAAATTTGTATAATTTGATTAACAACACCATGTTATAACGAAATGTTATAACATTCTCGTTAAATTAAGCGTTATTTTGGAAATTGGGTAAAAAACGTATTTTTTAAAATTTACTGAAAAGGACAGAAAATGATGAAAAAAGCACGAATTTTAACAAATTTTTTGATTTCTGCAATTTTGCTTTCGGGTTGTAAAGCAAGCGAAAACTCAGACGCGGTATCTGTGTCAACCTCAACAAGCGAAACAAGCGCAGAAAGTTCTGTTGTATCTTCAGCTGTTTCAAGCGTAGAAAGTGCAAGTTCTGACGTTTCGACAGCAATCAGCAGTTCAAGTACGG
>JALEQE010000080.1 GCA_022766825.1 Oscillospiraceae bacterium | reverse complement strand
CTGGTCTGTCGGTCAGCCCCTCTGGCACTGCGTGCCACCTCCCCCAGCAGGGGGAGACACGCCCGTCAAGCGAAATTTTGTGCACGCATTATGCGCTTCGCGCAAAACGCTATGCCGGAAAATACGCAAGCAAAGCGCGAGACGACGGCAACGTCGTCTGAGCAAAGGCGTTAGCCGTTAATTGTGCGGTATTGCCTTTAAAAAATACCAAAATTCAACGCTGTATTATATGGTTTTTTTGCACAATTCACAATTGACAAATTAGGCAATGTGCTGTATAATGTTTAATGTCAAACAAAAAACGTCGCATATCCAACAAATAAAATTCGGAAGGGGGATAAAAATGTGGAAAACACGGATATAGTCGGCATTGGCGTGCGTTTCCGAATGATAAACAACGCCGTTCGCCGATATGTCGACCGCAATTCCGAGCTGAAAAAAGAGGTTGATAATATGACCTGCTCAAACGGGTGGATAATCGGACACCTCACCCGTATGGAGAAAATGGGACAGGTTGTTTATCAGCGCGATTTCGAGAACGATTTCGGAATAACCCGCTCAACGGCGTCAAAAGTGCTGAAACTGCTTGAAAAAAAGGGAATGATAACCCGAACGGCGGTATCGCACGACGGACGACTGAAAAAAATCGAGCTTACCGAAAAGTCCCGCGAAATCGGTCAGGCAATGCACCGTGAGTTTGAGGAAACCGAGGCGCAGCTTACAAAGGGCTTTACGTCCGAGGAACTTAAAACCCTGTGCGGTTTTCTTGACAGAATACAGACAAATCTTGTTATATTAAATAAGGAGAGGGGAGTCAATAAATGATAAAAGCGTTGGCAAAATGTATTAGGGACGCGAAAGTACCCGCGATACTCACGCCGATATTTATGCTCGCCGAGGCTTTCACCGAAGTCTGCATACCGACCGTAATGAAATATATGATAGATTTCGGTATAAATCAGGGCGACATAAACAACGTTGTGAAATACGGTGTTATGCTGTTGGCGTTTACTTTGGCGTCAATGATGTTCGGCGTAACGGCGGGCGTTACCGCGTCAAGAGCAAGCTCTCGTTTCGCGAAGAACTTGCGCCAAGATATGTACTACAACATTCAGCGGTTCACATTCTCGTCGATAGACAAATTTTCGCCCGCAAGCCTTGTAACACGACTTACAACGGATGTAAACCGTGTGCAAATGGCGTTTCAGATGATAATCAGAATAACGTTCCGCGCGCCCGCAATGTTGATTTTCGCGTTTATTTTCTCGTTCAGAACAAGTCCCAAGCTATCGACTGTGTTCCTGTTCGCGATACCGTTTTTGGTTATCGTATTGGCGATAATCATCAAAGTGGCGTTCCCTATATTCAACAAAACGTTCAAGACTTATGACGACCTTAACGAATGCGTTGAGGAAAACGTCCGCGGAATACGCGTCGTAAAGAGTTTTGTTCAGGAAGAACACGAAAAATCGAAATTCGGCAAGATTTCCGACAAGATTTTTGAACTCTTCACCAAAGCCGAAAAAACGGTTGCGTTCAACGCGCCCGCAATGCAGATTGCGGTTTACGCTTGCGTTATCGCTATATCGTGGCTCGGCGCGCACGCAATTGTTGAGAGCGGAAACGCCGAACCGGGTCTTACGGTAGGCGGACTTACTTCGCTGTTCACTTATACAATGCAGATTTTGATGAGCCTTATGATGCTCTCGATGATTTTCGTAATGCTCACAATGTCGAAAGCGAGCGCGGACCGTACAGCGGAAGTTCTCCGCGAGGGCTGTGACATCAACGACGGCGAACGCAACATTAAGGAACTCAAAGACGGTTCTGTCGAGTTTAAGAACGTATGCTTTAAGTATTCCGAAACCGCCGAAAATAACGCTCTCGACCATATCAGCGTGAAAATAAATTCGGGCGAAACGATAGGAATTATCGGCGGCACGGGTTCTTCAAAATCGACGTTTGTGCAGATGATACCGCGCCTTTACGACACAACGGAGGGCGAAGTGTTTGTAGGCGGGGAAAACGTCCGCGATTATAACCTCGAAGCTCTCCGCAACAATGTCGCGATGGTTTTGCAGAAGAACACGCTGTTTTCGGGTACGATTTACGACAATATCCGTTGGGGAAACGAAAACGCCTCGGACGAGGACGTTCAGCGAGTATGCAAACTTGCCTGTGCCGATGAATTTATTCAGAAGTTCCCCGATAAATACAACACGCATATCGAACAGGGCGGCACGAACGTTTCGGGCGGTCAGAAACAGAGATTGTGCATTGCCCGCGCACTGCTGAAACACCCGAAGATACTAATTCTCGACGACAGCACAAGCGCGGTTGATACGCATACGGACGCACTTATCAGAAAAGCGTTCCGCGAGGAAATTCCGAACACCACGAAAATTATCATAGCACAGCGCGTTTCGTCAATTTGCGACGCGGATAAGATAATCGTTCTTGAAAACGGAAAGATTTCCGATATGGGAACACACGAGGAATTGTACAACCGCGGCGGAATTTACCGCGAGATTTACGATCAACAGACAAAGGGGGCGAATGACGATGAGTGATACAAAACAAGCCGTACCTATGCCTAAAGGACGTCCCCCGAAAGGCGCGCGCGTTCCGATGAAAATGGACAAAACGACAATGAAAAGGCTTTTGGGCTATTTAAAGCCTTTCCGCGGACAACTGGCGGTTGTCGTTATATGCACTCTGCTGACGACAGGCGCGTCCGTAATGTCGAACCTGTTTCTGCAAACGCTTGTAAACGATTATGTTCTGCCTCTCGTCGGTGACCCGTCAATCGGTTTCGGCGGATTGCTCAAGGCGCTTTGCGTTATGGCAGGACTTTTCCTGCTGGGAGCTGTCAGCGCGCTTATCAACGCGCGGATTATGGCGAACGTTTCACAGGGCGTTCTGAAAACGATAAGGGACGAAATGTTCACGCATATGCAGAGCCTGCCCATAAGCTATTTTGACACTCACCCATACGGCGACATAATGAGCTTTTACACCAACGACGCGGACGCTATGCAGCAGATGCTGTCGCAGTCGATACCGACAATTCTCAATTCGGGAGTTACGATAATCACGGTGTTCTTTTCAATGCTCCACCTGTCCGTATGGCTCACGCTTATCGTTATCGCGTTTTTGGGAGTAATGATGCTTATTACCTCGGGAATTTCCAAAAAGTCGGGTTCTTACTTTATGAAACAGCAGTTCTCAACCGCGGACGTAAACGGATATATCGAGGAAATGATAAACGGACAAAAAGTCGTTAAGATATTCTGCCACGAGGAACAGTCAAAAGAGCAATTCGACAAGAAAAACGCGGAGCTTTGCGAAAACACTTACCGCGCGAACGCAAACGCGAACATTCTTATGCCGCTGAACAATGCGCTCGGTTATGTGCTTTACGTTATCCTGGCGGTTGTCGGCGGAGTTATGGCGATAAACAATGTCACGAACGTTGCGTGCTTTGCAGTCAACACAATGACGCTTGGCGCGATTGTCGCATTTTTGCAACTGTCGAGGAGCTTTATCAACCCGATAGGTCAGCTGTCGCAGCAAGTAAACTTGATAGCAATGGCGGTGGCGGGCGCAAAGCGTATTTTCACGCTTATCGACGAGAAACCCGAAACCGACGACGGCTATGTAACGCTTGTTAACGCGAAACGCAACGAAAAAGGCGAGCTTGTGGAAACTACCGAGCGCACACACCTTTGGGCTTGGAAACACCCGCACACGGCGGACGGTTCCGTAACCTATACCGAACTCAAAGGCAACGTTGTGCTTGATGACGTTGATTTCGGCTATGTTCCCGAAAAGACGGTTCTGCATAATATAAGCATATACGCCGAACCCGGTCAGAAAATAGCGTTTGTCGGAGCGACAGGCGCGGGCAAGACGACCATCACGAACCTTATCAACCGCTTTTACGACATTGCGGACGGCAAAATCCGCTATGACGGAATAAACATCAACAAGATTAAGAAAGCAGATTTGCGCCACTCGCTAGGCGTTGTATTGCAGGACGTCAACCTGTTTACGGGAACGGTTATGGACAATCTGCGCTACGGCAAGCCCGACGCAACTGACGAGGAATGTATCGCGGCGGCGAAACTCGCAAACGCAGACAGCTTTATACGTATGCTGCCGCAAGGCTACAACACGGTTCTTAAAGGCGATGGCAGCGGACTTTCGCAAGGTCAGCGGCAGCTTATCTCAATCGCGAGAGCGGCGGTTGCCGACCCGCCCGTTATGATACTTGACGAGGCAACTTCCTCAATCGATACGCACACGGAGGCTGTTGTTCAGGCGGGTATGGACGCACTGATGAAAGGACGCACGGTATTCGTAATCGCACACAGACTGTCAACGGTCAAAAACTCTGATGTTATTATGGTTCTCGACCAAGGGCGCATTATCGAGCGCGGTTCTCACGAAAAGCTAATAGCCGAAAAAGGACAGTATTATAAACTGTATACCGGCGCATTTGAGCTGGAATAATAGTAGTCCCCCGTAAGTTTTTCGGGGGATTTTTTCGGAAATATCGGAAAATCGTGAAAAAGTGCTTGACAAAAGCAACTTCTTGTGTTATAATAATAAAGCCGCTTGTGCAGGGTAGGGAAAGTATGCGAAAAATTAAGTCGCGTCGCCCTGGCACAGCGAGAACCGAAAAGAGGTATTATATTATGTACGCAGTTATCGAAACAGGCGGAAAGCAGTATCAGGTTAAAGAGGGCGACGAGCTCTTTATCGAAAAGCTTGACGCTGAGGGCGAAGTTACCTTCGACAAAGTAATTATGGTAGGCAAGGACGACGGCAACATTACAGTCGGCGCGCCTTATGTAAGCGGAGCTTCCGTTAAGGCTACCCTTATCAAGAACGGTAAGGCAAAGAAAATCACCGTTTTCACTTACAAGCCCAAAAAGCACGTTAAGAGAAAAATGGGTCACAGACAGCCTTACAGCAAGGTTAAGATTGAGGCTATCAACGCATAATGCTTAAAGCTGTATTCCACAAAAAGGACACGGATTTCTGTGGGTTTGAGATAAGCGGTCACGCGGGTTACGGCACGGAGGGAAACGATATCGTCTGTGCGGCGGTAAGCTCCTGCACAATGCTTGTGTGCAACTGCATAACCGAGAATTTCAAGTCGAACGCCGAGGTCAACGTTGAAGAAAACCGTATCACTCTGCGGCTTTCCGAGCGGGACGAGGCGGCGGTGAAACTGCTTTCGGCGTTTTACGAACATCTTGAAATGATTTCGCGGGATTACAGCAAGGTTAAGTTGATGATTGTTTAGGAGGTAAAAACGATGATTAAAATCAGTTTGCAATATTTCGCTCATAAAAAAGGTATGGGCTCTACAAAGAACGGCCGTGACTCCGAGTCCAAGAGACTTGGCGTTAAGCGCGCTGACGGACAGTTCGTACTTGCGGGCAACATTCTCGTAAGACAGCGCGGTACTCACATTCACGCGGGCAACAACGTTGGTATCGGTTCCGATGATACACTGTTCGCTCTCGTTGACGGTACTGTTAAGTTTGAGCGCGTTGGTCGTGACAGAAAACAGGTTTCTGTTTACACAGCCGAGTAATTCGGTTAATCTGAATGCAATAAGCCGGATTATTGTCCGGCTTATTTGTGTATTTTTTTCACGAATTAGTTTAAAATACGGTAAGAGATACGATAGAAAGGCAGGCGAGCGCAATGTCAATGTTTGTCGATAAGGTGACGATTTCCGTAAAAGCGGGCGACGGCGGAAACGGAGCGGTTTCGTTCCACAGGGAAAAGTATGTAAACGCGGGCGGGCCCGACGGCGGCGACGGCGGAAAGGGTTCGGATATTGTGTTCGAGCCGGACGACAGCCTGTCAACGCTGATTGATTTCCGCTATAAGAAAAAGTACGTCGCGCCGAACGGCGAGCCGGGCGGTGCGAAACGGTGTTCGGGCAAGTCTATGGAGCCTACCGTGATAAAAGTGCCGCGTGGAACGATTGTAAAGGATGCGCACACGGGACGGATTATCGCGGACGTTTCGGACGGTCCTGTTGTCGTCGCGAAAGGCGGCAAGGGCGGGAGAGGAAACGCGCGGTTCGCTACTCCGACACGGCAGATACCGAGGTTTTCAAAACCCGGCTTTCCGGGAGAGAAGTTTGACGTTGTGCTTGAACTGAAACTGCTCGCGGACGTCGGACTTGTCGGTTTCCCGAACGTCGGAAAATCGTCGCTGATAAGCGTTGTAAGCGCGGCGAAACCGACAATCGCCAACTATCACTTCACCACGATAACGCCCGTTCTCGGAGTTGTGAAACGCGGCGAAAAATCGTTCGTTATGGCGGATATTCCGGGACTTATCGAGGGCGCGTCCGAGGGCGTAGGTTTGGGACATGAGTTTTTGCGCCACGTTGAACGCTGCCGCCTTATCGTTCACGTTGTGGACGTTTCGGGCATTGAGGGGCGCGACCCCAAAGACGATTTCGAGAAAATCAACCGAGAACTCGCGAATTTTTCGGAAGAACTCGCGGAACGTCCGCAGATAGTCGCGGCGAACAAGTGCGACCTAGCCACGGAAGAACAAATCGCGGATTTTGAGAAGTTTATAAAAGAGAAAGGTTTGCCGTTTTTCCGAATTTCGGCGGCAACCACAGAGGGTACGGACGCGCTTATTGACGCGGTGATAGCAAAGCTTGACACTTTACCGCCCGTAAAGCGTTACGAGGCTGTCCCGCTTACAATGAAAGAGCTTGCGGAAGAAAATGCGCAGAAACACGGTTTTACTGTTCGCAAAGAAGACGGCGTTTTCATTGTCGAGGCGGAGTGGCTTGCTCCCATACTCTCCGTTGTAAATATGGAAGATTACGAGAGTTTGCAGTATTTTCAGCGCGTTCTGCGTTCGAGCGGAATAATTGACGAGTTGGAACGGCAAGGAATTGAAGAAGACGACGTTGTGTCGATTTTCGATTTTGAATTTAATTATGTGAGATAAACAGATGGATATATAAATAGATAAAGAAACACCGAGCGGAAAACAGATAAGAGGGTGTTTTAATGGGCGGTTTTATGAGCGCGGTCATCGGGAATATGGAACGTTCGACCGCGGGTAGTGAAGAAACGTCACAGCGTGTTTTGAAAATGTGCGGCGATATAAAGCCGAAAAACGCGCTGTTCCTCGGCGACGACTGCTATACGCCGCGGCTTATTTCCGAGAAAACGGGCGCGGATGTTCTGGCGGCGTTCGCGGAACAGACGAGGGTTGACGCGGCGGCGAAAATCGGTCTGAACGCGCAAAAAGCGGGCGCTTATGAGTTGTTGCCCGCCGAAAACGGCTGGGACTTGATGTGGTACAACGGGCTTACCGAGCCGGATGGAGTTCCTAGACGGCTTGAACAAATCCGCGAACGGCTGGCAAAAGGCGGGACAGCGGTTTACAGAACGCTTTGCTGGATAATCGCCCCGTCACCCGATACGAAATGCTATGTCGAGCATAGGTTTGGGCGACCCGTACCGCTTGACGAGGTTCTGCGAGAGGCGAAAGAACAGGGTTTCGCGATACAGGATTTTTACATAGCGCCGAAATCCGACTGGAAACAGAATTTCTACGGGCCTATGTCCGAGCTTGTGCGCCGTTTTGAGGGCGCGGAGGACGACGAGGCGGCGGCAGGTATCGGCGAGATTAACAAGGAAATCTATATGTTCGACCTGCACAGCGAGGAATACAGCTTTGTTTACTATATTCTGAGGAGCAAGTGATTTGAAGAGTTTGACGGAAAAAGAGGCGGCGGGTTACAGTCCGAATGTTCTCGCGTTTTACGGCGACAGCATTTACGAGGTTCTTGTGAGAAACCGTGTTGTCGCACTTCACAACACAAACGCGGGAAAACTGCACGATATGGCGGTGGAACGTGTTCGCGCGACGTATCAGTCGGAGGCGGTGAGCGTTATTGAGCCTATGCTTACCGAAAAAGAGGCGGATATTCTGCGGCGCGGACGTAACGCGGGCGGAATTTCCGTGCCGAAAAGTGCGAAACCGTCCGAATACCGCCGCGCGACAGCTTTGGAAACGCTTTTCGGGTATCTCAGTCTTACGGGGCAGGACGAACGCATTGAAACGCTGTTTGACGCGATTTGCGAGGCTTTGCCCGTATCGTCGGACGCCGTGTTGTGAGGAAATATGAAGAAAGAAAAGCAAAGAATGACCGCCGCTATGAAAAGACGAGCGGTTTTGCGGTGGATTATCGACCTTGCGATAATATTGTTCGGCTCTGCGCTTTACGCGCTGGGGGTTCACAGCTTTGTTTCGCCGAATAATATCGCGCCGGGCGGCGTTACGGGTATCGCGGTTGTGCTGACCTCGCTGTTGCCCGTTAAAGTCGGCACGCTGATTTTGGCGTTTAATATTCCGCTGATTATTCTGGGATTTATTTTTCTCAACAAATCCACTATGATAAAAACGCTGATTTCCGTCGCGGCGGTGACGTTTTTCACGGACTATTTGGGGCAATATGTGCCCACTTACAGCGCGGAGGGCGGAAACGGCATTGTGGCGGCGCTTTTCGGCGGCGCGCTTATGGGAATAGGTCTGGGACTGAACTATCAGCGCGAGGGTACGACAGGCGGCACGGATATTGTGACGAAAATAATACAGCGGTTTCACCCCGATATGAAACTGAGCGTTATAACGGGCGCACTGGATATTCTTGTCGTTTGTTTCGGTATGTTGGTCTATAAGGACATCAACGTGGTGCTGTTCGCTGTTGTGGCAATATTCGTACAGTCAAAGGTGATTGACTTTATCGTGTACGGCACGCAGGAAAGCCGCTTTTTGATGATTTTCTCGGAACACTCAAAGGAAATCGCGAAAAAACTGCTTGAACAGGGGCGCGGCGTTACGCTTTTCAAAGCGGAGGGCGCGTACAGCGGCGACGAACGGCAGGTTATCGCGACGGCGGTTCACAGAACGGCTTACAGCAAAGTTAAGCGTCTCGTTCGCGAAACCGACCCGCAAGCGTTTGTTGTTATGACAAGCGCGGCGGAAGTTTTCGGGCAAGGGTTTACAAAGTTAGTGTAATAAAAGTATTTTCAATATAAAGGAGTATTTTATGTCTGGACATTCAAAATGGAGCACAATCAAGCGTAAAAAAGGCGAGAAAGACGGCGCGAGAGCAAAGGTTTTCACGAAAATCAGCCGTGAAATTCTCGTGTGCATTAAGGAAACGGGCAGCGCGGACCCCGCGAACAACTCGCGTTTGGCAACGCTGGTTCAGAAAGCGAAATCGAACAATATCCCGAACGACAACATCGACCGTCTGCTGAAAAAAGCGGCGGGCGGCGCGGAAAAGAACGATTATGAAAACTGCGTTTACGAGGGCTACGGTCCCGGCGGAGTTGCCGTTATCGTTGACTGCTTGACCGATAACAGAAACCGCACGGCGGGCGAAATCCGTCACTATTTCGATAAGTTCGGCGGAAATCTCGGAGCGTCGGGCTGCGTCAGCTTTATGTTTACGCTGAAAGGCGTTATCGTGCTTAACAACGAGGACGGCGACATTGACGAGGATAAGGCTATGGAAGATATTCTCGAAAGCGGCGCGGACGATTTTTCGTTCGAGGACGGCGTTGTCGAAATTACCACCGACCCGAACGAGGTTCAGAATGTTGCGGCGGAGCTTACAAAGCGCGGATATGAGGTACTTTCGGCAGACGCGGCACAGGTTCCGAGTACTTACACAGCGCTTACGGACGAGGACCAAATAAAGAAAATGGGTCTTTTGCTGGAAGCTATGGAGGACAACGACGACGTTCAGAACGTTTGGCATAACTGGGACGCTCCCGATACGGACGAGGAAGAATAATACCGCAAACGGCGTTGTATTCTGCAATGCCGTTTCGGCGGTTTTGCACTTTTTTGTTTACGGTATTGCAATTTCAAGTAAAATGTGTTAAAATAAATATATATTTTTATGAAGAGAAAGGCAGATATTATGAGCAAAGTGGTTAAATTCGGCGGAAGTTCTCTTGCCGACGCTGAACAATTCAAGAAAGTCGCGGATATAATTCACGCCGACCCCGAACGCGTTTATGTCGTTCCGTCCGCGCCCGGAAAGCGTTTCAAGGACGACACAAAGGTTACGGATTTGCTGTATCAGTGCTATGAGCGCACAATTACGGGCGAGGATTTCGCGAAAGCGTTCGCGCCCGTCCGCGAGCGTTATGACGAAATTATCAAGGACCTTAACCTTGACATTTCGCTTGATGACGAGTTTGTAAAAATCGGTCAGGATTTCCGCAACGGCGCAAACCGCGATTATGCGGCTTCTCGCGGCGAATATCTTAACGGTATTCTGCTTGCGAATTATCTCGGCTATGAGTTTGTGGACGCGGCAAAGGGTATTTTCTTCGACCATAAGGGCAACTTTGACGCGGATATTACCAACGCTTGTCTTGGCGCGATACTCGAAAAAACACCGAAAGCCGTTATCCCCGGATTTTACGGCGCGTTACCCGACGGCACGATAAAGACGTTTTCGCGCGGCGGTTCGGACTTCACGGGTTCGGTTGTCGCGAAAGCTGTCGGCGCTTCGCTGTATGAAAACTGGACGGACGTTTCGGGATTTTTGGTTGCCGACCCCCGTATCGTTGAAAACCCCGCGGGCATTGAGGTCATCACCTATTCTGAACTGCGCGAGCTTTCGTATATGGGCGCGGGAGTACTCCACGAGGACGCTATTTTCCCCGTCCGCAGCGCGAATATCCCGATAAACATCAAGAACACAAACGCTCCCGAGGACGCGGGAACGCTTATTGTTCCGACCGCCGACAACGATACGAAGTATCTGATTACAGGTATCGCAGGCAAAAAGGACTTTTCGGTTATCTCGATTGAAAAAGACCGTATGAATTCCGAAAAAGGCTTTATGCGCCGTATGCTGCAAGTACTTGAAAATCACGAAGTATTCCCCGAGCATATGCCGACGGGTATCGATACCGTGTCCGTTGTCGTAAATACGAAAGAACTCGGCAAAGGCGAGGAACGCGAGAAATTGGTTAGACGGCTTAAAGACGTTCTCCGTCCCGACCATTTCGAGATAATCGATGGGCTTGCGCTTATCGCAGTTGTGGGCAGAGGAATGCGCGCTAAAAAAGGTACGGCAACGCGAGTGTTCGCGGCTTTGTCGCACGCGGATATAAACATCAGAATGATAGACCAAGGTTCTTCCGAGCTTAACATTATCGTCGGAATTGACGAAAAGGATTTTGAAAAGGCTATCAAAGTAATATATGATATGTTTATTCTCAGCGAGCAATAATTTTCACTCAATATTTTTCACTTTAACATCGACAGCCGCGCTTTGCGCGGTTTGTTTATAAAGAGGTAATCGATGAGCAGAGCAGACGATTTATTTATACAGAATTGCCGTGACATTCTCGAAAACGGCACGTCCGACGAGGGCTTTGAAGTTCGCCCGCGTTGGGACGACGGCGCGCCCGCACACACGATAAAGAAATTCGGCATTGTAAACCGCTACGACTTGTCCGAGGAGTTCCCGATTATGACGTTGCGGCGGGTGTATTACCGTTCCGCAATTGACGAGATTTTGTGGATTTATCAGAAAAAATCGAACAACGTTCACGAACTTTCCTCGCACGTTTGGGACGCTTGGGCGGACGAAAACGGTTCTATCGGCAAGGCTTACGGCTATCAGATGTCGGTTAAGCATAAGTACCCCGAGGGAGAATTTACGCAGGTTGACAGAGTTTTGTACGATTTAAAGCATAATCCGACTTCCCGCCGCATACTGCTGAATATGTACAATCACCACGACTTGTCGGAAATGGCTCTCGCACCGTGCGCCTATTCGTTTACGCTTAATGTTTCGGGAAACAAGCTGAATGCGATACTCAATCAGCGTTCGCAGGATATGTTGACGGCGAACAATTGGAACGTGTGTCAATACGCCGCCTTGCTTATAATGTTCGCGAAAGCGAGTGGATTTGAGGCGGGAGAACTTGTACACGTTATCGCGGACGCGCATATTTACGACCGCCACGTTGATATTGTAAAACGGCTTATCGAACAAGAACCCTATCCCGCACCCGAAATGCGCGTTGACGACATCACGGACTTCTACAAATTCACGAAAGACAGCTTTACGGCAATAAACTACAAGTATCACGAATTTAACGAAAAAATCCCCGTTGCTATTTAACCATTATTAAGAGAGAGTATACTATGAACGAAGAAAAAAAACTTGCGTTGCTTATTGACAGCGACAATGTTTCCGCGAAATATGCGCAGTTTATTCTGCAAGAGGCGTCGAAATACGGAGAGCTTACCATAAAGCGCGTTTACGGCGATTGGGAAAAGAACAACACGGGTTGGCGTATTCCCGCAATGAACAATTCGATTTTGGCGGTTCAGCAGAACAGCTACATAGCGGGCAAAAACGCCACGGACTTTTCGATGATAATCGACGCTATGGATATTCTGTATACGGGCAACGTTGACGGCTTTGTGCTTGTCACAAGCGACAGCGATTTCACGCGGCTTGCTATTCGTCTGCGGGAAGCGGGAATGCTTGTTGTCGGTATCGGAGAAGTGAAAACACCTATCGCGTTCACTTCAAGCTGTCATCATTTCAGCTATCTCAATCAAGTTTGCGACAATATCGGCGAGTATGACGAAAAAACTCTGCGCCGCGATATTCTTGAATACGTCAAGGAAAACGACGATGGGAAACTCGACCTTGTGAAAATCAACGCTTATCTCACTTCCCGGTACGGTACGATTGATTATGCGGCTTTGGGATATAACCGCCTGTCAATGTTTATCGACAGTTTTTCGGAACTGCGCCGAAATTCCAACTTTGTGTCGCTGAAAAAAGAAAATCCCGCCGAAAAGGCGAAATCTTCCGATGTTCAGCCGACCGCGACAGAGATTGTCAACGTTATCGCCGAATATCTGAAACGGCAGAAAGGTTGTCACGATGATATTTCCAAAATAAACGAGTATGTAACTCAGATTTTCGGAAAAGTGGATTTCGGGCGGTTCGGCTCAAAGCGTTTCGCGAAGTTTATCGACAAACAGCCCGCGCTCGCGAGAAAAGCGAACGATGTTTCGCTTGTTTCCGTGGCGAAAGCGACAAAGCCTTTGCCCGAAACAACGGATAATACGCAGTCCGCGAAAGCTTCCGAAAACAAAACGGAACACACTCTGCGGATTACGGCGCAGGTTTTTGCTATGGAAGTGCGCAAATACGTAGCGGATAACGGTCCGAACGGCGGCAACCTCGGACAGCTTAACAATATGCTACTTGAAAAGTACGGGAAGAATTACGTTGCGGATATTGGGTTCGCGGATTTTGCATCGGCGGTAGCGTCCGTGTCGGGCGTTTCCGTTGCGAAGAATTTCGTCAAGGCAGTCGAAAAGCCTGATAAGCCCGAAAAGAAACCCGAAAAGCCGAAAGCCGAAGTTACGGAACCCGAAATTGTTCCGACAGAGGAACAGATAAAACCCGAGCTCAACGCGATAAAGCGCGATATATTCGCGTTTTTGGCGCAGAACGACAACAGCGCACCTTTGCCTGCTCTCGGAAGTTTTCTCACGAAGAAATACGGCAGGGGTTATCTCAAAGAGTTGGGATTTGCCACAATGAAAAAGCTGATTTCGAGTATCGGCGGCATAAAAGAAAAGCGCAACGTTTTGTCAATTGACGAGGACTTTATAAAGCGCACGGACGAAATAGAAAAGTTCGTGTATGATTTCGCTCACGGCGACGGCAGTCGCAGTATCAAAGCTTTGAGTGGCAAAATAAAAAAGCAGTTTGGCGAGTTTGATTTCACCGATTACGGTTACGCGAAGTTCAGCGATTTTATTAACGCCGTTGACGGAGTAAGAGCGAACGGTTATTATGTCGAACCCGACGATTGAGAGGAAGTTGATTTAAATGTCGTTTGAAAAAGCACGGAAACATTTGGAGGAATACGGTCTTGCGGATAATATAATAACGCTTGACGAAAGCAGCGCAACGGTTGAACTCGCGGCGAAAGCTCTCGGCTGCGAACCCGCGCATATCGCAAAGTCGCTGACGTTTATGGTCAATGAACAGCCCGTTATGATTGTAACGGCGGGCAACGTTAAAATCGACAACGCGAAATACAAAGCGAAATTCGGCGTTAAGGCGAAAATGATCACACCCGAACAGGTGTCGGAGCTTATCGGTCACAATGTCGGCGGCGTTTGCCCGTTCGGCGTGAACAACGGCGTTGACATTTACCTTGACAATTCGCTGAAACGGTTCGATTGCGTTTACCCCGCCGCGGGCGACAGCCACACAGCCGTTAAGCTGTCGCTTGAAGTACTTGAAAAAGCGTCGGGCTATAAAGAGTGGGTAGACACATCAAAGCCAATGCAATAACGCTTATAAAAGAGGTAAAAACGTTGAAAAAGGACATAATTTACAGTTTGTCGGGATTATACCGTGACGATTTCCGCGTGACGGGTTATCGTTTCGGAAAAGGCGAGCCTACCTGCTGTATCATAGGCAGTCTGCGCGGTGACGAGATACAGCAGCTTTATATGTGCGGTATGCTTATCAGGGTTTTGACGCAGATTGAGAAAAAAGGCGATTTCGCGCACGACAGACAGGTGCTTGTTATCCCGTCGCTGAACAGTTACAGCACAAACCTGGGCAGACGTTTTTGGTGTCTTGACAACACCGACATCAACCGTATGTTCCCCGGCGACCCGAACGGCGAAACAACCGAGCGTATCGCGGCGGGTGTTTTTGAACAGATAAAGCAGTTCAAATACGGTATTCAGTTTGCGTCGTTCTATATCCCCGGAGTGTTTATCCCGCACGTTCGTATGATGAAAACCTGCAAGGAAAACACTTCGCTTGCTAACCTTTTCGGGTTGCAGTATGTGGTGTTGCGCACGCCTATCGCGATGGACAGAACAACGCTGAATTTCAACTGGCAGGTTTCGGGAACGGCGGCTTTTTCCGTTTACACGAACGCCACCGAAACTATTGACGAAAATTCGGCGGAGTTGGGCGTTTCGGCGGTTCTGCGGTTCTTGTCGAGAATGGGAGTAATCAAGTATCGCTGTCACGGCGGATATATGGGAACGATTATCGACGAGGACGATATGATGAACGTAAAAAGCACGGACGCGGGTATTTACAGACAGCTTTGCAACGTGGGCGACGAGGTGCGGCAAGGCGAGGTTATGGCGCAGATAATTCACCCGTACGAGGGAACGGTTATTTCCGAGATTACTTCCCCGACGGACGGCGTGGTGTTTTTCGAGCATAAAAAACCGCTTATCACGGAGGGCACGCTGGCGTTCAAGATAATAAAAAGACTTCACAAATAAGCCGAAAAGAGGTTAAAATGAACAGAATAAGAGTTTCGGACATAAACGACCATATAAAATTACTCAACGACCACAACGAGGGTACGGGGTATCTTGTAACGGGCACGGAAAAGGCTCTTGTTATCGACACAATGAACGGTTATGAGGACGTAAACGCTTTGGCGAAAACCTACACCGATTTGCCGATAACCGTTGTCAATACGCACGGACACCCCGACCATATTTACGGAAACATTTATTTCAACGAGGTGTATCTCAATCCCGCCGATTACGAGCTTGCGGAAAAGTGGTTTGCCGACCCCGAATTTACAAGCGCGATAAAAGGCACGGGGCTGAAACCCGCCGCTTTTCTTCCCGTGAAAGAGGGCGACGTGTTCGACCTGGGCGGGATACAGCTTGAAGTGTACGAGCTTGCGGGACATACGCACGGCGGAATTGTTCTGCTTGACCGCCGTGACAGAATACTGTTCACGGGCGACAGCATAATCGAGCAGACGTGGTTACAGCTTGACGAGTCGCTTACTCCTGCGGAGTTTTACAAAAACCTTGACCGCTTGCAGTTTCTTCGCCCCGAATTTGACTGTATTCTCACGGGACACAGCCGAAAACTTGAAGACGCGTCGTTGTGCGAGGCCCACAAGCAAGGCGTTCTCGAACTTGCCGAGGGAAAAACGGAAAACGACGTTCCCTACAAGTGGGAGGGCGGTGTTTGCAAAGCGCACCCTTACGGCGAGGGTTGGCGCAGAATTGTGTACAACGAGAGCAGATTATAAGCAAACCCGCGCTTTTCAGCGCGGGTTTTGGTTTATTTCTTCTGTTCAAGACTTGTGATTATATCGTCAACAGATTTGTCGCTTACCGTGCCGTGATACGGAATATCGTCATCATCGGCGAATATTTCGTCAAGGCTTTTTGACGCAAGAATTTGCGTACTGCGTTTGCCTGCCGTTTTTTCGGCTTTTCTCTGCGAACGTTCTTCAAGCAATTCCTCGACTTCGGCTTCGGCTTGCGCGTCCATCTTGGATTTGCGCTTTTTCCCGATTTGCGGAGCTAGTTGTCTGCCAACGGACGGTTGAGCGAAAAACGCGTCCGTTTCGTTTTTGGGAGTGATAATCGGGATTTCGGCGGTTTTTTCGGAAACGCGAGGTTTATCGGATTTTTCGGGAGTGATAATGTTGCGCGAGGGTTCGTCTGCAAGACTTTTTTCCGCTTGCATAGCGGAAATATCCGGCTTTTTGAAGTCAATATGGAAATCTTCTTTTTCCGTTACCGTGTTATCCGACGATAATGTGACATTGAGTACCCTGCCTGTTTTCCCTTGAATATCGGCTTTGGGGACAGTGCTATCTATTTTGGGAGCCGCGCTGTTTGCGTTATTTGGTCTGTCAACAAGCGGAATAATCGGGCGTTCGTTTTTGGGAGTGGTTTGTGGCGTTTGTCTGCCCGTGAGGTTGAACAGCACGCTGTTGTCTTTTGCGAGAGGTTTCAGGTTGCGGTCTTTCGAGTATTCCGCTTTACCCTCGGTATCAACGGAAAGTTTAACGTCAGTGTGAGTTGTTTCCTCGTCGGCGTTTTTGACTTTGGGAACAACTTCGGGTTCGGGACGGCGCGCGATAACGGCACGGATAATGTCAATCAATACAAGGGCGACGCACGGCAGAATAGCCAGCACCATAACGCCGATCGGCGTTCTTATAAAGCAGATAACACCGCCCCAGAATGCGCTTGAATATTCGGCAAGACCAATGAGCTTTGATTCGGAAAATTCATACGTTTTATCGTTGTAAGATACGGTGATATAATTTACCCCGTCGCTCTGCGAGATTTCCGTGACATACCCAAGTGTGGGATTGTCGTTTTCATCTTCTTTGAGATACAGAACAGGATTGCCTGTTTCCAAATCATCGGCGGCGGTTTTTTGGACAAGGACGGCACGACCTTTCGGTATACCGTCAAAGTTGTCGTTTTCCGTTATGTATATATTCGCTCCGAACACCTCAACGGTTTTCTTCGCTCCAAACAGTGCGGACGTGATAACAAGCAGAATGCACAATATAATCAACAGGACGCAAACAATATAGCCCAACACTCTGAAAAATTTTTTCAATTTTATGAAAATCCTCCTTTTTTGTACTTGACAAATCGAAAAAAATAATATATAATATATTTATTGCTGTGATATATCTTATTATAGCATTTATTTCAATGTTTTTCAAGTGTTTTTTTGAAAAATGAGCGGTTTGTTCTCTTACCGTACAAACTAATTTTGCTGGAATAGCTCAGTTGGTAGAGCAGCGCATTCGTAATGAGCAGGTCGCGTGTTCAAGTCACGTTTCCAGCTCCATTAAAAACCGCATAACAAAGTCGTTTGCGAGAACTTCGCGAGCGGCTTTGTTTTTATTGTAAATCAATTTTGTGCGAATTTTGTGTGATTGTAAATATTTTCTAAATATTAAGCCGCCGCTCTGTTATCCGATTTTTCGGGTGCGAGCGGCGGTTATTTTTAGGAGATATTTATTTTGTTCATACGGTTAATTGTTTCGGCGGATTGTTCCTTTTTGGGTTTGGGCGAAAGCAGTAAATCAAGTCTGTTGACCGCGTCAACGTCCGCCTCTTCGAGCAAGTGCAAGTATTTGTTCGTTGTTTCAATATCTCCGTGTCCGAGCCGCCCTTGTACTTGTTTGATGTTTACTCCCGTATAAAGTAGCAATGTTGCCGAGGTGTGCCGCAGACTGTGGAATTTGCGGTGTTTCAGCCCGTATTTGTCGAGGAAGTCCGAAAATTGCTTTGTAGGCGTCATAGGGTTCATTATTTCCCCGTTCCATTGCGTGAATACCCAGTTGCCGTTTACCCACTTTGAGCCGAGTCGCTGTGCCTCTTCGATTTTCTCCGCTTTGAGCAGTTCCAGCCGTTCAACGCAACTGTCATTGATTGTTATAGTTCGCGTTTCATAGTCTTTGGGCGGTTTGGTTTTAACGGGTTCGCTTTTGAGTTTATATGCCGAGCGTTCTATCGTGATTTTGCGGTTCTCAAAATCAATGTCCGCGTATTTCTACTCGACAAAACGCTCGGCACAAGCAATAGTGCTTAACGGCGTGCGCGGCCTTGTGATGAACTCGCTAATAATCACATTTTTGCCAAAGATATTCGGCGGGGCAATCGTATGGCACACTTTTGTCATTTACGAGGTGATTGTGCTGATAATAGCGGTAGTGCTGAAAAAGGTTTCCGAGCGAAAAGGAGTTGTGTATAAATGAAACAGCAGACAAGCTTTACCGAGGGGCGCATTTTTCTCTTCTGTGTCGTGAAAGTAGCCACCAAAATGCATGATTGTTATTTGAGTGCCGCAAAATAAATGAATAACACATGGCTATATAAAAATGTATAGTAAAGGATAGTGAAAACTATTATTTGTACTGTTGCGGATAACCTGCAACACAAGTCAATACACAAGTTTTAAATCCAAAAACCTCCGCCAGGGATATCCCGGACAGAGGTTTGTTGGTATTCGGTTGTTTTGCTTATTTCAGCAGCTCGTCAATTTGTCCTGCCATTTTGTTTATCGCTGTTACTTGCTCGGTCATACTCTGAGCGTCTTGCGCGTTTTGTAAAACCATACCCGAAATAACCTCAAATTCTTTGCTCGAGGTTTCGATACTGTCGGCGATATCCGCGCTCATATTGACGGCGTGGCGGATTATCTCCGATTGCTTTGCGTGAACATCATTCATAGCCGCAATATCCGCTTTCGATTGCTGTAAAATATCGTTTATCTCGCCGATATTGTTGAAAACCGTGTCGAAATGTTCGTTCTGGAGAACCAATTTCTTGTTGTTGTCATCGACATAAGCGGTCATATCCGCGACATTGTTGCGCACTCTGTCCATAACGGAACTTATTTCCGACAAGGAATTCTGCGTTCTTGCCGCAAGATTTCCGACTTCGTGCGCGACCACGCTGAAACCTTTTCCCGCTTCTCCTGCGCGAGCCGCTTCAATAGACGCGTTGAGCGACAATATGTTTGTCTGAAACGCGATGTCGTTTATCAGCTTTAATGTGGAGTCGATTCCCTGAACCGCCTCCGACAGCTTTGCGGCGACAGCGTTGGTTTCTTCCATAGACTGAATAACTTCTTTGTTTATTGTTTGCAGAGAATTGAGCGCTTTTTCGTTTTCGGCGGATTTTCTGATAACTTCTTCCGATGTTTCGCCGACTTTACGGACATTTTCGCTGAGTTCTTCTCCCGATTCTTTGAGTTCGTTCAGATTTGTCATACTAAGCGACGCTTTTTCGCGCAAAGCGTTGCTGTTTTCGAGAAGATTTTCGCTTGTCATCGAAAGCTCGTTCGCCGCGTTTGTTTCGTTTGTTGATATTTCGGACAAAGTTGTGCCCGCCGTGTACAAATTCTCGGAAATTTGTTTTACGGAAGACAAAACGGTTCCCATTCTGTCCTCGTTGCTTTCTACCTGCATAAAAAGCGAACAAGCGCGCCTTACAATTATTTGCGCCGCAACGACCGCTATCAAAAATACCAACCACAGGAATATCCACACGGCGATTGTGTTCATTACGGTGAATTGAGACGGCACTATTATCATTGCGATAACGTTCGCGGCAAATGTAACGGCGGCATAGAAGTTCACCAAAGCGGGCGAGTAGAACGGAATTGTGAGAAACAGCACCAAAAAATACGCCTCGACCATCGCCCCGTAAACTCCCGGCGTACTTAACGAAAGAATTATCGCACCACATATCGGCAATATCGAAACATACACGTACTTTGCGAATTTCCCGAGCGGTTTTTCCAGAAGTTTTACCAGCACGGCAACGCCCGTCACGCCAAGAGCAATTGCGTCCTTTGCTTTTCCACCGTTGAAAAGCATAACGAATCCCCACGCCGCTATCGGAAGAACAGCCAGAAACAGAAACATAATGAGGTTCATTTTTTTCTCTTCGTTTTTCAGTATTTTTAGTTCCGTCTTTTTTTGTCCACTATTTATCATTTCCTTCCGTCCCTTTTAAATTAAAATATATTTGCCTTTTATATTTTAGCATATTTGTTTCAATATAGTGTTCGGAAATTTGGACGTTTTAACCAAATAATTGTTTGCTTCTTTGCCGATAATAACCAATAAATAATTCATCCGCGCAATACCCGAACTGCGCGGATGTTAAATTTGATTATTAAGTCTTGAAATCACAGCAGTTTTGTGTATCTGTTCAGCAGTTCCTCCAAAGTAATTTCGGTGACGGACGCT